>CAJWCA010000137.1 GCA_913020395.1 uncultured Cellvibrionales bacterium | reverse complement strand
GGCAGGTAAACGACAGCTCATGGGCTGAGAGCTGCAGGTCCCGGTTGTGACTTGTATTGTTCCCGTGCAGCCTGTCTCCCACCACGGGGTATCCTAGCTCTGCCATGTGGCGTCTGATCTGGTGTTTTCTGCCGCTGTCTATTTTCACTTCCACTAAACTGCGATTGTTTTGGCTGTCATAACACAATGCACGTGCGTGGCTTTGAGCGGGTTTGCCATCGATAGGGCTGCTGATGGTTAGCGCCTGCTCGGCGTGGGGGAATTCACCTTCGGCCACCACCTGATAAATTTTACTCAAACGCCTTTGTTCAAACATTTTTGCCAGCGCACGGGTGGCCGTTTTTGTGTGGCCAATAAGAATGAGGCCTGAGGCAGCGCGATCGAGCCGGTGAATAATGAACGCGGGTCGCTGGGGTTGTAGGTGTGTTTCTACCCAACGGCTGATGGTGCAGTGGTCGCCCCATTTTGAACCCTGGGAATACATGCCATAGGGTTTATACCAAACACTGTAAGCCACCTCGTCTGCAATGAGTTGGGCCTGGGGTGGGGTTTCTTGAAGTATGTCACGATTGTAATAAAGGTGCACTTCATCACCTGGTTTGAGGATTTTTTTGGCTTTTCTCACACGTTGTGTTCGGCCTGCCCGGGTGTGCCACACCGCACCTTTTAACATTGCCTCTTTTATTTGCCCCTTGGACAATCCACTGGCATCCGCCAGCAGAGTGACCGGTGTTATTTCACCTTCCTTAGATGTATCAACTGAAACGTGAAATTCCTGAACTTGCCCATCTGTTTGCATCTGGAGAATTACTTATCCTGTGTCGAATGGGTGGCCAGCGTTTCGATTATGGATCGTATACGGGGGGTGTCGAGTAGCGTGGGGTAACGTTCCTTGAACCGCGTGAATTGGGCACTGGCTTCGGCATACTTCTTCTGTTCGAGCAGGGCTTCAATGTGTTCGAGCTCTACGGTATCCAGCTTCTGTTTTTCCCTGGGCGGTGGGGACATTCTCAGTGGCATTGATACCACGTTGGCAGGCGATACCTCGGTGGCGGCATTGTCGTCGCTTAGCGCCTGTTTGGCCGACTTCTTTAAGTGTCGGACTGCATTGTTGTTGTCTTGCCGCTCCAGCGTTGACATTGTACTTGTTCGACTCTCTGTGACGGCTTCTTCCACTGACTCTTCATGTAAAGACGCAGCACCCCCGATATCGTAAGCCCGGGATGTGTCCATCTCAGTACGGGGGTCGTGAGTTTCGGTTTCGGCTTTGGCTTCGGTAATGGTATCGGGGCTTCGAGGTGATAATGCCTGCCCCTTTGCCGATGAGGTAACCGGGCTCGAGACCGGTTTAGCTTGCAAGCGGACAGCCGGCGCAGACTCTTGTTCAAACTGGGGTTGATAGGCGGCAGGCGTCGTGTTTCTTTGAAGGTCTTCCGACGGATTATTAAAGACAAAACTCACCGCGAGCACTAGCACACAAGCACTCGCAACAGCCGCAACAGTTTGGGGACCAAAGCGGGAAGGGCGCATGTTCTCGGCTTCCTGCTCTGCCAGAGCCAAGACATAGTTATCGACCTTCTCGGGTGATTTTGGGTTCTCTGCCTGTTGATATAACTGACTGAGAGTTTTGTCCTCTTTGGTGCTCATGACACCACCTCCTTTGAAATGCCCAGATCGTTTCGAAGGCGTGTTCGGGCATAGCGAATTCGGCTCTTGACCGTTTCTTGTTCAACGTGGGTAATGCTTGAGATTTCAGCCAGGCTGAAACCTTCTTCTTTAAGTACAAAGGCCTCCCGCTGTTCGGCCGGTAGTTGTTTTATTTTCTCTAGCAGGCGATGAACATTGAGCTCACTGAGCGCTTCGTTATCGTGGCTGACAACTCTTTCTTCTACTTCTGTGTCTGACTGAACCTGAGTTTGGATCTTGTGGCTTTGGCTGCGTAATAAATCGATGAGTTTGTGGCGGGCCACGGTGTAGAGCCAGGTTTTAAAGTAGCCTTTTGCTTCGTAGGCCGACGCCCGTTTAATGACCGAAGCCCAGGTTTCCTGGGCCAGGTCTTCCGCGATTGTCTGGCTGGGGCTGGCGCGAAGTAAGAAGCGATACAGCCCGTCTTTGTGTCGACTGTAGAGTTCATTGAAGGCCCGTGCCTCACCTCGGGCATAGGCCTTCATCAGGGAATCATCGTTGCGTAAGCCCAGAAACAATGTCATTTTTGCCGCTACGGCCCTGGTTAATAGTGTGGGCTAACTCTACCAGAGTGATCAGCTCAGCTCTATAGCCATGGGGATCATTCCCCCTGGATTCCCTGGCCAGATTGATGGCATCGCTGTATTGCCATTGGCCGGTGTGTTCACCGCCTTGCAGCAGTTGGGCAAAGCCGGCCGTTGCCGCGGCAAATTTCAAGTCACTGGATGCCGAAGAAAGAGCCGTTTTTACCGAGGACCGAAGAATGGGGGTGGCCGTTTCAATACTGCTTTCACCCTCGGGTTTTTTGTAACGCAATTTAATAAATGCTAATTCCTCATGGTTATTGGCAGATTCGTTTTCACTGTTGTGAGAGCGTGTTTCTTTGCCATAACGCAGCGCCGGAATTTTTTCACCGCCGCTATTTTTGAACGCAATTTCATACAGGGCTGTTACTGTGTGACCTGCACCAATCTCGCCGGCATCCACTTTGTCGTTGGTGAAATCTTCCCGTTTTAACAGACGGTTTTCATAACCAATTAAACGATATTCCGCCACCACAGCGGGATTGAATTCCACTTGAATTTTCACATCCTTGGCAACCGTTAATAGAGTTGACTGCATTTCTTTAACCAGCACTTTATGAGCTTCTTTGAGTGAATCAATATAAGCGGCATTGCCATTGCCAACATCGGCCAGTTGCTCCATCAGGGCATAGTTATAATTGCCGGTGCCATAACCCAGGGTGCTTAGCGCAATGCCAGACTCGCGCTGACTTTTGATCAGGTCCTTCAAGGCTTCGTGATTCACAGTGCCAACATTCATGTCGCCGTCACTGGCAATAATGACCCGGTTAATGCCGCCGTCTATAAATCCCTGGCGCGCAATATTGTAGGCCAGTTGAATGCCCGCGCCGCCATTAGTGGAGCCGCCGGCACTTAAGTTGTCGATGGCATTCATGATGGTGGCTTTTTTATCCCCTGCAGTAGGCTCCAGTACCATGCCCGCAGCACCGGCGTAGACCACCAGTGATATGCGATCGTTTTTGTTCATTTGGTTCACCAGCATGCGCAGTGACTGTTTCACCAGTTGCAATTTGAATGGAGACTGCATGCTTCCCGATACATCAACCAGAAAAACAAGATTGCTGGCGGGCCGTTCACTGAGTTCAGGTTCGTAGGCCTTTAATCCCACCTGTAGCAAATGTGTTTTTGCATTCCAGGGCGAGGGGGCGATTTCAGTGCTAAAGGAAAAGGGTTGTTCCTGTTGCTCAGGTACAGGATATTGATAGCTGAAATAGTTTATAAACTCTTCGGCCTTCACCGCGTCGGCCGGTGGTAGTCGACCCTCGCGCATAATCATGCGGCGAACGTTACTATAGGCGGCGGTATCGACATCAATGCTAAAAGTAGATACGGCGGCTTCCTCTACGCGTTTCACAGGGTTTTCATTTTGTGCCAGGTAGTTTTCCGTATCCTGTTGCTGATAGTGGTGGGGGGCGACGGTCATTTCATGTGGGGCAACCATGCTTAGCGCTGAAGTTCTGGTCACGGTCATATCCCGAGTCTGTCCACGTCCAGGCACCGCACCACGTTCCTCCAGTACCGCGAGCTGTGGTTTTGATTTTTTGATGCTGTCGATGCGAATTTCGGCTTCTGCAGGCAGTGATTGCACGGGTTCCGGTTGGCCGGGCTGAGCGCTGTTTTGGTCGTTGTTTTGATGATTGTTTTGAACGGTACTCGACGGTTTATCTTCTTGCTGGTTTGTGTGTGTATCCGTTGAACAGGCGCCCATGGTCAGGGACAGAGCCAAGATGGTGCTGCAAAGCGCGTTTTTTCTGAATTGATTGGTCATGGTTATTCTCGCTTTTGGGTGAGTTGTTACAGGGTTAAACGGGGGGGCGCGAGAAAAGGGGTTAAACTAAAAAAAGTATTTCAGCTCCAGCTTCTGTTGTCTGCCATTTAAAGGCAGGTCGTTGATAAAATTAGCATCGGGTGGCATGTATTCCCGGGCATCTTCATCACCCAGGTTGTTAATAATCCAGGAGACTGACCACTGTTCATGAAGTGTCCAGCTCAGGTTTGAGGTGGCCAGTGTATAGTTTTCCAGCGGCGCACGAGGGTCTTCGTCTAAGCGATCGCGACCGCCCACATATTTAATACCGGCAAGCCAGGAAATACTATTGCCGAACCGCCAATGAAAGCCGAGATAGGCTAAGTCACTTGGCGTTCCGGGTACTATATCGCCATTGCTCGATTTGACATCATTGTAGGCATAGTTGAAGTTGAGCGAAAGATTGTCGAGTGTTTTCCAGTGCAAATCGAATTCAAAACCCTTGCCTCGGGTACCAATGGTATTTTGGAAAATACGGGTTGGGTCTCCCGAGCCAGGCACCACTTGAGCATTAATGAGATCTTCAGTTTCGTAGTGATACACTGCACTGTCCAACGTTAGGTTTTCAGTGATCTGATAGCGAAACCCGGCTTCAACGGTATCGATTGTTTCGGGTTTAAGGTCTCTGTTGCCCTGTGTAGAGGGGTTATTCCGGTTGTTTTGCTCTGTAAACTTGGGTGCACGAAATGCCGTGCCATAAAACAGGCGAAAACCCAGTTCCTCACGGGGGCTCCAGTTCAACCCTAGCCGGGGGTTACTTGTGCCGCCAAAATCGGAATAGTGGTCATAACGCACTCCCAGGGAAATAGAAACCGTATTGCTCACGGCCCACTCATCCTGGAAAGAGAGCCACCAGAATTGCCGACTTGCGCTGGGTTGATAGGCATCGGGTGTACCCGTGACATCAATCAAACCTTCAGAAATATAAGGAGAGCCGTCGCTGGGGTAAGTGATCCCGTTGAGGACACCGGCACCAAAGTTCTTCTTTTCTACCACTCGATAAGATACTTTCTCTGCGCCTATTTGCCAGCGGATCTTATGTTGAGTGCCACCGGTAAATTGATGTGTCAGGCGCACGTCATATCGTTTAGCCCTGTGTCCAGGTGAGCCTCTCACACCGTCTGGAAAAAACACCAGGCCACCGCCTGGGGAAAATAAATTGCCGTCGTCACCCACAGGAAAAAGCGAGTTGGGGGGAAAGACATCCCAGCGACTGGTTTCGGTTTGCAAGGTGTAGGTTGCCGACAGATCAAAATCCCCGATCAGTGCCTGATCCCAGCTGTTCAGATCCGTTGTCAATCGGGTGCTGTAGTTGGAGGCAGTCAAATAACCTCTTTGATCCAGAGAGTTCGCAGCACCGGTGCGTGCGCTGCCTTTACCTTTTAGTCCAAAGTGGTCTAGTGATAGGCCTCCTTTTTTCAACTTTATATGAATGTTGGACAAGGTGTGTTGGTCACTCAGCACCGACGGGGCAAATGAAGCCGCAGTGCCAAAAATGCCATCAAAAAAACTTTGTAAGTCAGTGTCAACCACACGCCCGGACTGCGTGCCCGATTCGGAATATTCTGCCGCGACATACCAGGCCATGTCCTGTGTGAGCCCCGCCTTGCCCTCGCCGCCGTGGGCGAACATGAAGTCGCGGTGTTTATCCTCACCGGTACGTACAGTGATTTGGTTGTTGGAGGAGTCCCCGGGGTCAGGCACAACCAGGTTAATGACGCCGGCAAAAGCGTCGGCACCATAAACAACAGAACCGGGCCCTTTAACAACTTCTATACCTTGCAGGTTGCCAATCATCGGATATTCATAGAAGGGGCGACCACCCAAACCGATGTCTTCCAGGGGCACACCATCAACCAGCATTTTAATGCTGCGGCCAAAATCACCGGACAGCCCCCGTATGCTGGGAACCGGAGAGGCAACGGCTAGTGTTTCTATGCCAATATGAACGCCGGGCACTGCGATTAGAATGTCTTCGATAGTGGTTGCACCACTGGCTTGCCATTGAGGGCGGGAAACGTGCGTGGCGGTGACGGGAATGTTGTTGAGCTTCTGTTCATACCCTGCTGCAGCAGTCACAACGGTTAAGCGAAGTAGTTCTTCTAGGCTCAGTTCGAAAGGGTTTATAACACCCTGGGCCAAAGAATGCGTGGCCGCACACATAGCCAACAAGCCGGTTGGGACTATGTGTTTTCTCAGCCTATTAATGCTATTGATACAATTCACCCAGAATATTCAATCAATGAGACCTCTGTCTCTGCTAAAAATAGTCTATTAGAAAGCCACAAGCCAATAAATTGAAACATTTTGCCGCCGGACCTGTGGCTTTGACCGCTATAGATGCTCTGCCTCTAAAGCACGAGCTTGTGAGACTGTTTCTGTCTTAAAAAGAAGAATTCGATGCCAGGCAGGAAGGCGCGCTCTATACTTATCTTATTACAGGCGCAGCTGTTCAGATTCCATTGGAGGCCCTTATGCCGTTTACCCAGGTTCTGTTGTTCATTGCCACGCTCGTGGTGCAGGGAATATTCACAGTCTCCGCCCATGCGCAATCGGTGCCCGATCACGCCAATGGAAAGGCAGATATTGCAAAGTACTGGACTGCAGAGCGTCGGGCACAGGCGACCCCAAGAGATTTATTGTTGGATGAACGGGGTTTGGCCTATTTGCGCCGCAGAGATGGCACCCTGCAAGCACACGGCCACTCAGTTGAGCCTTTGAGAGGAGGGCAGGTCACAACCGGTAAACCTTCAGGCAGTGGTGGATCTACTGACACTACTGCGCCAACGATTGATGAGAGCTCTATGAACCCCGGCCCCGGCGATACCATCGGGGCCGCCCACGTTTTTTCCGTGGATGTGAGTGATGATGTGGGGCTGCGATCAGTGTCTGTAGTCATTCACTTTCCAGATGGTGGCAGTAATAGCTTTGCGGCAAGTCAAAACTCACAAGGCACCTGGATTGTGTCTTTGCAGGGGTTTACCAATGGGGATTGGGGCTGGCATGTGGAGGCCAGAGACACAGCGAAGCGAGGGGGCAATAGCGAAAGTTCAGCAACCGTGATGTTTAGCGTGGACACGGGTGAGGGTGTTGAACCTCCATCTGGTGTCATTACCAATGCCGCATGGGTTTCAGGTGGTCCGGTACAAACAGCAACAGGTCGTGTGTATTTTGAAATGCCTGCAGATAAGCGCTGGCGGCGCAGCTGGAACGGCTATGTCTGCTCCGGCACGGTGATGACGGAATCTGATCCGGGTATTTCCATCATTATTACCGCAGCCCATTGTGTCTACGATGATGCCTACAAAGCCTTTGCCCGGAATGTATTGTTTATTCCGGATCAGGACGGCACCACGGGTGGGGGCACAGACCTGAATTGTGACAATGACCCCATGGGGTGCTGGGAGCCGGCCTTCGGTGTGGTTGATGTCAATTGGACCACTCGCACCTTTCCCGACAATGTGGCGTGGGATTATGCCTACTACGTTGTCAACAGCACGGGGTCTCACAAAGGTAAATTGGGCACCAGTGAAGTATTGGACGTAGCCGCCGGGAGTTTGCCTGTAAATTATGGCGTAGCACCCAATGCCAATACCAGCGACGACAGTGACCTGACCGTTGCCCTTGGATACTCCTACAGTGAAGACCCCAATTTTATGTATTGTGCTGAGGACATGGGCACGGCCTCGTCTGTCAATTGGTGGCTGCCCAGTTGCGGCTTGTCAGGTGGTGCTTCAGGAGGGCCCTGGATTCAGCCTATGGCCCGGGACGCAGAGAATAACTTTACCGGTTCTGGGCCTATTGTCTCGGTTAACTCCTGGGGTTATGTTTCCTCGCCTGGCATGGCAGGGCCAAAACTATGGGGTAGTAGTGCAGAGTGTGTTTTGGCTGCAGCGCTGGTTAAGTTTCCAAGCTCCACAGAGGAGGGGTATTTAGGTATTGCAGAAAATTGTGATTAAAACAGTCTAAATAGAACCACTTATACCGTGGGGTTCCAGATCAGGGGATCTTGCATTGGGCGGTTGGATATTGCTTCACGAATCACTGAGCGGGCGTGTTTGCCACATTTACCACACTGGCTGGCAACACCAAGACGCTGACCCACTTCACGCAGGGTGCTGGCGCCCTGGCGAACTTCTTCACGGATTTGGTTATCGGTAATTGCGCGGCAAATACAAACGTACATCCTGGTCACTCTCATTAATAAAGGGGGTGAAATTCAGTGTGTGCTCATTGTAAACGCTAATGAGAATGATTGTCAATACTAATGCTATTTGCAGAAGCGCCCTCGAAGGTACTGGCTGCCCGCTGGCCTGGCCGTGAGCTGAATGCCTCAAAATTCCCGTAAGAACCCTACCTAACAAGCTTTCCAGACACTTTCACATAGGGATACTTTCTGTATCGCGGTAGTGAGAAATGCTCAAGCAAGCTTCTGCTCGGGCTGGGCTATGATGTGCGCATCATCACTCTGCAGGAGAGCCTATTATGAAAAAGCTGGGAATTATTGCCGCGCCAGGTTGGTTCGACCCAACCTTAAAAGAGTTCAGTGACCTTCATGCCAGTGAGCTTGAGGTGACACAAACCATTCTGCCCCCGGCGGGTTTTGATTACAGTTTTGAGGCGATCGAACATTCAGCAGAGGGGCTTCTTATTGCGGCGCAGCAGCTTTCCGCAGCAGGGTGTGACCTGATTATCCAGGTGGGGCCAGCGTTTGCCTATTTGGCCGGGGGAAGTGCCGAGGGCGCCCGAGCCCTGGAAAGGGAGCTGTCGGAACGCTGTGGTGTGACCGTTATTTTGAATGGTGTTGCGGTGCTCGATGCGCTGGATGATCTGGGGGCCAAAAACCTGACGATGTCCTGTCCTTATTATGATGCCGAGTGGAAAGCGGTTGTGGGTGACTTTTTCGAAAAGTCCGGTTACCACATCACCGCGTTTGAAACGTTTGTGGAGCAAGGGCTATTTCCAAACCAGGATTTAGTCTCTGCGCGAGGGTATCAGTTCACAGACGAGGAGGTGATCGAGAGTGTCAAACGCTGTTGTGCCGCCTCGACTGACTCCGACGCGGTTTTGATTGGCGGCTCGGGGGTCAGGTCCCTGCGTTGGAAGTCTCAGTTGCAAGAGGATGTGGGTTTGCCGATGGTGCCCGCTGATTTTGCCCTCTATCAACGCGTGGTCAGTGCTCTGGACCTGAATGCTGAGCGTTTATCTTAGTAAAAAAAGACTCTCAAAAAAGGGCTGCTCAGAATGAATGCATCCTAGTGGATACACAAAGTCGGGGTGTCACAGGCTATGCTTGATATACCTTTGTCACAAGGTTATTTGTGTGTGTATGCATAAAGGAGAAGACCAATGAAAACTCAAGAATTGGTGGACCGTGTCCGCAATGAAGCCCAGCATGCCTGGGAGAATATAACGGACCAGTATAGCCATTTGGGTCAGCTCAATAACCCCGCGTTTGTCGCGTTCAGACCCTCCGAGAGTGAGACACTTGAAGAGGGAATGGCCAATGGAAAAGACCAGACACACTGGGGGTTGTTGCCGATTGACAGCTACGAAGCGGATGATCAGCTAATGATATGCGTTGAAATGCCGGGCATGGCGCTGGCCGATATTCGCATTACCATTGAGGGCAATGAGCTGGTGATTGCGGGAGAAAAAAGACGTAATACTGAGCATTTTGCAGGCAGGCAAACGTTCACCCAGGAAATTGTTTACGGTACGTTTGAACGCCGCGTTACCTTAACGGGCCAGCGCTTGAAAAAAACAGGCCATGAAACCCGCTACGAAAACGGTTTGTTGACCATTTCTTTGCCATACGACGGTGAGGGGCGCCGCGATACTGTCCGTACCATTACGGTCCAGTAAGCTCTCTCACATCATGAGTGCCACCTTAATCCGACTTTTGATCTGTGCGGGTGGCCATTGTGTCTATGGTTTTTGGCCAATAGTCATTTCGGCTATAAGGGCCGGTTCGTGAGTGGCGCAAAAGTTTCTATATTCGCCCCAATCCTGCGGACAGTCTGTTCGCAAGCTACCTATACTTAAAATACACCGCTGGAGCTTTTGTGTGCTCAAGGACGGCATTAATACTCGAAGTTCCTGAGCGAATTTTGCCAGTGAGGTAGTATTATGTGGTTAATATTTTTCGTCTTTGTGACGATTGTCCTTCTGTCCTATCAGTTTAATAGGGTGCCCGTGCCTGTGAAGGACAGGCGTGATGGAGGGCGGTTCCATGAGTGAGCGAGTGGAACTCCCATCCATTGTGAAACAACTTTATCCTTTGAGTTTGATTGCCGAGCAATATATCCCCCAGCTTCTCGACAAAGTGTTATGTGTGACTCACAAGGCTAACAAAACCTTAATAAAGGCTCAGGCGAGCCCGAGTAAAGTGCATCACTACTTGCTGAGTGGCAGCGTTGAGGTGAGGCACTCTATGGCCGATCGTTCGACCCTGAATTATTCAGATCAGGAAAGTTGGTGCCTGAACCCTCTGGAGGATCTGTTGGGTGAGAAAGGTGGCAGCATTAAAGCCAAATCAGAAGGGGAGCTGCTGGTTGTCAGTGTTGATTTTATCGACGAGCTCCTGGCCAGCTCCGAAGCACACTCCCTCGATGTGGTGCACCTCGAAGCGATGAGTGACTTGCCCGATGATGAACTGATTGATGATGAATTTGAGGAAGAGTGGTGCGGAGTGTTTCTGACAACTCCTCTGGCCGCACACCTTGGCCCCGTTAAACTGCATGAACTGTTTAGCCGCCTGGAGGACCGCGACGTTGAGGCGGGTGAATTGATTGTTCAGGAAAATACACCGGGCAATGCTTTTTATCTGATTAAAAGAGGGCAGGCGGAAGTGAGCAGCGGCCCGGGTGGCGGTCTTAAAAAACCGATTGAACTTTGGGCAGGCGAATACTTTGGCGACGAGTCTCTGGTTGCCCACACCACCCGCAATGCTAATGTGCGCATGGTTGAGGCGGGCGTGCTGGGTTGCTTGGATGAACAGGCGTTTGATGATGTATTGCGCCCGGCGCTGATCAAAACGCTGAGTGAAGAAGAATTGCTCAGTCACACTGAAAAAGAAGTGCGTTGGGTGGATGTTCGTTTACCGCAAGAGTTTAAACATGGGCATCGGGAGAGCTGTGTTAATTATCCTATCAGTTCTCTGCGTGGCGCCTGGAGGAGTTGGATCCTGCGTATCGGTATTTGATCACGCCGAAAGGGGGCAGGCGCAGTGAGTTGGCAACGTATTTGATGCGGCAGACGGGATTGGACGCCTATTTGTGTGAGTCGGCATAGTTGTGTGAGTCGGCATAGTTAAAAGAGATATTGTCATTCTTTTATAAGTCTCATACTATCGGGCACTGGTGAATGACTAAGGGAATATCTCTGTGCGAATGCTGAAGGCACTGATGCTGGCGGTGACTTGTATCGTGTTAGCGGTTGTATTAATGCTTACCTTTGTCAAACTGCCCCAACCCTTTTTAGCGGGCACTGAAAGTGAAGCGCTGCTGCAAGCGGGCGAC
>CAJWCA010000136.1 GCA_913020395.1 uncultured Cellvibrionales bacterium | reverse complement strand
GGCACTTGCCCGCTGTGAATAGTATTCGGCCATCATGGCGGTTGGCACGCCATCATTTGTGGCACGACCTCTCGTTAAAGGTGCCATAAGCACCCGGTTGGCCAAATTCAGGGAGCCGATCTGCAGTGGTTTAAATAGCGGGTCCATAGTTCACCTCATCAGTTTATCAGTTAGGGCAGCCTGCTGGTTGCCATCGACAGGCATTCTACGATGCCCTAGACTGTTGATAAATTCGCAAAAAATGCAAACATGTTCCGCGGAAATGCACAGATGAACAATTGGGATGATATTCGTTATTTTCTTGCCCTGGCGCGCTCTGGCAGTATTTCAGCTGCCGCACGGGCGCTTGGCGTTAACCACTCAACCGTATCCAGACGTATTCAAGCGCTGGAGGAGAAACATGGCGTGCAGTTGTTTCAGCGCCAGTCGGGCGGATATCAAATGCTTGAGGCCGCCGATACTATTCTGGCGCAGGCGGAGGCCATTGAGGCACAGAGTCAACAGATCTCTCGTACGCTGTTTGGGCAAGACGCGCGCCTTGAGGGGCCCGTAAATATCACCATGCCCCACGATATCTTTGAGTATTGTCTCAGTGAGGCCTTGGCGGGTTTTAGCCAGCAGTACCCCGGAATAGAATTAAATGTGATGGTGAGTCAGGGCCTGCGAAATCTTGCCAATCGCGAGGCCGATATCGCTATTCGCCTAACCTCGAGACCGCCAGATTACCTGGTGGGTCGCAGTGTCGCCGGGCTTCAGCACGCCTTGTACGCTAGCCGTGATATCGATCCTGCGAGCGAGGTGGGAATTGTTTGCTGGAGCGGTGAACCGCAACTCCCGCCATGGGCTGAGGAGCACTTCCCTGGCGCTCGCATTGCTTTGAGAGTTGATGACTTGAGCAGTATGTATGCGGCAGTAAAGGCGGGATTTGGGATCGCCCGTATGCCTTGTTATATGCCCGACAGTTTGGTTGACATTCAAGTGAAAAAGCTCGCGGTATCACTACCGCGGTCTGATTGGTCGGTGTGGTTGCTCAGTCATACCGACTTACGGAAAACTGCTCGTGTGCAGAAACTCAGATCGCATTTGCTTGGTGCCCTTGAGAATAAGCGGGCTCTGTTTGAAGGAGAGCAGTGAACGTCAAAATAACTTAGTGCTGCACTCTGAAGCACCCGGCAGCAGAATCACGTTTACCCACTGATAATTTACATGTGCACAAATTGTCATGAATCAGTGCTTTCCTGTGCATGTTCGTCTGTAATCATCAGGCATAGACTCACCATACCCACCAATAATTATTATTCAGGTATGAGAGAGCATGAAAAATATTCCAATTAACACCCTACGTCTTTGCCCTTTGGCAATCGCTTGTGTTCTGCCCGCAATTATTAGTACCACCGCCCGGGCCAACGACTCCAGATTTGAGTTGGAGGAAGTGGTTGTGACCGCACAAAAACGAGAAGAAAGCCTTCAGGAAACGCCCATTGCCGTTACGGCATTTACTGCCAGGTCCCTGGAAAATAAGGGAATCGATGACATCTCAGATGTGGCGAACTTCACACCCAACCTGGTTTTTGACACCACCTCTCCGATTGGTGGTTTGTCCTCTGGCGCCGCAGTGTTTATTCGCGGAATTGGCAATACCGACTTTAGCTTAACCACCGACCCCGGCGTGGGCACCTATGTTGACGGAGTGTATATGTCTCGCTCGGTTGGCGGTGTGCTGGATGTGTTGGATGTCGAACGTATTGAGGTTCTGCGCGGCCCTCAGGGCACTTTATTTGGTCGCAATACAATTGGTGGGGCAATGAGCATTACCTCGCGCAAACCCGCCGAAGAACTTCAGGGAAAGTTTGAGGTGAGCGCGGGGAACATGAGTCGCCAGGACGTTCGTGCCTCAGTTGATATTCCCCTGTCTGACAACATTCGCACCACGTTTGCTGTGTCCAGCAAAAACCGAGATGGTTACGTAGAGCGTGTCTTAATCGGGGATCAGTTGGGGGATGAGGACCGCCTCTCTTTCAGGGGAACCGTTGTTTATGATGCCGGCGACAACTGGGATTTTCAGCTGAGCGCGGATCATACCAAAATCAATGAACAAAGCGCTGCATCTACATCGGTTGGCTTTACAACGCAGTTTCCTGACGGAACACCGGGTGGCGCCGGTGTGATCGGATACGGTTTGCATACCTTCGGTGATATCGCGACCGGTCTGGCTGATTTGAGCCAGTATGTCACGCGCGGTGACGATTACATTACCTATGCAACGGGAATTTCTGGTGAGTCCGGTACCAAGTTGTCTATTAATGGTGTATCGCTGGTAAGTGGCTACCATAGTGACAGCTTTGATCTTAAATACACGGTCGCCTATCGGGAAACCGACGGGCACTTTTTCTCAGACCCCGACAACTCTCCACACTCTATTACAGAGGTGAATAACCCGGATTATGACCATGAGCAATTTAGTCATGAGTTACAACTCACCGGTGATTTGCTGGAAGGGAACATTCGCTATGTGGCGGGTTTGTATTATTTTGAAGAGCAGGGCACCGACAATGTATTTGTGCCTCTGTTCTTGCCAACGCCAGATTTAGCCGCAGGTTTTCCCGCAGGTCTCAACAACTTTGCAGATATCGACAACGACAGTGAAGCCGCCTATCTCCAGCTGACCTGGGATATCAATGATACCTTTGCAATAACAGGTGGAGTACGTCATACCCGAGACGAAAAAGTGTACGAATACACGCAATATCTCGCGGCAGATATTGAAGGAAATCCTTTGCCGTTTTTTCCAGGTGCTGTCAATGAAGACGGAATATTCACCCCGGGTCTTTCGCCCTTAGTGGGTAATGGCAGTGGTCGCACAAGTGATGTCTTTGAAGAAACCACGTTCAAACTCGGATTGGATGCCACACTCTCTGACGGCACTCTGTTGTATTACAGTTTCTCGCAGGGATTTAAAAGCGGTGGTTTTGTATTGCGCTATGTGGAGTCAGTCGAAGCGCCACGCACCTTCGAACCTGAAACCGTTGATGCCCATGAAATAGGACTGAAGTGGCAAGGTTGGGATGATCGCCTGCGATTTAATGCCGCGGCATTTTTCTCAGATTATGATGAAGTGCAAGTGACATTTTTTGATAATTTGGGAGGACCTGTGACGGCCAATGCCGGCACAGTGGATATCAAAGGGGTCGAATTTGAGTTAACGGCATTACTCGCTGAAAATATTCAATTGGATGTTGGTTATGGTTATACAGATGCTGAATACGCATCCATTAACCCTATAGAGGGATTGTCTTCCGCCATAGATAAATCCGCCAAGCTGGTTAACACACCAGAGAGTACTTTTAATATCGGCATTGAATACGGAATACCGCTGAATGAAGGGGAGTTGGCTTTGCGTCTCGACTACTCCTATACCGATGAATTGTTTAACGACTCCCAGAACTCCACTTTCCTTTACCAGGAGGCTTCAGAATTATGGAACGTCTCGCTGCGCTATTCGATCACTGAAAATATGGAGTTTATTCTCTACGGCGAGAATTTAGGCGACGAGAGAATGGTGGTTAGTGGCAACTCTAACTATGGCCTGGGATTTCATTCTGCGGTGTATAGCCCCCCAAGGGAGTACGGCGCAACATTCAGATACAGCTTTTAATCACAAGAGGACAATTAAAGTGTTGGAAAACAAAAGCAGTAAATTTAAAGCCGCCGCGGTGCAAGCCGCACCCGTATTCATGGATTTAGAGGGGTGCGTAAAAAAAGCTGAAGATTATATTCGCTCAGCAGCGGCACAGGGGTGTCGCCTGGTCGCTTTTTCCGAGTGTTGGATTCCGGGTTATCCCTGGTACATTTGGTTAAACAATACCGCTCTCAATATGAAGTATTTTGTCGACTACCATGAGAATAGTCTGGTGGCGGGAGGAGAGGCTTTCCAGGCAATAGCTAGATTGGCAAAAGAGTATAGTATTTTTGTCTCTATGGGCGCGAGTGAAAGGGACAACGGATCTCTCTATATTTCACAATTCTTGTTTAGTCCGGAAGGCGAACTGATCAGCGGGCGGCGAAAACTAAAGCCAACCCACATGGAGCGGACGGTCTATGGCGAGGGAGATGGTTCGGACTTGCAAGTTGTTGACACCACGCTTGGGCGAATTGGGCAGCTGTCTTGTTGGGAGCATTTACAGCCTTTAACTAAATATGCAATGTTCAGTCAGCACGAGCAAATTCACCTGGGCGCCTGGCCGTCATTCAGTACCTATCCTGAGGCCTATGCACTGGGAGCGGAGCTCAATAACCGGGCCTCGCAAGTCTATGCTGCAGAGGGGCAATGTTTTGTGATCGCTCCCTGCGGAATGGTCTCTGCAGAAATGATTGATCTTTTGGTTGAGAACGAATTACACGCTTCGCTACTGTCACAAGGGGGCGGTTATGCGCAAATCTATGGGCCAGACGGTAAACCTTTGTGCACGCCTTTGGATCCCTCTGAAGAGGGATTGCTGATTGCCGAACTGGATCTGCAGGACATCACCATGGCCAAATGTTTTGCCGACCCGGTGGGGCACTATGCCAGGCCAGATGTGACCCGTTTGTTGCTAAACACGGACCCGCAACCGCGAACCGACGTATTGTTGACAGAGCCGCTCCCCAGTCGAATGGAGGCACTTTCACTGGATACTGCCGACGAGCCACTGGCTGCCGAGCTATAATGATGTTCTCGGGAGGGAGCTATGAAGAGTGTTTTGAGACGTAGATGCCACCGCCATCAGATGCCACCTGACTGGGTGCCGCCTGCACCTGCCTGGGCGGCACAGTGGCCTGCCGATATGGAAACGTTAACCTGTGCCTATTTTGGTGTGCAGGGGCCTGAATCGCGCTCGTTTGAACGTTGGTATCAAGATTGTCTACTCGGCTTGGAATTTGCCCCATTGCGCTTGGAGTCTGCATGTTTTAGGGATAAGGCTGGTATCGAAAACCGCGTGATCATTGCCTACTGGCGCGATAGTGACTACCGCCAATGGTGGCAACAGACCGCAGTGAGCCACTTCTGGCAGGACCCGGCACGTTACACTGAGGGCGTAGGTTATTGGCGTGAAGTGTTCGAAGTGCCCCTGACTCATATGGAAACATTGCATTCGAGCCCCGAAGTACACGGGGCGGCTAATCTCGCAACGACATTAGAGGGGCCTATTGAAGAACATGGCTACCCGGGTGCAATGAGAGATCGTATTCAGGCGTCAGGTGAGGGTGATCTGGTGTGTAGAGGGGCAGACCTTCCCGAGATGACCTCCTACCGCATCGATGATGGGCGTCGAATCCGCATTATCCCCCCGGCTAAGATGTGTATCATTCGCTCGGGACAGGATTGGCGTGAATGCAGCCCCGAGGAGGGCGCATTTTATCGGGAGGAAGTGGCACCCAGCTTGAGGGAGGGCATGGATTTTCTCTCTGCTCACCCGGAGGAGGCCCGGTGTTACAGCATGCGACTTATGCAGAATCTTGATGCGAGTGATAGACTGGACAAACAAACCTTTGGCCTCGGGTATGCAGCAGATATATTAGCGTTTGAGGCGTGGGCCAAGAGCCACCCGACACACCTGAAGATCTTTGGCAAATTCATGAACCTCGTAGAGATTTATGGTGAATCAATGAAGCTCAAGCTGTGGCATGAAGTTAGCGTTCTTACGGGCGATAATGCGGAGTTTGAGTACCTTATGTGTCACGGTGAAACGGGCTTGTTGCCCTATGCAGGGCAAACTAACAGGTAGACTCTTATGTCATTGATCATAGAGGGTGGATACAGGCGGAATTTGGACAGCGCCCGGCCGGGTGAAAAGTTCGATTACTGGCGTGATGTGATCAGTGACGAATATGTCCACCTCGATATCGAGAGCCCAAAGGGGTATGACGCAATGCAGTTTGACGGGCTGTTAGTGGGCGGTTTGGACCTTGGCAAAATACGGTTTTCAGAGGTGTTGGCACAGCCTCAAATTGCGGTGAGATCCAGGCAGCAATTGGCTCAGTCACCAGAAGAAGACTTTTTGATAAGCTTTCAGCTGGAGCAGGAGTGTGTGGTGCGGCAACACGGCCGCGAGGCCTTGTTAACACCTGGCAGCTTTGCCATGTATGAGAGTACCTCACCCTATTCACTTTCTTTCCAGTCTCCCTTTCATCAGTTTGTTTTACAAATGCCCCGGGAGTTAATTTCTCGTTACCTGACTGAGCCGGATAAATATACTGCCATTGCACTCGATGGCCAATCCGGGATCGCGGCCGTAATGCGCAACTTCATTTTCTCTCTGGCTCACGAATTGAGCAACGAAGAGTCAGGATATTCGGAAGAGTTGTCCGGTAATTTAATGGATCTTATTGCACTGTCCTTCAGTTCGTCGGTTTTGCATCGAGGGGCTCAGGAAAGTCAGTGTGCACAAGAGGCCCTAAGGCGGCGCATCAGGCAGTTTATCGGAAATAATATTGCGGATCCTCGCCTGGATAATGCTCGCATCGCGGCATCTCAGAAAATATCTTTGCGCTACCTGCACAAATTATTTGAAGATGAGCCGGAGTCTATTCACGGGCTCCTATTGCGCAAACGTTTGGCCATGGCACATCAGATTCTGTCTAGTCGCAAAGGGAATTCAAATGTGGAAAACCTTGCATTTCAAGTGGGATTTTCCAGTGCCTCACATTTCTCCAGGGTTTTTAAACGCCACTATGGTGTTTCACCGAGCGAAGTGCCGAACCATCGGTGAGCGCTTTAGCCGGGTCTGGCGGGCGCTGCATCTTTCCATGACGATGAGTTCATTGGCTAGGACTTTTCTGATGATTCTGATGCCAATATGATCAAGTTTGGCATAATTCTCTTCATATTCGTGTCGTTTAAATATCCTTTGCTATAATTTTCAGGGTGCGCACACCGTGCGCGACCTTTAAACGCAGCTTAGGAAGGCGGATAGATTTAGATGAAAGGAAGTGCATCTGCCATCATTGTTACACTGCTTTTTTGTGTATTTCCCCCCTCTGTTGATGCTGTGGCCTTAATCGTTCATCCCGATACTCCGATAACACATATTGACCGAAACGTGGCGCGAGGCATTTTTTCCATGCGTAAACGGGAGTGGTCAGATGGTACACCCATCACGGTGTATGTATTAACTGACAGAAACCCCATCCACCAACAATTTGTACAGGGTGTGTTGGCCATGATCCCTCACCAGCTGCGTCGCAGTTGGGATCGCTATTTGTATTCCGGGATTGGCTCCCCGCCGGTACAGGTTAAAGACCTGGAAGAAATGCTGTTGAAAATTTCCGCCACTCCTGGAGCGATTGGCTACACAGACGAGGACCATAAAGGTGCTAAGGTGCGTAAAATTGAAGTCAATTAACGGAGCGCTGCTTCTGACTCTGGGGCTGTTTTCATTTGAAGCCGCCGAGGCAGATGAGGAGCAATCGATACGATGGCACGGTTTCCTCAGTCAAGGGCTGATCGCCACAGATCACAACAATTTTTTTGGCGACAGCGAATCGGTCAGCACAGAGTTGACAGAATTGGGCATTGGAGCGTCCTGGAAAGCCACACCCCGCATCCATTTGTCGGCCCAGGCTTTGTATTTGAAGGCCGGGGATTCGGCGCCCGATGACATAAAGCTGGACTTTGGTCTGATTGACATCAATCTCTTAAATGGCGCTAGCCATGGATTAGGCGTTAGGGCGGGCAGATTGAAAAACCCCTATGGTTTCTATAATGAAACCCGGGATGTAATGACAACCCGTGACTCTATTCTACTGCCTGAATCAATTTATCCGGATACGCTCCGAGAGATATATCACTCATCCGACAGCATCGGTGTGCATGGTTACAAAGAAATGGGCAGTGTGCTGCTTCAGTTTGATGCGCTGTCGGGTAAGGCTCTAATTAACGATGATACGATTGAGGACATGTCGTTATTTTCGCCGGGTACCACGATTGAAAATGACAAGCTCTGGTTTGCTCGACTGATGGCCGAATATGACGGCGGACGCATTCGTGCCGGCATTAGCCGGGTTAATTTAACCGGCGATGTCGACCCGGGCCCGCCCAATCCTCTGCTCCCTTTTATCGACGGAGAGTTGGAGTTGGATTTGACTCTCTTCTCTGTTGAGTACAACCAGATACGCTGGCAGGTGACCGCGGAATATCAACTTCTCGACGCGAGGGTATCTGATTTTTACTTCCCGGGATTTCACAGCGAGAATACGGGCGAGTCATGGTATATCCAAACACGTTTCGAGTTTCTGCCTCAGTGGTACCTGTTGGCACGATACGATGTGTATTACGGGAACAAGGATGACAAAGACGGCAAGGACCGCGTCGCAACAGGTAACCCACCCGCTTATGCGGCGTTTGCCAAAGACTCAACGCTGGGCCTTCGATACGAAATCAATGAGCACTGGATAGTGAGTACAGAGCTACACCATGTTTCAGGTGTTGGCTGGTTGACCGCCCTGGATAATGCAGACCCCACCAGCTTGAAAAAAGACTGGAATATGCTGCTTTTCCAGGTGGGTTACCACTTCTAAAGGTCTGCTTATGTTTGTCAGTCTGAAAGTCAAAGCCTTCGTTGTTGTGAGCCTGCTTCTCGCAACGCTGAGTGGTATGGTGGCCTTGCAGAGTGAATTGCAGCTCAATCGACTGTCTGACAATCAGCATGAAAGTAATTTCGAGCGCTATGCCAATGAAGTGTCTGGCCTCATACGCCAGTCACACAACCACCTGTTGCAACTCGGCGATATCATTCCACTGTTGGAGACCCAGTCCTCTGAAAAGGCCGGCGAACCCCTTGTACTGACTTTGGATCAACATTGGGAGTACATTCAAATCAATTGGGGCTTGGAAGGTCTTGGTTTATTCAACCGGCATGGACAAGTTATTCAAACCTGGGGTAGCCAGATTGATCACAAGGCTAAACATTTGTCGAATATTGCTGAGACCGGGGAGCCCGATAGCTGGATTTTGTGTCAAACCCATTGTTTCCTGAGATCAGCAACACCCATTCTGAATGAGAACAACGAACTTCAGGTTCTTCAATTTGATATGTCCATGGCGGATGTATTGCGTACATTTAGCGAAATTACCGGGTCAGATATAGGCATTATCACCAAAATAAAAAATGCAGGAGAGCCGGGCAAGCTTCTATCGGCCTGGCATTCAGACTTGGTGGCCATGACTCACCGCGACCTTAATGGCAATATTTTAGATCTGCTTTCAAGAAAGGTTTCCTTTAATCAACTTCGCAGTGAAAACCAAGAGATTGTTGTTGGGGGGCAAAGCTATGAGGTTGGTCTATTGCCCATGGAAAGAAATTTCGATGGTGCAGCGTACTTTACTATTATTGCTAATATCTCAACGGAAAAGCAATTTATCGACCGTGAGATTCAATTTAATATAATTGGCGGTATTATTTCTACAGTCCTTGTCTGTGCAATTATTGTTGCCATGTTTTGGAAACCCGTGACTCGCCTGGGGAGGCAGGCCTCACTGTTGCCACTGTTGACCAAAGGTGAATTTGGACGAGTGCGGCAGGAGCTCAAAACCGGCAGAGGTAATCGGTGGCTGAAAGATGAAATTGACATATTGGATGAAACTGAAATTGCAGTGTCACTTCAATTGGAAATGATGCGGGAAAAAATAGAAAACCATACCGTAGAGCTGAAAAATATGGCTCACTATGACAGTTTAACGGGGCTTTCTAATCGTCATAGAATCCTGGAGGAAATCCACAAGTCTCTGCGAAATTCGGTAGGGAAAAGTGAGCTCTTTGCGCTGCTGTTTATTGATTTGGATAATTTCAAGCGCATCAATGATTCTCTGGGGCACGGGGCGGGAGATGAGCTGCTGGTAGCGGTGAGTAAGCGATTGAATTCCTGTGTGCGAAACACGGATATTGTGGGGCGGCTTGGGGGTGATGAGTTCTGCATTATTGTGAACCATCTAAAGAAAGAAGGGGACGGTGCCAGTGTCGCCTCTAATGTACTCAATGTATTAAAGCTGCCTATCCACATACAAAGAACAGAAGCCATTGTTTCGGCGAGCATCGGTATTGTTGTGGCGCCAAAGGACGGGGAGTCGATTAAGGACCTGTTACAAAATGCGGATCTCGCCATGTACAGGGCCAAGGCGCAGGGGCGCAATAAATACCAAATGTTCTACCCTTCGATGAGTGAAATTGCCGTAGAGCGACTATCGATCGAAAATGAATTACGTTCTGCGGTATTCAATCAGGAATTTCAGCTTTACTACCAAGCCCAGATCAGCCTGGAAACAGGTGAAATTATCGCCACTGAAGCGCTACTTCGCTGGAATCACCCGCAGCGGGGCTTGATAATGCCGGACAAATTTATTGAGGTGCTGGAAGAGACTGGCCTGATAGTACCTGTTGGCGAATGGGTGGTTCAAACGGCTTGTGAAACTCTGGTTCGTTGGGAAAAAATGGGGCTTGCACCCTTAATGTTGTCTGTCAATTTGTCTCCACGTCAATTTAATGATCCCAATCTGTGTATGATGATTGAGCAATCGATTTCATCTACGGGGGCACCCGCCGAGCGCCTGGAGCTTGAAATCACTGAATCTATGGTCATGCAGGACGTTGAAAGCAATAACCAGTTGATTCAAAAACTGCGGTCGATGGGCATTAGTTTTGCTATTGATGACTTTGGCACTGGTTATTCATCTTTGAGTTATCTCAAATCACTGCCGGTGAATACCCTGAAAATCGATCGCGCATTTATCAAGGACATTCCCGATGATGAGGCGGATATGGAAATTACCGCCGCAATCGTTGCGGTCGCACACAACCTGAAGTTAAAAGTGATTGCTGAAGGTATTGAAACGCAAGCGCAGCAGGATTTTTTGATGCAATTAGGCTGTGATCTGGGTCAGGGTTATCTCTACAGTAAACCTGTGACAGAAGAGAAATTCTTGGCGTTACTGGCGGAGGGCGCTGTCCCGGATAAAACCTTCGATCGGGTTCTTTAATTTGATGATCGGGGTTTTAAGTATCTTCTCAATACGTCTTTCAATTTCTGTAGATTAATCGGCTTGGCAATATAATCGTCCATCCCAACCAGTTCGCATTGTTCCATTGATTCTGCCATTGTATTGGCCGTCAAAGCGACGATAGGAATGTGTGGCCCATCACCTTCCTGTTCCCGTATTTTAACCGTACACTCAAAGCCATTCATCAAAGGCATATTGCAGTCCATAAAGATCAAGTCGTAAGTGTGTTGCGCCATGATCTCAAGCGCTTTAAGGCCGTCGGACGCAAATTCCACACGGCAGCCCAGCTTCTCGAGGATGCCTTTGGCAACCATTTGGTTAACCCTGTTATCTTCGACAACGAGTACGCTGCCCTGATATTGACTGGATAGATCAGGTTGATGTTCCTTTGCCGTGCCCAGAACATTTGGGTCGTCACTCAGTTTCAATACAAACCTGAAGGTGCTGCCTTCATCTTCTTTACTTTCAGCTTCAAGCTCCCCTCCCATTAGTTCAACCAGTTGTTTTGATATGGTCAGGCCCAGGCCGGTGCCGCCGTAGCGGCGCGTGGTCGAGCGTTCGGCCTGCACGAACGGTGCGAACAGCGTGG
>CAJWCA010000135.1 GCA_913020395.1 uncultured Cellvibrionales bacterium | reverse complement strand
GATGCTGGCCCGAATTACCCAGCCTCCCATGGCACCGCCGATCGCAGCAATCAGAACAAACAAGATCGCAAACTTGGGTTTTATTTTAAGTGTTTTCATCAATAGGAATTACTGCACTCTCAGGTCGCGTTTACGCTCGGCCCGCCATTGCGGTACAGGGCAGAATCAGACGCACACCTAAAGCGTATTCCATTTTCCCTACAATTCAAGTCAGCACGTGAGCGCTTGCCCGCTAGCTAATAGGGCCAACGCTCCAAGCCATGAATCGCATTTCGAATGTCGAGGGTTAAAGTGACGGTTTCCCTGGTCTTCAGGCTATTGAGGTCATGCAGGCTGATCGTTGAGGGCGAAGAGCCCGCAGCAAGCAGGCCGTCAGAGACCTCACAGAGTCCGCGGCCAAAGCCCTGTCGAGCCACTCGCGAGTCATCCAGATCGAGGTGTGTCAGCTCCTCTGTGTCATAGCTGGGCACTTTAAAATACTGCTGATCGTCCCGCGTAACATAACGAACAACATTAGCCTGCGTATCATTGAACAGCACACCGTCTTTATAGGGCCTTGCGTTGTGGGTGCCCGCCGGTAAACTGACATAAGGTTTAAGCTCTTTGCCGGTGAAACGCAGCAAATGCCCCGCTCTCAGGCCGCTGATGAACATGCCCTGCTCTGTACAAAAGATATTGTTAATGTGCAGCTCATTGCGGGGTAGAGGTCCTTTCAGCCCATTGGGATCAAAGGGTTCTGCCCTGTAACCCAGGCCATCATTCATCAACGCCAGCCCCCAACAAAAACTGTTGGTGTCCAGATCAAAACCCAAGATTGAATCAAATCCTGTGCTGGTAATATACAGCCGTCGATTAAATACAACGATTTCGTGGCAGTGCTTCAAAAACGGGTTTCGGTAAGAGGCGATACATTCAAACTCAGGATTGTAGACAAACAGCTCGTCGCTGGCGGCAATGAAGATTCTCTCTCCATCAAACGCAATGCCACGAAGCCCCCTGTCCCAACCACGCCCCTGCCAGTCAATATCCGAAGTATTCCAGTCAATAGGTTGTGCGACTTTTTGGTTTTCCAGGTCAATCAGGTAGACACCGCCGTGGCTTTCCCCCTGATGGCTACCGCGCACCACGGATGTGGCAATAAGAATGGTCATGGGGCTGTAGTGTCCGTCTCCATTTGCGTTCGGCCCGAATGCGAGGGCGGGATATAGTCAAAGATAAAATGAATCCGATCTTCTTTACCCTTATTCATTACGCTGTGGGTCAGCTGATTATTAATTTCGTAGGATTTACCCACTTCAAACTTATAAGGTCGGCCGTCAAGCATAAAACGCACTCTCGAGTTGGTGCGTATCGGTATGTGAATTCTGTGGCCCGCGTGAAAAGAAGGGTGACTGTCTTTGTGCGGCCTAATGATGCCGCCGGTGAGTAGTTTTGCCGCCATCGCTCGAACGATTGTGCCGCCAGCCGGGTAAAACTTTTCGATAATTTCATGCATCACCGGCAAGGCAGCCTCTTGCAACAGATCCCAACCGGGTTCTTTACTGACCTCGATATCTGGCCAGCCGCTGCCATCGGTGAATATCATCACCACTGATTCTGTTTGTTTATGCACTTCATAGGTTTGCTGGCGATAGTCATTCAGTCGCCAGGCATCTTCGTCCATTGCCAGTACGGCGTCGCGCAACTGGCTAGTATCAACCGCTTCGCCAAATTCTCGGATTGGAACGCCAATATCCATAAAATTTTACCATCTCATATTCTGGACTCTACAAAGACATTAAGGGGCTTGCCTCATCGAGTCAACAGCCATTTCACCTCGAAGCAAGATGCACAGCAATCAACAATCATTCCCCCGCCCGCAACAATCGGAAAGGCCCATGCTGCCGGCCTCTACGGTATACTGCCAGCGCCAAATGAATAAGCATTCATTTTATAACCGAATGATAGCTTGGTTTTTGACCCGATATCAAGTAGGGTCTATGAACTCATAAAATAACGTAAATAATGAGGGCATCCATGAAAAATAAAGAGTCATCGAGGTATCCAAAGAGAAAAACGCTAGCAGCTGTGATTTCCGCAGCAATGCTTGCATCGCACACCACCTGGGCCCAGGAAACAAACAGCCTGACCCTGGAAGAGATTGTTGTAACCGCTACCAAGCGTGCCACCAGCATGCAGGATATTCCCCAGTCCATTCAGGCCTTTGGCACGGATGACATTGAACGCATGGGTTTTCAGGGTATTGACGACTATGCGCGAAAAATCCCGGGAATGTCACTCTCCCGTAAAGAACCCGGAGGCACGTCGATTATTTTCCGCGGCGTCGCATCGGCCGGCATTCAATACGGCACCAACCCTTCAAGTGGTATTTATCTAGACGAACAACCTATTACGTCAGCGGGTTTAAACCCCGATCCGCGCATGGTGGATATTCAACGTATCGAGGCATTGAGTGGCCCTCAGGGCACCCTCTTTGGCGACGCGTCTCAATCAGGCACCCTGCGAATCATCACCAACAAACCCAAAACCAATGAGTTTGAAGGTTGGATCGACGGCACCGCCAACTCGGTGGATGGCGGCGAGACCGGGCACGATATCAGTGCCATGGTCAATATACCGCTGGTCGAGGACAAAGTCGGATTGCGGCTTGTGGGCTTTACGGCAGAAGAAGCCGGATATGTCGACAACGTTCTTCGCTCCAGCCCTGGCGGCACCTTCAATAACGCCGATCAGGTGGAAACTAATGTTAATACCTCAACCGTCTCAGGCGGTCGCGCAGCACTGCGCTGGGCAATCAATGAAGACTGGACACTGGACGGTCAGGCTATTTTCCAAAGCCGTGATATAGACGGCTTCGGGGACGTAAACCTGGATGCTGGGGATTTGCAGCAGGTGCGATACGTCGACGAAGGCATGTCTGAAGACTGGTACCAGATGGCTCTGACACTGGAAGGCAGCCTCGGTTTTGCCGACGCTGTTGTCACGGCGTCTTATTTTGACCGGGATTTCCAATACGAATCCGATGTTACCGACTATCTCAGCACGCTGAGTGTGGACTCATCCTACTACGCCTACTATGTCTCATACGACTATGGCGCCGACCCAAAAGGTCAGGCGATTCAACAACAGGATACCTCGCGCTGGACGATGGAAGCGCGACTCTCAACTCCCTCTGACTCAGAGAGTCGCTGGCAGGGAATGGTCGGTTTCTTTTATAACAAAACTGAAACCAATTCTGTCTTTGAATCTACAATGGAAGGGTTTGGGGATACACCTGGCGGATATTATCTGGCGGGACTCCAGTATTATTATACAGGCACCTTTCCCGAGTCTTCCGACAACTACTGGCGTGGCACCTACGACCAGGAGCTCATTCAAACCGCCGTTTTCAGTGAAATCAGCTTTGATGTCACCGAGAATTTCACGATTACGGCAGGGGGTCGCTGGTATGAAATAGAGCGTGATTTTGCCATTACCCAAGGGCAAAACCGGGTTGGCGATGCCATTAATGTCGGCGTTGAAGCACCGGGAGGCTGGTATGATGAATCGGGCATTTTGTGGCTCAACGACGACGTGCAACAAAAAGAATCCGGCTTCGTTCCCAAGCTCAACTTCACCTATACCATCGATGACGACAAGATGGTGTATGCCACCTACTCAGAAGGTTTCAGAGCAGGCGGCGGCAACGCGGTACGACCGACATCGCTGATCAGCCGATCCTATGACTCAGACGTGCTTGAGAACATGGAGATTGGCGCCAAAACCACCTGGGCAGACGGTCGATTCCGATTGAATATTACCGCTTACCAAATGAAGTGGAACGATATTCAGATGCAGGTTCAAGACCCGCAACCTTTCATCTATGCAATTGGTATCGCAAATTTCCCACAGGCTGAGATCAACGGCATAGAGATGGATATCTCCTGGATCCCCGCAGAGGGATGGGAGGTCGACGCCAGCCTGTCGGATATTGACGCCGAGCTCTCAAGCACCACGGAGTTATTCAGCGATTTCGATTCACCCATTGTGGCGCAATCCGGCTCCCAGTTGCCGATCACGCCGGACATGAAGGCCAGCCTGGGGGTTCAATATACCTTCAAGTCTGAAATGTTCGGCGCCACACCCTACGCACGTTTAGATTATTCCCATGTCGGGGATTCTTTGAATAAACTCGAAGGGCTTGAAGTCACTGCGAATCAGAACCCACCAAGACTTCAGGAGGCTTATTCCATCAGCAACCTCAAGTTTGGATTGGAGGCAGAATCGTGGAGTGCAACCTTGTTTGTTGACAATGCAGCCAACGAACAGGCGGATTTATTTTATAACAACCGCTACGGCAAAGAGCGATTATCAACCAATCGCCCCAGAACCATCGGTTTTTCTTTCCGCAAACACTTCAATTAAGTCGACCCGATCTCACCTCCCCCTTTGGGGGAGGTGCTCTTCTTGTTTTTCCCGTATACACTGACGATTTCGATCACCCAGAGATAGACCATGAGCAAGCAATACGACCCGCTGACTGGCAAGGTGGTGCCGACATTTTTTAGTTACGCAATCCCGTCGATTCTAGGCATGTTATCCATTACCACGGCAGCGATTGTCGATGGTATTTTTCTCGGCAACTATGTGGGCCCTTCTGCACTGGCAGCCATCAACCTTGCCATTCCCGTGATGACCTTGCTCTATGCTCTGGTTTTCACCATGGCCGTAGGCGGCTCGGTCACGTTCGGCAAATTCATTGGCGAAAAAGATTTTACGGCAGCGTCTGACGTTTTTACCAAAACACTGTTTGTCATGCTGGTGGGGTCTCTCGTCATTACCGGCACCTCTTTGCTTTTTATGGAATTTTTAGTTGGCCTTCTGGGCGCCAATGACGAACTTCGCCCATTAGTGACTGACTATTTAAAGATAATTTTTCTCTTTGGTCCCGCCCTTTTAGTAGGGCTCACCCTCTTCTATTTTGTTAGAACAGAAGGTCATCCAATGATTGCCAATGGCGCGCTGCTCGCAAGTGCAGCGGTCAATATTGGACTGGACTGGCTTTTTGTCGCCGAACAAGGCAGAGGCATTGAGGGAGCGGCGCTGGCAACAGGTATTGCAGAGTGCGTCATCCTGATCGCTCTACTGCCGCTCTTGTTTAAACACAACAACAATTTAAAGTTTCGCTGGATTAAAGGCGGGTGGAATAAAATCACTCAAGCCGCAGCCAATGGCGTTTCAGAATTTGCCAACGAAGTCTCGGTAGGTATCATGACTTTGATTTTTAACTGGGTCATGATTTCTCGACTGGGTGTTGAGGGGCTCGCCGCATTTTCGGTCATCAGCTACATTGTCTATCTAGGCATAATGATTTGTTATGGCATCAGCGAATCGCTGCAACCAACGGTGAGCAAAAACCTGGGAGCCAGACAACCTATCCGAATCCGGGCATTTGTTTCGGTCGCCTGCATCTCATCTTTGATTGTCGGTATTGTTTTTGCGACGTTGCTTGCATTGTTACCCGAGGCCCTGATCAGTTTGTTTCTCGATGACAGTGAAGTGGCCACGATCGAAATCGCACTGACATTTATGGCCCTGTTTTGGCCAGCAGTCATATTTAATGGAATGAACATCACCCTCACCTCCTATTTCACTGCCATGCACAGACCGTTGGAGTCAGCCGCTATCGCTTTTTCCAGAAGTTTAATATTGCCGGCCGTATTTTTGGTGAGTTTGCCGATATGGCTGGGGGATACAGGCATCTATATTTCAATTCCACTGGCTGAAGCCGCGACATTTGGACTGGCCTTGTTCTTACTTTCAAGAAATAGGCCCTCGCGGCTAGCCGCCCCCCTGTAATATACAAACACTCTACCGTGGGGGGCTCAGGCTTCATTTTTTCTCTAAAAAGATATCCAGTTCATCGGCTCCGCCAATGAGCTGGCCATCAATAAAGACCTGTGGTGTTGTGCCTGCACCACTCACTGCTGCCAGGCTTGAATAACTAACGCCCCCAGCCCCCAGTACTATTTCTTCATAGGTCAGACCTTTCTGGTCCAAGGCATGTTTAGCGCGCTGGCAGTGGGAACAACCCGGCTTTGTAAACATTGTGATACGCGCGGGCAAACTCGCCTTTGGATTAATGTAGTTGAGCATCGTATCGGCGTCTGACACTTCAAAAGGATCGCCTGGTTTTACGGGTTCGATAAACATCTTTTCAACAGTGCCGTCATCAACCAACATGGAGTAGCGCCAGGAACGCTTACCAAACCCGAGTTCTGACATATCGGCCAGCATACCCATTCCCTCGCTAAACTCACCATTGCCATCGGGCAACAGCCTGATGTTGGCCGCATCCTGATCCTGGCCCCAAGATTCCATCACAAAGCCGTCATTTACGCTCACGCAGACGATCTCGTCTATGCCCTGCTGCTTAAAAACACCGGCGAGCTCGTTGTAACGTGGCAGGTGTGTGGATGAGCATGTGGGCGTGAAGGCGCCGGGCAATGAAAATAAGACCACTCGCTTACCTTTAAAGATCTCATTGCTGGTAACGGGCAACCAATCATTATTGTGACGGGTACGGAAAGTCACTTGGGGGACGGCTTGGCCTTCTTTATCCTGGAACATATGTATTACCTCTGTGTGTTTGTATTGAGAGTCTAGATTAATGGATATGAATAGCTTAATAAATTTAATTAATAATATGATTGTGATTTAAAATAACTATCAACATCTCCACCCCCCTTTAGACACTAAAGGCATCATGAGCATTTATATCGAATCATCAAGCTAATAAACATCCCTTTAACGGAGCGCTTTGGTACCCTCCACGCTTTGCAAAAACAACAAAAAGAGATACCTTCATGAGTCAATTTAATGGAAAGACAGTACTGATCAGCGGCGGCGCCGAGGGTATTGGCTTTGGCATCGCACAAGCCATGGGGCAGCAGGGAATGAATGTTGTGCTGGGCGACATTGATGATGCTCAGTTAGCGCTGGCGGCCCAAAAGCTCGAAGACCTGAATATCCCTGTGTTGACCGTAAACATGGATGTCAGCAAACAGGAACAGTGGCAGAACCTCGCAGACAAGGCCATTGAACGTTTTGGCAAGGTACATATGTTGGTCAACAATGCTGGCGTGGGCGGCACGCCCGGTACGATCGAGGATACCGATGACAAAGACTGGCGCTGGGTGCTTGATGTCAATTTGATGGGTGTAGTTTATGGCGCACAAACCGTCATCCCCCTGATCAAACAACACGGTGAAGGTGGCTGGATGATCAATGTGGCCTCTATGGCAGGCATGTCAGGCGTGCCCTATGCCGGCGCGTACAACGCCACCAAGCTCGCCGTTGCCGGCCTTTCAGAAGGCTGGAGCATTGAGCTTGCACCCCACAATATTCAGGTCTCTGTTCTCTGCCCAGCCTTTTGTCGCACTCGCATCCATCATTCGTTACGCAACAAACAAGAACAGTACAAAAATGAGGTTAAAAGCGAGGGCAAAAGAGGTGGCTCCCCTATGGCCGCCCACATGGACAAGGTTATCAGCGAAGGCCTGGACCCAGATACAGTAGGTCAACGTGTGTTAGAGGCCGTAGTGGCGAAGGAGCTTTATATCTTTACCCATCCCAACTACCGGTCTGTCACCCAGGCTCGCTTCAAGGCAATTGACAGTGCCTTCCAAAGAGCCGGTGAGAGCGACTTGCTTGCCGATATTAAAAACCAGGAAATCGTAAATTTTTCTTAATCCACTGAACAAGGTAAAACACTATGTCTTCTGACAGAGAAATGGGAATTGTTGTCTACGGCGCAACGGGTTATACCGGCCGTTTAGTTTGTGAATATCTCAATAAACAATACGGCGTTAACGGCGACGTTAAATGGGCAATGGCGGGCCGTAGCCTGGAAAAACTGAACAGTGTTCGCGATGAAATGGGCATTGATGCAAACGTGCCCCTGATTGTGGCCGATGCCAGCAACCCTGAATCTGTTCAGGCAATGGTCGACAATACAAAAGTTGTGCTGACCACGGTTGGCCCTTACCAGCTATACGGCTCCGACCTGGTGGCAAGATGTGCAAAATCTGGCACCGACTATGTTGACCTATGTGGCGAACCCGCCTGGATGCACGAAATGATCGCAGCCAATGCAGAAGCCGCAAAAGCCAGCGGTGCTCGCATCGTTTTCTCCTGCGGTTTCGATTCTGTACCTTTTGATTTGGGCGTTTATTTCTTGCAAATAGCCGCACAGAAAAAGTTCGGTGGCAGCCTCTCTCGAGTAAAAGGACGGGTGCGTGCAATGAAAGGCACCTTCTCCGGAGGCACGCTTGCCAGCTTTAAAGCCACCATGGCTGCTGCGGCAAAAAACCCCGAGCTCTACAACGTATTGGGCAACCCCTTTTCTCTCACAGAAGATTTCAGCGGTCCGGAACAACCATCGGGCATGAAACCCGAATACGATGAACAACTGGGTAGCTGGGCGGCCCCCTTTATGATGGCGTCTATCAATACCAAAAACATTCACCGCTCAAACTTCATGCGCGCGCACGAATACGGTGAAAATTTTGTTTACGATGAAATGTTACTGACGGGCCCCGGAGAAAACGGCGAGGCAATGGCCAAAGCGGTTGCTGAAGATAAGTCGATGGCCAACGATCCTATTCAACCGGGTGAAGGCCCCTCCAAGGAAGAGCGGGAAAGTGGATTCTACGACCTGTTGTTTGTCGGCTCGAACGATGAGGGTCAAGGGTTATCCGCAAGTGTTAAAGGCGACAAAGACCCAGGCTATGGCTCGACCAGCAAAATGATTTCCGAGAGTGCGGTGTGTCTGCTATTGAACCCCGAAGCCGCCGGTGGCGGAATCTGGACGCCCGCCTCTGCGCTGGGCAGCTCGCTCATCGAACGATTGGAAGCTAACGCCGGACTAACGTTCTCAATAGAATAAAGCCGTAAGGGCTTGAGACAAAAAGTCAGGGCTAGGCCGGACTTATTCCTTTGGAATGAGTACCGGCCTAGCCCTTTTTTTATGCGCGAGTATTGTTGGCAACAAACTGCTGGATAACGGAAAGATCGTTAGGCTGGACCGTGTAACGTTCTTCTCGATCAAACAGATCCTGCATTGAATGGGGAAGCGCGGGGTCTTCTGACTGACCTGCTTTACGAGCCGCCTCCGGGAATTTGGCCGGACTTGCAGTCGCCAGGCAAACCATAGGAATATCACTGCGCTTACGCACCTTGCGAGCCGCCTCGACGCCGATCGCCGTGTGCGGGTCCAGCAGGTATCCCGTATCGTCAAAGACCTTTCGGATCACTTCGATCATTGCGTCGTCATCCAGGCGATAACTGCTGAACAAACTACGCATTTTTTCCAGCGCCGCATCACTCAGTGGCATGCTGCCAGATTTAAACTCTTCAACCAGTTCTCCAATCGCTGCACCGTCGCGATCATACAGATCAAACAGTAAACGTTCGAAATTGGAAGACACCATAATATCCATGCTGGGGGACAGAGAATGCACTAACTCTTTCTTTGAGTGATCATTGTCACTGATACAGCGATGCAGAATATCATTCGCATTGGTTGCCACGATTAACTGATCAATGGGCAAACCCATTTTGCTGGCCAGATAGCCGGCAAAAATGTCACCGAAGTTACCCGTTGGCACTGAAAACGCCACTGGACGGTTAGGTGCCCCCAGCGCAGTTCCCGCATAGAAATAATAAACAATCTGGGCCATGATACGCGCCCAGTTAATCGAATTAACGGCAACCAGCTGACGCCCTTCAGGCAAAAAGCTTTGATCGCCAAAGCTGGATTTCACCATGTTCTGACAATCGTCGAAATTGCCTTCCAGCGCAATATTGTGGACGTTGTCGGTGAGCACACTTGTCATCTGTCTGCGCTGAACATCTGAAACACGCTGGTGTGGGTGCAGAATAAAAATATCAATATTGTCGCAGTGACAGCAGCCTTCAATGGCAGCCGAACCGGTATCGCCTGAGGTCGCCCCCATAACAACCACTTTCTGCTCGCGTTTTTTCAAAATGTAATCAAGTAGATTACCTAAAAACTGTAAAGCAAAATCTTTAAAGGCCAGTGTTGGCCCTTGAAACAATTCCAAAATCCACTCGTTGTGTCCAGTTTGAACCAGCGGCGCGATGGCATCGTGGTGAAAGGTTTCGTAGGAGTCATCAATAATTTTTTTCAGATCAGCATCGGGAATGTCGCCCCCTACAAAGGGTGCGATCACTTTAAAGGCCAAGTCCTGATAACTGAGGCCAGCCCAGGAGGCAATTTCTTCGGCACTGAACGTGGGCAGGGTTTCCGGCACATACAATCCGCCATCGGGCGCCAAACCGGTTAATACAACATCTTCAAATGAGAGGGCCGGAGCCTGTCCTCGGGTACTGATATATTTCACAATAACCTCTTAATGCACAAAATGTTACGACAACAATTAACCCAGGGATTCCATTCGAATATGAACCACAGGCCCTTGAATGGTTTGTAACTCTTCCAGTCGAGAGACCGCCTGCATCAATTGCTTTTCAACCACCTGATTAGTGAGCAATATCAAAGGCACAACCTCCTCGCCCTCTTTCGGTTCTTTCTGGATCAGCGCTTCGATGCTAATGCCATCATCACTTAAGACTGACGCTACCTTTGAAAGAACACCGGGTTTGTCCAATGCTGAGAGACGAAGATAATAGGCCGTTTCTACTTCATCAATCGGCAAAATATTCAGCTCACTTAATGCAGACTGATTAAATCCGAGGTGGGGCACACGCTGGCCTGGCTCTGTAGACAGGGCGCGAGCAATATCAACGATGTCGGCAACCACGGCTGACGCGGTAGGCTCTGCGCCGGCACCTGCGCCATAATACAAGGTGGGACCCACGGCATCGCCCTTAACGAGAACCGCATTCATAACACCATCAACATTGGCAATCAGGCGTTTTTCAGGAATCAATGTTGGATGGACCCTGAGCTCAATACCCGTAGAGCCTTCTGTATTACTGGCGCGAGCAATACCCAGGTGTTTGATGCGATAACCCAGCTCCTCTGCGTACACCACATCTTCTGGTGCGATATTGCTAATGCCCTCAGTGAACACCTTGTCAAACTGCAGAGGCATTCCGAAGGCCAGAGAAGCCAGAATAACTAATTTGTGTGCGGCGTCGATGCCTTCAACATCGAAGGTAGGGTCAGCTTCTGCATAACCCAGAGCCTGCGCTTCGGCCAGCACATCGGCAAAATCACGCCCTTTGTCACGCATTTCGGTGAGAATAAAGTTACCGGTACCATTTATAATGCCCGCCAACCACTCTATTCGGTTGCCCGCCAGACCTTCTCGCATCGCCTTAATGATAGGGATTCCACCGGCCACTGCGGCTTCGTAATAGACACTAACACCCTTGGCTTCTGCAGCGGCAAAGATGTCGTTACCAAACTCTGCAATCAGGGCTTTGTTCGCCGTGACCACGTGTTTGCCATTCTCAATCGCTTCGAGTACCAGATCTTTAGCGATTGTGGTGCCGCCAATGAGTTCAACCACGACATCAATCTCGGGATTGCGTACAACGTCAAAAACATCCCGTGAAACGTCGACATCCTGGGTATTACAATTGGGGTTATCTCGGCGGGCGCCAATCTGGCTAATACTGATGTCACAACCGGCGCGGGCGTTAATTTCTTGTTGATTGCGTGAAATTACATTGAAAGTGCCACTACCTAC
>CAJWCA010000134.1 GCA_913020395.1 uncultured Cellvibrionales bacterium | reverse complement strand
TCTGCAGACTCTGCAGGGAGAAGGGAGTCATCAGGGAATCAGCAACTGGTCGGTATTTATTGGTAACGGCGGTCCGCGGTATGTGCTGAGCCACTCCGCTAAGTCTGCCAGTCCTAACTATGCATTTTTTATGTTAAATACTTTTTCAGGCGAGCTTGTCGATAGTCTGATTCGGAAGATTGACTCCCAGCTGTTCGAGCGTTATCCGGACATCAGCTTCTCTGTCAAAAAACTATCGAGTGGTGCACCTGTACATCACCCCATTGAAATCAGGTTGTCGGGGGTTGATAACGACACTCTTCGCGCATTGAGTCAAGACGTTAAAAATCAATTGAAGCAGATGGTGGGTGTTAAAGGGATTTCCGACGACTGGGGGCGGCAAACAAAGAAACTGGCGGTGATTGTGGATGAGGCAAAGGCACAAACCTTAGGTGTTACCAATAGCGATATCGCCCAGGCTTTAAAAAGTAGCTTGAATGGCTCCCAGGTGGCTGACTATCGAGAGGGTGACAAAATTATTCCTATCATTTTGAAAGCAGAATCGGTAGTTGAAAGCGGCGCACGTTTGCCAACGTCCATTAATGTATTCTCCCAGTCTTCCCAGAGTAGTGTGCCTATCAGTCAGGTCACTGATGTGGTGCTAGATTGGGAATCTGCCATTATTTTCAGGCGAGATCGGTTAAAAACGCTCTCTGTTCACGCCGATCTTGAGGACGGATTTACTGCAACTGAAGTGAATAAAATACTGCGATCCTGGATGGAAAATCAAAGTCTATCCTGGCCCGCTACCTATAGCTGGGAGTTTGGAGGTGAGGCTGAAACCTCAGGCAAGGCAAATACATCGATAAGTGAAAAGTTGCCCGTTGCAGGATTGATTATTCTGCTATTGCTTATGTTTCAGTTTAACTGTTATCGAAAAACACTCATTATTCTGCTGACTATACCGCTGGGCCTGATAGGAGTGGTTGCTGGTTTGTTGATTGGGCAATCTTACATGGGTTTTATGACTCTGCTCGGCATTATCTCTCTGGCCGGGATTGTTATTAATAATGCCATTGTTCTGATTGATAGAATCCAGATAGAGCTGAGAGAGAATAATTTGCCCCTCAAACAAGCGATTCAGGTGGCGGCTGAACGAAGGCTTCGCCCCATTCTTCTCACAACGGCCACAACGGTGTTGGGTATGGTTCCATTGTGGTTAGGCGGTGGAGCGATGTGGGAGCCCATGGCCATCAGTATTATTTTTGGTCTGCTGGGTGCAAGCATTCTCACGCTGGGTGTAGTGCCCGTACTCTATGCAAGCTTTTTCAATAAGGAATTTAAAGCGTGTTAATGGAACTATATAAATTAGTAGATATTGCCAGCGCCTCTGGGAATCGGATTGATGCTCAGTGGGGGTTTTTTATTACCATTCATCTGGCAATATTGGGAGGTATTATCTATGTCGACAGACCGTTGGAGAAAGTTGAAAAGCTGATTGCTCTGGTACTGTATTGCGGATTTTCTGTTGTCAATTATCTAGGTCTGAGCCATCAGCAGGACCTTCTGGAAGCTATCATTCAACAGATCTATGTATTGAAAGATGATCTTTGTTGCGCCAACAACTTATTGCTTCAATATTATGTCAACATGGTTGATGGGGGTTATCGAGATACTTCGAGAAATGTTGCCCTAGGTGCTCATGCGATAGCAATGCTTGTGGTGGTTGTATCTATTATTACCGATCAGGCCGCTAATAAAAACGCAGACGAATCGGCTGAGTAGAAGTAAGTGGCAGCCAGCTGCCACAAGTTCTTTTGCGGAACGTGTTCGGTTTGACTTGCCGCTATGCGTGCATAGAACGGAACTTTCCGCGCCCGGTTCCGTGCAATATTAATTTTTATAACTAGTGATTAACTGTTTTAGAAAAAACGTTGATAACAACAACGCCTGAGATTATCAAGACCATGCCGATAATTGCAGCAGTATCTGGCACTTGTTTAAACAGTATCGCCCCCACTATCGCAATCAAAATAATTCCCATGCCCGCCCAGATAGCATAGGCAATGCCTACAGGAATGGTCCTTAATACCAGCGATAAAAAGTAAAAGGAAACAACATAACCCACCACCACCCCAATGCTGGGGCCTACTTTGGTAAACTCATCAGAGGCTTTTAATGCGCTGGTGGCAATTACTTCTGCAATAATCGCGATAGCTAGATATACGTATCCCATAGGGTCCCTGCAATCGTTGAATGTCTATATAACGGGTTTATTCTACAATGCGCTACGCCGGGTAACGCTTGATGATCATAAACTTTGTTATATAAAAATCAATGCTCTGCAGGGCCAATTCGAAGCAATTATGTGAGGGCTTCAGTGATATTTCGCTCGCGGCGTCTAAGCGTCTGGAGCAGGTAGTTTATAAAGAGAACCAGAAAGAGGGCATCCCCAATCACCACTATGAAAATTATCGGCCCCGCTATTCCTGCGAAATACAGCTCCAGGAGCGTAGCGATAAACCCTAGTTTCCCAATTCCGCCGGTCACCACAATGCCATAGTGTTTTTCGGGTTTATGGGCTACCAGTAGATAACCAATGAAATAGGTCAAGGTTGTGCCCCAGGCACCTTTGTATATTGCATACATCAGCGGGTCAGTGAGTTCCCGGTTAAACATGAACTCGAATGTGAATGCGGTATTAAAAAAACCAAAAATCGCGCCTGCCAGGTTCCACAGTGATGCAAGCAAAAACAGGGTGGTGAAGGATGATGGAGTCATTGTATTGTGCCTGTTGGGTCAGTGATAGGGCACAAGCATGAGGGAATTTAGTTTTCGGGGCATTTACCTATGTAAATGACTTGCCGTTTTCAAGAGCCCGATTGACGTATCCGGCTGAGCTGCGTGGGGCTTATGCCCAAATATGAAGCGATATGGTATTGGGGGATGGCATCTTCAAGGCCCGGGTGCTCTTGTTTAAAAATCTGATAGCGCTCTTTGGCCTCAAGCAGTGCCATTTCAAGCTGCTTCTTTTCACTCCAGATAAAAAACTGCTCTGCAATCTTTCTGCGCAATCGCTCAATTTCGATATTGCTTTCAGAGAGACGTTCAATAATGTCAAACTTGAGTCGCCAAATAACACAGTCGCTTAAAGCTTGCTGTGGTAAGGCATTCTTTTCTTTGCTGATGAGAGAGGCGTACGACCCAATAACCGCAGGGGCGGAAAAAAATGTCTTGTTGTATTCTTTTCCCTGATGATTGATATAAAATGCTCTTACAATACCGCTTTCCAAAAAAGCGATTTCCCTGGCGTATTCTCCTTCACGTACAAAATAGTCACCCTTGTTAAGTTTGTCGGAAACAAACTCTTGCTCTATAAGTGCCAAGGTGGGTGCTGAGAGTGGGCTGAACTGATTTAGAAAATCTGTAAGTTTTTTCAATGTTAAACCTGCCGGGCAAGTGTCAGTGTGTGCTACTCGTCTTCTGCGCCGTAGACATGATATTTAAGGATGTCCTTCCAGCTTAATATGCCGTCAATCTCGCCGTTCTCCTTGACGACGGGAAGGCAGGAGATATTGTTTTCCAGTAGCAGTATCGACGCAAAATCTATGGAAGTCTCCCGGTCAACCGTAATAAGTTCTCTGGTCATAATGTCAGCAACATTGAGTTTTAGTTGCTGTCTATCGTCGCTGCGTTCATTGTGGGTATCCAAAAACGGGCTAAGATATTTTGCGACATCTCGATCTGATACCACACCTACCAATACATCTTTTTCGTGAACGAGAAGGTGGTGATAGTGCACTCGTTCGAAAACTTCCTTGAGTTCTCCCAGTGTCGTTTCAGGTATCACTGTATGAACCTCGGCGCTCATTATCGATTCCACCGTTAGTATTTGTTCTTCACTCATCGCTTTTCCCTTTTGGCTCTTTGTTTTCTTCAGGCTCTCCACCCACAGACAGCTTGCCCGTCTCACGTTCACAAAAATATTCTGTTTGGTGTGCGCCGTTATCAACATTAATAATCACACCGGGATAGACTTGTTTTTCACTCTTAACCGCTACGCTTAAAACACTTTCGACACGTTGTTCTATTTCGTTAATGGTCAGATCAAGCTCCTCGACCTTAGTTTGCAGTGCGGTGATAGTGTTTTGTATCTTCTGATTCTTGGCCAGCGCAATTTTACCTACACGCTCAATATTTCCAGATTGGACCAGCTTTTCCAGAATGCCCTGAAGTTGGAAGCACTCATTTCCCCGGCGGGTTCGCTCGCTCATTTGTTTCGCCAGTGTTTCTCTCAGTTCGGGGGCGCAGCCTGCGGACACCTTTGTTTTTATATAGCCATCACTACCCAGAATATTGGCGTTTACACCACGTTCAGCGTGTAGGTGGCCACCCAGCAGGCGTCCTTCGCCACCCTCCTGTCCAAGATTTGCGACCCCTCGAATATTGATCTCACTGTTGAGAATGTATTCTTTGATGTTGAGGTCGCCCTTTGATTCGATATAGGTATTGCTAATGAACTTGGCAGAAATGATTTCTTCCGCTTGTAGTCGCGTAGTCGAGGTGAGGGAGGGTTCATGGTCTTCAACATCACCCAGCACACCTCCGCCGATGACGATGTTCCTGCCCGCAATTAGTGAGGAGCGCTCCACCAGTCCTTTTACCATTATGTCGCCGCTGGCTTTCACCGCGAAGTCACTGTCTATCCCACCTGTGATATTGATTGTGCCATCAAAGTCGACGTTGCCTGTAGAGACATCCACATTCTTGAGGGTCAGCACGGGTTCAACTTTTACGCCGTTGTCCGTAAAAAAAGGTATGCCCTTGATCTCAGCGACCAGTAGATCCGGGTTGTCTTCATCTCTGTTTACGCCATCCAATTTCTTTTCGAAGGCGCGGTCGGCGCCGCCTTTGGCGGCAATGGGTGAACCGGTCACCGTGGTGCCCGGCACTCCCTCTCCTGGCGGGTGCCTTCTCATGAGTGGGGTGCCGGGCTCCACAACAATAAAATCACGAATGTCTTTTTGATCGACCCTGCCGGCTTCTATTTCCTTGGGTCGAATTTGAGTACAGTGCTGCACTAAAACTTCAAACGAGGCGTCGCTGCCCTGAACCGGGTCGATGGCGTTTGCTATCACACGCTGTTGTAATTTTGGGTTCTGTTTAAGTTCGGTTAATAGGTCTTTTAAACACTTCTTATCGACACAGCGAGAGACGATACCTTTACCCGAGAGTTCAGCTTCAAGCCCCTTCGGAGAGACTGGGGCGCCACCACAGGCGGGTTCCAGATCCAGGGTGGCAGAGAGTCCGTCCTTGGCGATGGTGACTGTGAGTTGAGCATCGGATCGGGTGCCCACATGAAAACGACCAAGCTCTCCTTTCGAGGACTTTTTCTCAATAGATTGGAAGGCGTCTTTCTGAAACAGGCATAATTCCAGGCCGCTCTGTCGGGCCAGTTCCTGTAGTTGTGAAGCGCTTAGACCGCGGCGCTTGGCAGCCGGGCTGAGTTCAGCAAACACCTCGCCGCTGTTCTCGTCGAGGGAGAAGGTAACGTCGCTGGGCAGGCGTGAAGCACTCTTGCTCTCAGCGTTATCTTTAGAGGGGTCGCTAGACACCCGGATATACTATTTTGCCGGCTCTGAATTTGCAATCCATTCCCCGGGAAAGCCAAGTTATCTAACGCCGCATTGATCGGGCACAAGGCGGGGCGGATTCACCTTTCCGCTGCGTCTCACTTGTAGCCAATGCCCAGTTTAACCCAATGAAATGATCGCGGAGTACAACATGAAGTTTCGAAGTCCCTTGTATGCACTTGTATTTGCACTCGCCGCCCTGCAGGGCTGCAAGGAGCCAGCCACAGAATTACCGACCTCAGGCAGTGATGTCGTAGATGCTGTTTCTGGGCATACGCCCGAAATCTGGCCCAGCATCACCTCGGCCATTCCAAGGGATGAGGCACTCGAAGCACGTGTTGTGGAGTTATTGGGTAAGCTCAGTCTGGAAGAGAAAGTAGGGCAGATGATCCAACCTGAAATCAAGTTCATTACACCCCAGCAGGTCAAAGAATTCCACATCGGTTCGGTGCTCAACGGGGGTGGCACTGCCCCCAATAATGACAAATTCGCCGCCGCCTCTGAATGGGTTGCCCTGGCGGACCAGTATTACCATGCCTCCTCCGAGGGCAACGCGGCCGGTATTCCCCTAATTTGGGGCAGTGATGCCGTTCATGGACACAACAACGTTGTGGGCGCGACTTTATTCCCCCACAACATTGGTTTAGGGGCAGCAAATGACCCGGTCTTGATCGAGAAAATTGGCGCGGCGACGGCAAAAGAAGTGGCTGTTACGGGTGTGGACTGGACGTTTGCGCCCACCGTTGCAGTTGTTAGAGATGACCGCTGGGGACGCACCTACGAGAGTTACTCGGAAGACCCTGCCATTGTGCGGGACTACGCGCGTGCCATGGTGTCGGGCATTCAGGGAATGGGCGAGAGCGCTCTGGATGGCCGTCACCTGGTTGCTACATCGAAACACTTTCTCGGTGATGGTGGCACCCACCGGGGGATTGATCGCGGCGATACTCGAGTGAGCGAGAAAGAGTTGCGGGACATACATGCCGCAGGGTTTATCGCCGCACTGGAGTCTGGTGTGCAAACGGTGATGGCTTCTTTTAATAGTTGGAACGGCGTAAAAATGCACGGCCACAGTTATCTACTGACAGACGTGCTTAAAGGGCGTCTGGGTTTTGATGGTTTTGTCGTGGGCGATTGGAACGGCCATCGGCAAATACCGGGCTGTTCTGTTGAAAGTTGCGCGAAAGCCATTAACGCCGGTTTGGATATGTTTATGGTCCCCAGTGATTGGCAGCCACTTTACAACAATACATTAGCTCAGGCGCAAAGTGGTGAGATCAGCATGGCCCGTATTGATGATGCTGTCACAAGAATCCTTCGGGTGAAGGCACGCGCGGGTTTGCTCGACCAGGGAGTGGTTTCAGGTCGTGAGATGTCGGCTAAACCCGATGTCATGGGTAGCCAGGCTCACCGCGAATTGGCGAGAGAGGCGGTAAGGAAATCTTTGGTGCTGCTAAAAAATAATCAATCCCTACTGCCCCTGTCGCCTGCGCAGAATATTCTGGTTGCCGGTGACGGCGCAGATGATATTGGCAAGCAGAGTGGTGGTTGGACACTGTCTTGGCAGGGAACCGGCAATGAAGATGCAGATTTCCCCGGTGCAAGTTCCATTTACGATGGCATTCAATTGGCGGTATCTGGCGCCGGCGGGAAGGCAACGCTGAGTGTTGACGGCAGTTTTGAACAAAAGCCTGATGTGGCGATTGTGGTGATTGGGGAGGACCCCTATGCCGAGTGGCACGGAGATATTTCTTCAATTGAATACCAGGTCGGTGTGAAAAGCGACTTGGCAATGCTCAAGCGTTTTAAGGATGCGGGCATTCCCACCGTAACCTTGTTTTTATCGGGGCGTCCGCTCTGGGTCAATAAAGAATTGAATGCCAGTGATGCGTTTGTAGCAGCCTGGCTGCCGGGTTCCGAGGGCAAGGGTATCGCCGACGTCATCTTCACAAATGCAGCCGGAGACATTAAAAATGATTTTGTGGGGCGCCTGTCTTTTTCCTGGCCTAAATATGTGCATCAAACGGTTTTGAATGCAGGCGATGAAGACTACGATCCCTTGTTTCCCTATGGATATGGCCTGCATTACGGTGAATCCGTTGAGCTGGTAGGCGCGTTTCCCGAAGAAAATACCTTGCCCGCCAATGGAGACGTGGACGACGCTTGGCTGTTTGTATCGAGAACGTTGGCGCCCTGGTCACTGAATATTATCAGTGGAGAGGGAACCGTGGTGGATGCTGCAACAGGCAATCGGGTGGTCAGCGGTGAAAACAACAATATTACCCTGGCATCGATCGACAAAGAGTCTCAGGAGGATGCTCGTCAAATCAGTTGGCAGGGTTTGGAATGGGCTCGAGTTTTTATGGAGGCAAAAAATCCCCAGGAAATGTCGATTTTTGCAGCGCGTCAGGGCCGGCTGGAATTTGACATTAAAGTTGATCAGTATCCGAGCGAGTCGGTTGTCCTGGGCATGAGTTGTGGCGATGCCTGTAATGCAGCGGTAGCACTGGAAGAGGTGCTGCAATCACAACCATTAGGTGAGTGGCAGTCACTGTCATTAGGGCTGAATTGCCTGGATCAAAAAGGCATGAACTTCTCGAACGTTAAAAGCCCTTTTTATGTTGAGACCCGAGGTGCACTCAAGGTGGCTATTGCAGACATTAAACTTGTGCCCACCTTGAGAAGTTTGAGTAGTGAGAGTGAAGCGCCTGCCGAATCTGATTCCGGGCGTGATTGTGACTTCAGAGTGGGGGCGGGTAATGAGGGCTAATGTTGTCGGACGGTTTCTCTTTCTGCTTGCCTTAGTGGCTGTTGCAAGGAGTGTGATCGCTGAACAAAAAACCTTTGATCACTTCCAGATAGACGCTATTTCGCTACAGCGTGGAGAGTTGCGCCTACAGGTTGACCCGGGAACCGGCGGGCGCGTGAGCTCGGTAACACTCGGGGAAAAAGAATTGGTTTTTGGTGCCAGCGAAAAACACCCTGACAATAACAACTGGGGGTCAACGTTTTGGCTTAGCCCTCAGTCTTTGTGGGGCTGGCCTCCGGTGGTCGCTCACGATGCGCTGCCTTACCGGGTATTATCTTTCGATGCGCACAGTGTCTCCCTGGAAAGCCAGTCGGGAGGCGGTGCGAGTATTTTGAAAGACATTACAATAAGCAGTGGCGAGACCCCTCGAATCGATCTTAATTATACGGTGCGAGCGGAAAAAGATTTCCCGCAAGTGGCTGCCTGGGAAATTACCCGAGTGCCGAGGAACGGTCTGGCGTTTTACCCCGTCAAAGCCTCCACTATCGATGTGCCCATGGGGACCGTTGATTACCAACTCGATCGCGGAGAAGTTGTATGGCAATCCCTCACGGCCACTAGTCGCCCACCGGAGGGAAAGCTCATAGCCAATGGCGCAGAAGGTTGGTTGGCCTGGGTCTCAGGAGGGCTCTTATATATTAAAAGTTACGCGCCGGTCTCGCAGGCCAGCATGGCCGACGGGGAGGGAGACATCGAAGTCTATGTCAGTGATAAATTGCCCTATGTTGAGCTAGAGGTGCAGAGTGCTGCAAGGGCCTTGGCTCAGGGAGAAAGTTTGCAGTGGCAGGTGAGCTGGATGTTATTGGAGCTGCCTGAAGATCTGGAAGTCTTCAGTGGAAATACAAAACTGATTGATCTGGTCAGGCAGACTCTCGCGTCCGCATCCTAAAGGAAATGGCTACTGGTTGACTGGCGTCTATTTGCACAGTTCTTACTCGTCGTGTTAATTTGAAAGATCACTAGTTGACGCGAATGGTTAAGAGGAGCGGAAAAATTTTTAGTCTGCTTGGTACAGTGGTCAAAACCGTTGTATTGCTGCTATTCGTGTTTGCACTGAATGGCCAGGCATGGGCTGGCGAGCTTAAAAAAGTACACTTTCACATCGCTGCACAGGCCCTTGAGCAAGCGTTGCTGGAATATTCCCGGCAATCGGGATTGGCCCTGTTGGTGCCTTCTCCCCTGAAGTTAACATCCTCTTCCAGCACCTCCATTGCCCTGAATCGTGAAATGGAGCCTTTGGCGGCTCTGTCTTTATTGCTGAAAGACACGGGCCTGATATTCAAAGAGGTGGAGGGGCAAGGGCTCGTTATTCTGCCTGAACCCGTTGTGGGCGCTACCCTACCTGAACCCGCGCACGCTTCAGAACCGGTTTACCTAAAACCACTACTGGAGGAGGTTATCGTAACGGCCAGTAAGCGGCAGACTAATTTGCAAGATACTGCCATGGCCATTACTGCGCTCAATCACATGGCGTTGAGCAACTACGAAGTGAGCAACCTGTTTGACCTGAATTACCTGGTGCCCAATCTGCAGCTCGCCAGAAATGGTGATCACTCGGCATCGGTGCTCTACATTCGTGGCATCGGCTCAGATAATTATACTGAGGCGGGTGATCCCGGTATTGCCACCCATGTGGATGGTATCTACAGCAGTCGCAGCCAAGGTTCGGCCGTGTTGTTATATGATCTTGAGCAGATAGAAATTTTACGAGGGCCGCAAGGGACCCTGTTTGGGCGTAACTCCACAGGCGGTGTAATCAACTACCATTCCAAAAAGCCAGTAGAGTCGTTTGAGTCCTCCTTTGATATTACCCTGGGCGATTATCAGCGCCGTGCCTATAAAGGCATGATCAATGTACCCGTGAACGATTCCTGGGCTGTGCGCTTGGCGGGGGCCACCGATCGCGCCGATGGATTTGTTGAGTTTGCCCCGGGCTCTGTCTCTCAAAATGCCTCAGAACGATACAATAACCTCGACTTGTCCGCGTTTAGATTAAGTTCATTGTGGCATATCAATGAACGTGCCGATTGGTGGTTAAGTTATGAAGAGTTTCGTGATCAGGGCGCCGGTTTTTTACCGATCAGTGATTATGACACCCCATTGTTAATCGATACCCTGGGGCGGGTTAATCTCTCTATGCGCAGCTATCGCAGCCGTTTTAATTGGCAAATCAGCCAGGGGCTTGAGTTGAGTTATATTGCCGGTTTCAGTCACATGACCCGCAGTCAGGACTGGGATGGTGATGGCAATAGCGCGCCTGGCAGTGAAACCGATCCGGCGCAATATCATCAGAGTAATCGAACCGTTTGGTCCAAGCATTCTTCGAGGCAGCACGAGTTTCAATTAAAAAATCCCGATGACAGTCGCCTTCGGTGGCTGTTGGCTTATTTTCATTTTGAAGAAGACAATGGCATACGCTTCGATCTGGAACATCAGGATGCCCTGGGCAGCGGCTGGGGTGGCGCGCCGGCGCACAGCTTTCAGCAGCCCAGTCGCGGCTCTAAATTTGAGGCGGTTTACGGCCAGCTGAGCTTTGATTTGAATGAGCAGTGGCGGGTAGCTGCAGGTGCTCGAACGGGCAGGGATGTGCGCTTCGATCGCGGTGGTCGCAATATTGCCTGTCCAGACCTTATTCGTTCCCAGCGGGGTGGAGAGCTGGGTGAGATTGCGGTTAATCGTGAATCTGCACTGGACGGTCAGTGTTTTGTCGCCCATTACAACGACGTTGAGCAGGAGTGGTCCAGCACAACGTATATGACACGACTGGAGTATCGCCCCGCAGATGATCTGTTGTTTTATCTGCTTTTTGCAGAGGGCTTCAAACCGGGCATTGTGGAGGATGGCAATAGCCTTGACGGTGTTTACAGCGGCGTTGGCGACCCTGATTTTGTCAGTGCTCTGGCCGATGTGATCGCGCTGAATAATAGTTCTGAAGAGCAAAGTCGAGCTTATGTTGAGCCCGAGCTCAGCAAAAACATGGAGCTCGGCTTCAAGCTGGGCTTATTTGATGGCGCGTTGACATTAAACGGCGCGCTCTTTAATACCCGCTATACCGATCTACAGGTTTCAGGTGTGGCGATAGAAAGTGATGGTAGTGAGATCTTTCGCAGTACAAATGCAGCGGCGGCGAGTATCAAAGGCCTTGAGCTAGAATTGAATTGGGCCGTCAACCGTTTGGGGCGTTTGTCGGGCAATCTCGCCCTGTTGGACGCCCGCTACGATAGCTTTCTTGCTGTCGACAGGGATTTTCCACGCTATGGTCAAAGCTGGAACCCGAGCGCCAATAACCCCGAAGTGCCTGATCTGGTG
>CAJWCA010000133.1 GCA_913020395.1 uncultured Cellvibrionales bacterium | reverse complement strand
CGAGCGTCTGCGCTAGGAATATGATCTTCACCCGCACTATAAACTTCCAACAAAATCAGACTATCTACCCCAGACAATACGTCCACAAAATCTTCATACAGGTCCCGTGTTCGGGTATAGCGGTGAGGCTGGTATACCATCACCAATCGACGTTGAGGCCAGCCCTCCCGAATGGCCTGGATAGTGGCGGCCACCTCTCTTGGGTGATGACCATAGTCATCCACTAACATGGCAGTGCCATCACCGACCTCAAACTCACCGTAAATTTGGAAACGCCGCCCAACACCTTCAAATATTTTCAGCCCTTTTTGAATGGCCTCATCACTCAAACCTTCATCGCTGGCAACGGCCACCGCAGCGGTAGCATTCAGCACATTATGCCGACCGGGCATATTCAAAGAGATACTGAGCGCTTGCTCTGAGTCAGGCCGAACAACGTCAAAACAAGTTTCGGTTTTATTCTGCCGAACATTCACAGCCTGGTAATCACAATCCTCTCCAAACCCGTAGGTTAAAATGGGGCGCGATACATTCGGAATGATTTCCTGGATAACCTCATCATCTCCGCACATAACAGCCAGGCCATAAAAAGGCAGGTTGTGCAGGAACTCTACAAAGGTTTTCTTCAAGCGAGCGAAGTCTCCTTCATAGGTTTCCATGTGATCCATATCAATATTGGTTACAACCGCCACCATGGGCTGAAGATGCAAAAAGGAGGCATCACTTTCATCGGCCTCTGCAACCAGATAGCGACTTGCGCCCAACTGCGCGTTACTGCCGGCACTATTCAACAAGCCTCCAATCACAAATGTAGGGTCCCTATCGCCGGCTGCGAAGACAGACGCTATTAAACTGGTGGTTGTGGTTTTTCCGTGGGTGCCGGCTACCGCAATACCGTGGCGATAGCGCATCAATTCTCCCAGCATTTCTGCACGACGGACAATTGGAATACGCAGCTCCCGGGCCAATATCATTTCCGGGTTGCTTTCATCGACCGCACTCGAATTGACAACCACGTCCGAATCACGAACATTGTCGGCATGGTGGCCAATGAACACCTGAACGCCCATATTCTGCAGTCGATGGGTTGTGTTGGATTCACGCAAGTCCGAACCACTGATCTCATACCCTTGATTCAGCAAGACTTCTGCAATGCCACTCATGCCCGCACCGCCAATGCCAATAAAGTGAATTCGACGAATTCGCCTCATCTCTGGAATCGTAAATACGCTGGGATTAGCCATTGATGACCTCCATGCAACTGTCGGCAAGCTGGTTGGCCGCGTCGGGCATTGCCAATAACAAGGCCCGCTCTGACATCGACGTGAGTTTTTGTCGGTCGGCAATCAAGTTTTCAATCATCTGCTGTAGTTTTTCCGCTTTCATAGAACCTTGGGCTTGTAATTCGGCCGCGCCGTTATTCACCAACCACTCTGCGTTTTTTGTTTGATGGTCATCAATTGCATGGGGGAACGGTATTAATATCGAGGGGCGTCCCGCCGCCGCGAGTTCTGCAACCGTCAATGCACCCGACCGGCAGACCACCAAGTCGGCCCAGGCATAAGCCGCTGACATATCGCTAATAAAGGCGCAGACATTGGCCTCGATATCCTCTCGCTCGTAAGCATCTCTGGTTGTCTGTTCGTGGGCTTTACCAGTTTGATGCCAAACATCAACACTGGCTGTTTTGCTCAGTAAAGCCATGGTAGCAGGCAGCATTTCATTTATGGCCAAAGCCCCCAAACTTCCCCCTAATACCAGCAGTCTGAAGTTGCGATCGCCTCCACGATCTTTAGATTGCTTCGGAATAGCCGCAATCTCCTCCCGAACGGGATTCCCTACCTGGTGAGCCCCGGGAAAAACGTCGGGGAAGGCAGTAAAGACCTTCCGGGCCAATCGAGACAACAAACGATTGGTTGTTCCCGCAACCGCATTTTGCTCGTGTATAAGCAAGGGTTTACGTAGCAGAAACGCCGCAAGCCCGCCAGGCCCCGAGGCAAAACCACCAAAACCTACTACAACATCCGGATTGAATGCTCGCAGAATGGATCTGGCCTGCCAGACTGCTTTTGACAGTACAAAGGGCGCCGACATCAGCTTTGTTAAACCCTTACCTCTCAGCCCCTTCACTTGAATGACATGTAACTGAATGCCAGCGTCAGGAACCAATCTCGCTTCAATGCCGCTGGCGGTACCCAGCCACTCAACACTCACGGAGCGCTCCTCTAGCACTCGGGCAAGTGCTAGCGCCGGAAATACGTGGCCACCCGTTCCACCTGCCATTAACAACACTTTAGGTGAGGTAACTGAACTCATGCCAATACCTCGCTCTTACTATTCACCTGCACATTACTCTTGACTGAAAGATCACCCTCAACACTAGCCTCAACTTCTGCCTCACTATTGGCACGAAGCGCAAAAGCCAACATCGCGCAGCTGACTATCAGGCTACTGCCTCCATAACTGATAAGAGGCAAGGTTAAACCTTTGGTAGGCAGCAGACCGCTGGCTACACCAACATTGATAAACGTCTGGGCAGCAAACATGATGGCAAAACCAAATACTGCGTAGGCGGCAAAGGTATTTTTCTCTGCAATTTTATTCACTTGGCTCAGCAGGCGAGAAACCAAGGCCACAAATAGCGCAATTAAACAAAACGCTCCAATTAAACCACCCTCTTCCGCGACGATAGAAAAGATAAAATCGGTATGCGCCTCAGGCAAAAAGAAAAGCTTCTGGATGCTGTTGCCCAAACCCACGCCAAACCACTCTCCGCGCCCAAATGCGATCAGCGACTGGGTCAACTGATAACCGCTATTAAACTGATCAGCCCATGGGTCTAAATACGCAATCAATCGCTGCATTCGATAGGGCGACAACATCGCCATCAAAGCCAACGCGGAAACACCGGCGATCAACAACAACATAAATTGCCAAATTCTGACCCCGGCAAAAAACATCATGCCCACAACGGTGCCGGCAATCACAACGGTACTGCCAAAATCGGGCTCTAACAGGAGCAGTGCAGAAATCAAAACCATAACCAGTACGGGTTTGACAAAACCTCGCCAGCCCTGAGCCAGCTCAGCACCACGACGGGAGAAATACCCTGCAAAAAAGATCACAACCATAAACTTGGCGACCTCTGAAGCCTGCACGGTAATAGGCCCCAAAACAATCCAGCGTTGACTGCCGTTTACCTTCTTCCCAACCCCTGGAATCAAGACCATCAGTAGTAATGCCAACGACGCGATAAAAAGAACATTGCCGTACTTTTGCCAAAACTGCATGGGTAAAGAAAACACCACCAGCGCCCCAATAACAGCCAATAACAAATAAACCAGATGCCGCTTCACAAAGTACCAAGGGTCGCCATAATTCGCGTCAGAAAAATTGATAGACGCCGACGCCACCATGATTAACCCTACGGTCAACAATGCAGCCCACAGGCCTATCAATACCCAATCCACTGTCTGTGACCGCATCAACATGACAGGGCCTCCACGGCTTCTACGAATGCGTCACCACGCGATTCGAAACCCGCAAACATGTCAAAACTCGCGCAGGCCGGGGAGAGTAAAACGGCATCACCTGCCCGGGCCAAACCGCGAGCTTGTTCGACTGCAGCATTCAAACTTGCTGCGTGATAGATGTTTGTCGAACCTGACAAGGCCGTCTCTATTAACGGCGCATCCCGACCGATCAAAATGAGTGTTTCAACGTTTTTTTCTACTTCGCCCTTCAGCGCGGTAAAATCAGCGCCCTTGCCCACACCCCCGGCAATCAATATTAACGCTGCAGGTTTACGGGCCAAACCCGATATCGCAGCTTGAGTTGCCCCTATATTGGTCCCCTTGGAATCATTGTAATAATCGACCCCATCGAGCTTGCGAACCCACTGACAGCGATGAGGCAATCCTGCAAATGTCTTTAATGTTTCCAACATCGAGTCGACCGGGAGATCAACGGCCTGCCCCAGGGCCATTGCAGCCAGTGCATTCGCCACGTTGTGACGCCCCGGCACTTTAATGTCAGCAACCGGCATGAGCGGTTCAAATTCATAGGCCAGATATTCTTGTCCGTCGCACTCGAGCAGCCCAAACCCTTTACGATCGGGTTTATCCAAACCAAAGCTGGACATTTCAATACCAGCGCCCAATGGAGGTTGAGTCAACACGTCTTCCCGGTTCACAACGATCGATTTGGCGCCAAAATAAATGCGTTGCTTGGCCATGACATAGGCGGGTAATGCGGGGTAGCGGTCCATATGGTCAGCGCTGATATTTAGAACCGTCGCCGCCGCGGCATTTAGTTGTTGAACGGTTTCCAATTGAAAGCTTGAGAGTTCCAGCACGTACAGCTGCACGCCCTCATCATCCAGTAAATCCAATACGGGCCGACCAATGTTGCCGCCGACACTCACCACCAAACCAGCCTTCGAAGCCATTTCACCCAGCAGTGCAGTCACCGTACTCTTGGCATTTGATCCCGTAATCGCGACGATGGGTGCACTGGCATCTCGAGTAAATAGATCGACGTCACCAATGACAGACAAACCACGCGCGACGGCTTCTTTGAGAGCAGGTTCTGCCAGAGCCACACCAGGGCTTACAATAATTTCTTCTGCTAGCAATAAAGTCTCGGTATTAAGCGGCCCTAGCTCAATCGCGACCTGAGGAAATTCCCGCTTAAACTGATCGAGATTGTCTGGCGCCTCTCGTGTATCCAACAAGACAAATGGATCGCTTTTTTTCACCAAATAACGCGCGACCGAAAGCCCCGTGACGCCCATTCCTATCACGGCTTTCATACTGCTCTTGGCGATCAACGTTGACACGAGTTAACGGACCTTCCTGGTTATCATGTTCATTTAACGTAGCTTTAACGTGGCCAGACCAAACAGCACCAACATCACGGTAATTATCCAGAAGCGGACAATCACCCGTGGCTCCGGCCAACCCTTTAATTCAAAGTGATGATGAAGCGGCGCCATTCTGAAAATACGCCTGCCGGTGAGTTTGTAGGAACCGACCTGCAGGATCACAGATATGGTTTCCATTACAAACACGCCACCCATAATAAAAAATACAATTTCATGCCTGACAATCACAGCAATCACACCCAGAGCGGCTCCGAGAGCCAATGCGCCCACGTCACCCATAAACACTTGCGCGGGATAGGTGTTGAACCACAGGAACCCCAATCCGGCGCCTGCAATCGCGCCACAAAAGATGACCAATTCTCCGGTGCCGGAGATGTAGGGTATGTTCAGATAACTAGAGAATTCGAAATGCCCCGTCAGGTAGGCAATGACACCCAGAGCAGAGCCCACCATTACGGTCGGCATAATGGCCAAACCATCCAAACCATCCGTCAGGTTGACGGCGTTGCTCGCCCCAACGACAACCAGATAAGTCAGCACAATATAAAATAGCCCCATGTCGATGGCGATATTTTTGAAGAAGGGCACAAACAGTTGTAATTCAGCCGGGCTTTGTGCAGTTTGGTAGAGAAATACTGCAGCACCCAAGCCCGCGACCGATTGCCAGAAGTACTTCCAACGAGCGGGTAAACCTCGTGAATTTGACTCTACGACTTTCCGGTAATCATCTACCCAACCTACCGCACCAAAAATTGCAGTAACCAACAATACGACCCAAACATAACGACTGCTCAAGTCTGACCACAAAAGCGCGCTGATAAAAATCGCCGCCAATATCAAGGTGCCACCCATCGTTGGCGTGCCCGATTTACTCAGATGGGATTCCGGACCGTCGTCGCGAACCGACTGGCCTATCTGCAGGTAGTTGAGCCGGCGTATCATCCACGGCCCCATTAACAAGGAGATACCCAGAGCGGTCATCACGCCCAATATTCCGCGAACACTCAAGTATTTAAACACGGCAAATACCGGTGCATACTGTTGTAAAAATTCTGCCAGCCACAATAACATTATTGTTTTTCTCCACGATTTGTCATTGCAACAACAACATTTTCCATGCGTGCACTTCTCGAGCCCTTGACCAATATCACGTCCCCCGACATGACACTGCCCTTCAGATAATCGATGGCACTTTCCCGATTGGGGAAATGACGTGCACCACTCCCAAACGCTTCTGAAGCCTGAGCACTCAAATCACCCACGGTGACCAATTGAGCAAGACCGGCTTGTTTTGCGTACTCTCCCAACTCTCGATGGAGCTCTGCGGCATTGGGGCCAAGCTCTCCCATATCCCCCAATACAAACGTACTCTGTTCGCCCTGCGATACCAGTACATCTATAGCTGCGCGTACAGCGCCTGGGTTTGCATTGTAAGTGTCGTCGATTATGCGAGAGCCGTTTATTCCCGCGCAGTTTTTCATTCGGCCTGCAACGGCCTGAAACGACTGCAAACCCATTTGCATATCGACGATGCCGGCGCCTAAAGCAGAAGCACATGCGCAGGCAGACAGAGCATTAGCGACATTGTGGCGACCCAGCAAACCCAGAGTCACCGATACGCTTCCATCAGGAGTATTGAGCGTAAATTGCGATCCATTTTCTGTTTCAAGCACACTGCCCGCCCAAAAGTCCGCGGTTTCATTTGCAAGACTAAAAGTACTGACCGAATTGGCATCCAGAGACGCCAACCAACCAGTAGCGAAGCGATCGTCCAAATTAACTACGGCCTTAACGGGCTTCCCGAGAGGCTGATAAATTTCAGCTTTTGCCGCTGCCACGCCCTCCAGCGAGCCGAAACCTTCGATATGAGCGGGCATGACATTATTCACAACAACAACATCTGGCTGCACAATGTTCACCAAATAAGCGATCTCTCCGGCTGCACTTGCGCCCAACTCCATAACCAGGTAGTCGTTGCCAGGCTCAATCTCCAGCAAGGTTAATGGAACGCCGATCTGGTTGTTCAGATTCCCTCGTGTCGCATGCACCTTGCCGGAACAGCTCAGAATATTAGCCAATAAACCCTTGACCGTTGTCTTTCCACTACTGCCTGTAATAGCCGCTACTTTGCCCGAAAAATCTTCCCGGCAAGATGATGCCAAGCCCCCCAGTGCTAGAGTCGTATCGGCGACCTTTAGCTGGGGAATGGCGAGTTCGCGATTTTCTCGTTCGACAACTAAACCGCAAGCACCCGAGTCAGCAACTTGCCGCAAATAATCATGCGCATCAAAATTATCACCTTTCAACGCGACAAAAAGCTCACCCGCCTTCATAGCGCGACTGTCTGTACTAACACTTTGGAACTGGCAATCACCGTTGAACAACTCAGCATTGAGTCGCTTGGCAATCGAGGAGAGGGACTTACGTGATATCACGCGTTCTCCCCCCCATCGGCTCGTCGCTGGGCCAATGCCTTTCTCGCCTCAGCGAAGTCGGAGAATTGCAGCACCTGATCACCGACCAGCTGGTAGTCTTCATGCCCCTTTCCGGCAATCAAAACGGTATCTCCTGGACTCGCATCCGCAATGGACTGAGCAATTGCCTGAGCGCGATCCAAAATGACTGAGCTCCGGCTTTGTTCCTGAAGTCCAGCCACAATGTCAGCAACAATATCTTCCGGAGATTCATTGCGAGGATTGTCTGAAGTCACCACTACACGGTCAGCAAGGCGCTCAGAAATGGACGCCATTAAGGGGCGCTTTCCGGCATCTCGATCCCCACCGCAACCAAATACACTCCACAGTTTTCCATGGGTATGAGGGCGCAGGGCCTCCAAAGTTTTTTCAAGGGCATCAGGTGTGTGGGCGTAGTCAACAACAACTTGAATATCCGCCTCGGTATCGATGTTCTGCATGCGGCCTGGCACAGCTACAAGATCTGGCACTTTCGACAAGACAGCATCAAGTGAGTAACCCTGTGAACACGCAGCCGCAATCACCGCCAACATATTACTAAGGTTATAGGGCCCCAATAACTGGCTATCAATAACACCCTCCCCCCAGGGAGAGTGCAAGTTCGCTCGCACACCGTGGTCCGACAATTCGAGCTGACTGACATGGATATCGGCGCCTTGATCCGAAAGGGAATAACTCAAACAATCGAGGGGAAGTTTCGACACCACCCTGAAGAGCTCCCGCCCGAATTCATCGTCCAGATTGATAATGGCACACTTGAGACAAGCCATTTCAAACAGTTGTTGTTTGGCCCGGCCATAAGCCGCCATGTCGCCGTGATAATCCAGGTGATCCCGCGTAAGATTGGTAAAAATGGCGATATCGAAATCTATCGCTGCCACACGCGCCTGATCCAAACTGTGGGAGGACACCTCCATAATCACAAGCTCGGCACCCTGATTGTATAGGGAGTGAAAAATTTCCTGTGTGTGAATCGCATCGGGCGTGGTTAGCCCCGTTGAATTTAAGCTCTGGGTATTTGCTGCGCTATCCAACAAACCGTATCCAAGCGTTCCTATCACACCCGAGCGCTTGCCCAAGCGATGACTCAATTGTGCGAGCAAAACGCTGCAGCTTGTTTTCCCATTGGTGCCTGTTACACCAACGACTGGCATGCGAGCCGAGGGTTCTGAATAGAATCGAGAGGCTACTTCACTCACCTTACGGGACAAGTCAGGCATAGAGACGGTGAGCACCGAACCTTGTTCCTTGATTTCCACAGAGCTACCTTCCTGCTCTTCGAGAATCAAAGTAGCACCACGACTGATCGCGTCTTTGATAAATTCGCGACCATCGAGTTCACTACCCGGCACCGCGAAAAACAAATCCCCGGGTTGTACTTTTCGGCTGTCCAAACACATTCCCGTTACAGGCAAGTTCGACAAATGTGTTTTCAGTTCGACATCTGGCAATAGTTTTTGTAATAGCATCGCAGGCATCAGGTACTGACCCTCCCATGCACAGGAGGTACCCGCAATAGTCTCAACACCCCTTCCGCCACTTTCGCAAATACAGGTGCCGCCACTTCGCCACCGTGATAACGCACATCACCAGGCTCATTAATCATAACAACCGTTACGATTTTAGGGTTATCCGCAGGCGCTATCCCTGCAAACAAAGCCATGTATTCGTTGTCCTGATAGCCACGCTCACCGTCTTTCACTTTATGCACGGTGCCCGTTTTTCCCGCCACAGGGTATGAAGTCAGACGAGCGCGGGTTGCGGTGCCACCTTTTTGAATCACTGTGCGCAGCATCTGCATAACCTGAGTGGTATAACGCTGATCAACAACACTCTCCAATAACGGCTCTGAATCCAAACGCAACAAAGAAACAGGCTTACGCATGCCCTCTGCTGCGATCACACTGTAGGCCTGCGCTAACTGCAGTGGCGTCAAGGTGAGTCCATAACCAAAGGCATAGGAGGCATGTACAACCGGATGCCAGCGGCCGTAGTTGGGCAACTTGCCATTGCTCTCTCCGGGAAAACCTGTGCCCGTTGCCTGCCCCAGACCCACACGGAAATACATATCTCGGATTTTCTGCGGATCCAGCGATAGCGCCAGCTTGCTCATACCCACCTGACTGGACTTGGTAATAATTTTGGTCAGATCAATAACGCCATAATTAACTGGGTCTAAATACGTTTTTTTACCCACGCGAAAGTGCCCAGGGTGAGTATCGATCGTGGTGTTTGGCAAATACCGGCCAGTTTCAAGCGCAGCCATAACAGCCAGTGGTTTAATCGTGGAGCCGGGCTCAAACTGATCGGTTAATGCCCGATTCCTCAATGCCGCCGGATTCAATTTTCTTCGGTCATTCGGATTAAACGAAGGCTGATTTGCCATCGCCAGAACCTCACCCGTTTCTACATCCAGCACCACAACGGACCCCGACTTGGCCCCGTACTCTTGCACAGCGGTTTTAAGTTCACGATAAGCCAAATACTGCAACCGAAGGTCAATGCTCAAATTTAGATCATTGCCTGAACGAGCAGCCTGAAGAAGCTGAACTTCTTTTATCGTATGCCCTTTCAGGTCTTTCAGAACTTGTTTACGGCCGGACTCACCCTTTAACCAATCGTTAAAGGCCAGCTCCATGCCCTCCTGCCCCCGATCATTGATGTCGGTAAACCCGACTAGATGAGCGGCGACTTCACCCGCAGGATAAAAACGGCGATATTCCCTTTGGGAGAAAACACCCGGAAGATTCAATGCGAGAATTTTTTCAGCATCCTGGGGAGGTAAATGACGTTTTAAATAGACAAACTCTTTTCGACTGTAATGCTGCAGTTTCTCTGCTAGCTTGTCCGCGTCCATCCCGAGTGCATTGGCCAGCACCGCCCAACGCGCCGCATCTTTGCCGAGCAGCTTCGGGTTAGCCCAAACTGAACTGACAGGCGTACTCACCGCCAGGGGTTCACCATTGCGATCTGTAATCACTCCCCGGTAGGCACCAATTTCCTCTGTGCGAAGTGTGCGTGCCTGACCCTGGCTCTGTAAAAACTCGAACCCGCGATCCTCACTGGGTAATACCTGCAAACGCGCCACATGCCACAATATCGCCAGAGTCAACAGGCACAGCAAAAAGCAGACGCTGGCATAACGCCACTCCGCAAACAAGGATTTGCGCCCCCCCATCCTGGGAGAACGCATCGTAGTCATGGCTGTTCTGGATCTAGTCACTTTGAACGCCGCTCTTTAACTAACACTATTTTGTCAGGGTCGGGAATGGCCATATCTAATCGCTGCACAGCCAACTGCTCTATACGAGCGTAAGCCGCCCATGCACTCTGCTCGAGTAGGTACTGCCCCCACTCAACATGTAATTCGGCGGCTTGGCGGCGCATGGATTCAAGTTGGTTAACTTTCTGCCGACTATCATGAGTGGTCCAGACCAAACCATAGGCCGATAACAAAACCGATACCCATACAGCAGCGAGAGCCAGCACCGAAGCGCGAGTGGGCCGCTTCGACTGAACTCCTGCAGAGCCCGCACGTCCAGCAGCCATTATTTTATTTTTTCCGCAATACGCATGATCGCACTACGAGATCGCACATTGACATCCACTTCTGTTTTACTGGCCTTGACGGCCTTACTCACATTTTTCAAACGCTTATTCAGTTGAGAATCCATCACGGGCAGACCTGCGGGCAATTCATCTCCACGCTCGTGGCGGCGGATAAACCGCTTGACCAATCGATCCTCCAGAGAATGGAAGCTAATAACTACGAGCCGCCCCCCGACGGCCAGCACCTCGAGCGCCTGCTCTAGCACAGCCTCCAGATCACCTAGCTCGTTGTTTATAAAAATACGAATACCCTGAAACGCTCGGGTTGCAGGGTTTTTGTTTTTCTCCCAGGCCGGATTTGCTTCAGCGACAATTTTTGCGAGTCGGAGCGTGCGCGTGATGGGCTCTATCTCTCTTTCCCGCACAATGGCGCCAGCAATGCGGCGCGCGTAGCGCTCCTCGCCATAGTCCTTCATGACCCGGGCGATCTCTTTCTCTTCGGCTTGATTTATCCAATCCGCAGCACTCAACCCCACGTCAGGGTTCATTCGCATATCCAGAGGACCATCATTGATAAAGCTGAAGCCGCGTTCAGCATCGTCCAGCTGGGGCGAAGAAACGCCTAAATCAAGCAGCACGCCCGACACCTTACCCATTAGCCCGCGGCTTTCGATACATTCCTGAAGGCAAGCAAACGAACGCTGTTCAATGGAAAATCTGGCGTCACTGGAAAAGTGTTGTGCGGCCTCGGCGATTGCCTCGGGGTCTTTGTCAAAGGCCAACAACTGACCCTCATTGATACTTTCCAGTATCAACTTGCTGTGCCCGCCACGACCAAATGTGC
>CAJWCA010000132.1 GCA_913020395.1 uncultured Cellvibrionales bacterium | reverse complement strand
TTCTGAATTCGACATACCGGCACTCGTTAGGCTACTTTTGCGAATAGCGTTGATTATTGGTTTCCTACCCTCATGGGAACAAAAATGACGCCTCTGTTCATCCTGAGTTACAGGCATCATGTATCAGGAAATTAACACTCGTTTTTTAAGCCCGCGGTTTGCCCCGCCAAACCCTTGTAGATACAGGGCTGGAGCGCTCTAATTGTATTGTTTTAGCTGCCTCGACTTCAGGAAGTGAAACATCTAAGCCTGTGGTTTGATAGGGTTCCCTAACTCTACGCAGGTGGCTCATGACTCAGGACTTAAGCAACAAAGCAACTATCAATAATGTGTTCGACGGGTGGCGCTCTATTTCAATAGCACTGTTCATGGCACTTGTCGGTTACTCGGTGATGGTGAGTGTGCCTGTGCTCAGTACCGCCTGGGTTGGTCTGTTGGGTTTTACGGAGGAGCAAGTAGGGCGGGTGGCTGGCGCAGACCTGGGTGGTTTGTCGGTAGGCGCCATTGTGTCGGCCGTGCTGGTTGCACGGGTTAACCGCAGAACCCTGGCCCTGGCAGGTTTATTATTGTCTATTGGCGCTAACGCTTGTTGTATTGTGATGGTCGAATACGAACAGGTTCTGTGGCTTCGTCTGGCGGCCGGTTTTGGCAGTGGTATCTTTACGTCGATTGCCGTGGTTACTCTTGGAGGCACTACAAAACCTGTACGTGCCTTTAACTTGTTGTTGTTCGCTTTTGCATTTTCTACGGCATTGGAACTTCACACCTTGCCTAAGTTAACAATGAGTGGCATCTATCTGTTTTTTATTGGGCTGAATGTTGCTTGCATTGCATTTATCCGCTGGCTGCCAAACCGAGCACTCAATGCCGAAGAACTCGCGCAACAAGAAGCGGCTGCCGAAGAGATAGAAGACTGGCATGTGCCGAGAATCTTACCCGTCATTTGCCTTATTGCCATCGGCTTCACCTATGTCAACATTGGCGGTTATTACACTTACGTTGAATTGGCCGCCCATGCCGATGGTGTGTCGAAAGAATGGATGAGTCCTGTATTAACCTGGTCTTCTATCTTTGCCATTGTGGGCTGTGTCATTGCCATGTTTTGCGCCCGTTTTGGTTTGTTTAAACCCCTGTTGGTATCACTACTTGTGATGGCTGCGATTGTCATGATGCTCAGTGTGGGCATCACAGATATCAGTATTATGGTGAGTTTGTTTTCTTTTATGACCTTGTGGACATTTGTCGATGTGTATCAAACGGCAATGATGGCACACATGGATAGAAGTGGTTCACTACTTGCTCTAGTGCCCAGTGTTCAGGGTTTTGGGCAGTTTGTTGGGCCCAATATCTCAGCCTCAGTCTTGGGGGCTGGTCTGGGTTACAGTAATGTGTTTATTCTCAGCGGCTGTATGACTTTGGTTGCCATGTTTCTATACTTAGGTGTGTTTATCTACATGCACCGTCGTTCAGCGGTTGCGGTCGAGGTGGTTTGATGGGTATGGAATTGGCCTGGTGGGCCTAGTTACGTTCTGACAGGCAAAAAAATGCCGGGTTTCCCCGGCAAAAGCATCCAAAGGTCAAACATGTAAGGGGAGTCACCCCCTTGGTTTTTGGCAAAAGTTCTTTGCCAAATTCTTACGCCCGATTAGACGGGGCCGTTAACTCCCCCAGCGTTTAGAAAAGCGCAGGCCTACCTCTCTGGGTCGATTTGTATAGATACGACTCGTGTGGGCTCGGCCATCCTGGACACTGGCAGACGTATATTCCTGTCGATCCCAGGAGTGTTGATAGGCCGCTCGCTCGTCCGTTAGGTTGTTCACAAATAGCGAAATATCCCAATCGTCTGTCTGCATGCCGATACTGAAATCGCCTATGTTAAAAGACTCATTCTCGAACTGGGGTTGTGAGTTCATATCCGAGAGTTCGACCTTTTCAATGTTGCTGATGGTTGTGCCCGTATAAGACCACTGCAGTCGGACATAAGCATTCGCATCAAAGGCTTCCACCGGCCAGTTGTAGCTGGCCCAGGCTGAACCGGTCAGTTCGGGTGTGATGGGCAGTTGCTGGCCAGACAAAATATTGGGGTCACCATCCAGAGTTAGGTCGAGTTCATCATCGGTCTCTGCCTCTAACCACTCTGCGTTGAACCCGATCATCAGTTGTGGAGAGAGTGCCAGATCAACTTCTAAGGAGACACCAAGAATGTGCGCGTCACCCGCATTGGTGACAGAATTTTGCCAGGGCTGTCCGCACACACCTGCGATGGAAGAGGGCCCACCATCGGGGCAGATATCCCAGCTGGGGTCTACGATTTCCAGCTGATATCCCTCCCAATCCATATAAAAGGCGGTGAGATTAACGCGAGCGCTTCCGTCGTTGAAGGTTGATTTATAACCGGCCTCCCAGTTGGTGAGTTTGTCGGGCTCGTAGTGTTTGGCCAGCAGGGGTTCTCCCCGGTGTCGGTTGGTGCCACCGGGCCTGAAACCTTCGGTCCACAAACCATAGATCATCGTGTCTTCATCGACGTTGTAGGAAATTGACAGTTTGGGCACAAACTCCGTTTCTTCACCCGAGTGTGCCTCCAGGCCCCCGTCTAATTCTGCGGTATTGGTTCGAGGGTGTTCTTCATAAAAGAAATTGTCATTTTGTCGGTCAAAGTAACGACCGCCCGCGGTGAGATCAATGTCTTCAGTCACATGCCAAACAACCTCGCCAAACACGGCGACCTGTTTCCATTCTGTTTTACTGTCTTCATACCAGTGTTCTTTAGCGTTCGGGAAGCTCTCTCCTAAATAAAACTCCCAGAAGTCCAGGGAAACAGAATCTTGATAGAGGCTTACACCGCTGGTCGGCACGGGGTTGTCTTCATTGGCCGTTGGATACGAGAAGTCATAATAGAATGCGTTGTTACTTTCTTCGTAAAACAGTCCTACTAACCAGTCTACAGTATCTCCTTGACTGGACAGGCGAATCTCTTGTGTCAGTCGGTCTTGTGACTGTCCAAAGTCATAAGCGGTGAGGTAATCACTATCGAGAGTCGGTCCCATGCAGTACACGGGCCAGAAATTGACTTCACCTTCAGGGGTTGCGTAGTAATAAGGGAAATAACTGGGGTCGTTTGAATAGGCATGACAATAAGCCGCTGCAACTGCATGGTTGTAGGTTGTGTTGTCGCGGACTTCAAAAATTTCGCGCTCAAAGTAGGATGTTGCCGATACTAACTGTGCAAAACCGAGGTCGGCTTCCACCACCAGAGAATACATGTCGTATTCATCGTCTCGGTATTCATCATTAAAACGTACAACCTGAAGATCGCCTACAAAAGGATCGTAGTCGTTTGCTGCGCCGCCGTTAACTTCCTGATGTAGGGCCGTTGCGGTTGCAGCCCAATTTTCGTTAATCTCCCAGCGCAAGGCGGCTCGCCACCCATTAACTTCAGATTCGTTCCAACCTTTTTCCACCGAAGCGCTGTTGTCAAGCGTGCCCCAGCCGGAAGGATATTCAAGGCCAGAGGTATCTGTGTCGGCAGTGTGACCAAAAACATTGTCGATGAAACCACCGTCCAGTGCGGTGAAACCCACCAGACGTAAAGACAGTTTGTCTTCAACGAGTGGCAAGTTAACAACCACCGACCCGTCGTAACTGCTTTCGCTGTCACTGCCACTGCGGGCGCTCAGGTCTACAGTGGTTTCAAATTCGTTCATCTCGGGTTTGTTGGTGATGATACGCATGGTGCCCGCCTGGGCATCTGAACCATAAAGTGTGCCCTGAGGACCTGCCAGGGCTTCTACCCGTTCAATATCAACCATGCGCACACCGGGTTGCTCGCCGGTGTTGCTGAGTGATATTTCATCGAGATAAACCGAGGACGTTGACTGGGCTACGTATCCGCCGCTGTCGACATTTGCGCCGCGAAACACCACGACTGATGAGCCTTGTGAGTAAGTTACAACGTTGACTGAAGGTACAAAGCGAGAGTAATCCGCGAGCCCTCGTGCGCCCATGTCTTTCAGGTCATCGGCGGTGAGCGCTTGAATACTCGCAGGGATATCCATAACGGATTCAGCCCGTTTTCGAGACGTTACAACCACTTCTTCAAGTAGCCCACTAGCCTGATTTTTTTGTGCGTATGCGATTGACGTAGAACATAAGCTTGCGGCAATGGCAGTTGCCAGGGGTGCCAGCTTAAATGCAGAGTACGTTTTCATGCTCTTCTTGTGCCTCCATAGTGCTTGTTGTCAGTTTTGTTTTTATCGTCACAACGGGCCCAGCTATTCAATACACCGGGCTTTCCTCCTATAGTGATAGCTAATAAAACAATGAATGCGCCTATTTACTACCTGTCCTATAGGGGTGGAAAATGGAAGTGGAAATCAGGAATTTTCTTTTGGACGGGAGCTACAGCGGACATTAATTGGCCCGCCCAGCCTCTTGATCTACAGGTTCAACATTTAAGTGTAGTAGATTATTTAGATTAAGATTCTTGAAAGGTGTCTTTCAGTTCTTCTAACTGGTTTTCGTAGTGCCTCCAAAAGCCAATCGCGGTGTTGTAGAGGGGTTGGCGAACTTGTTCCGAGCTGGCAGAGTTGATGCTGCGCTGCGTTTTGTGAAAGTTCAGACAAGGCTCTTCCCATGCCAGGTTGCAGAATGACAACAATCGAGAAATTTCATTTTCAGTATTGTTAATTAGCTCTTCATAGTTAATCCGCAGTACCTTTCCGGGCAGCTGTACATCCCAATGCTCCATTATACGTTTATATTGTTTGTAGTACTCGCCTAATTCAAACAAGTCATAAGTAAATGTTTTTCCCTGAGGATAAAACTGCCTGTAGTTACCAATACAAGTGTCCAAAGGGTCGCGGCGAGCGTCAATGATTTTTGCCTGGGGTAATACGCGGGCAATGAGTCCAATCATTTGAAAGTTGTCGGGCATTTTATCGATGAAGAAGGGAGTACCCTGGGGACGGTGCTGGAGGGTAGCCTGCAAATAGGACGCTCCTACTTCCTTTATCTGTTGATCAGAAAGCCGGGTGATGGGGGGAGGGTGTCGATCGTCGGCACTGGTGAGCAGGTGTTTTCCCAGGCTGAGCATGTAGGGTAGTTCACTTGTGCCTTCTACCTGGCTATGGCTCACAAGAATTTGTTCTAACAAGGTAGACCCTGATCTTGGCATTCCTACAATAAAAATGGGAATGGCGGTCTCAGTTGAGTTTTCAATTTGAGGCGTGAAACGCTTAACGCTAGCGCTCATAATGCTATTGAAATCATTTTCTACCGTGGCGCCATCGTAGTAAACCTCTGATCGTCTAGCCGTGTTAGCGCGTTCATAATGCCGCCAGGCTTGGTCGAACTGTTGCTTGTCATCCAGTGCTTTAGCAATGGCAAAATCCAGGTAGACCTGATCGGACGTTGAACATTCTGGCACGGATCTTAACTGTTGCATTGATTTCAGATCAGTGTCGGCGAAGGCGTAGGTACGCAGGCTTGACAGGCACCAGTAGGATTCTGCAGGCCGTATGTCTTGTTTAATGCATTGCCGATAGATCTCAACGGATTCATCACTGCGACCCAATGCCCGCAAGGCATGAGCTCTGCCCAATATTGCATTGGCGGAAGAAGCAGCCTCAGTTAGGGCCGCGGCAGCTTCATAGGCTTGTAGTGCGCGCTCAGAGAGTCCAAGTAGTAACAGGGCATTAGCCAGTGCCAATTGCGCTTCACTATTTGTTTGATCGAGATCGACGCTTCTTTGAAGATAGTTGACCGCTTCGTTGTGACGATGTTGAACTGTATAGAATCGGGCGAGATCACTCATTGACTTGGCACTATCGGGCGCAAGTTCACAGACTTTTTTTAATAGGCGCTCAGTCTCTGGGATGTGGCCTTCTTCGGTCTCAATTTTTGCCAGCATGTGTAATGCGGGAATGTTGTTGGGTTCTCGGGCAAGAATTTGATTGCTAACTGCTCGTGCTGTACTGAAATCGCTTTGCTTCCAGGCCTGTTCCGCTTTTTGTAAAGCTTGTTTCGCCGGAGAAAGTTGAGCTGATCGCTCGAGAGCCTGCTGGGCTTCGGCCATTTTTCCCAGTGCTTTGAGTGCGTGGGCAAGGCCAAACCAGGCGGGCCCAGAGCGCGGTTCGAGCTCAGTGGCTCGCTTGAACAAGGGCGCCGCCTTTTCCGGTTGTTGTTGCTGCATGTGCAGCACAGCCAGGTCTTCGTAGGGCTTGGCGAAGCGAGGTTCGATATTGATCACGTTTTTTAAGGTGTTTTCAGCCTCTGAAAGCCTGCCTGCTTTTAATTGAATAACACCCAGTAAACCCAGCATATTCACATTTTGTCGATTCCCTTGCAGGCCTCTCTTGCAAAGGCTTTCTGCCTGCTGCAGTTGATTATTTTGAACCAGTGTTAGTGCCTGGGTGAACAATTGATCCTGCATAGGCCTGGAGTCCTCTGCCTAAGACCGGTCTAAAGACACAGGCCGATTCTCAGGGGGAAGGTTTTCAAGAAGTGGTTCCAGAACCTCAATTAACTCTTCAAGATCGGATTCATAGTGCTTCCATAAGTTAACCGAGCTTGAATAAATGGGTTTGCGGACTTGTTCAGAGCTGGCCGTTTTAACCGCTCGGTCAGTCTCGTGAAAGCGAAGGCATGTCTCTTCAAACGGCAGCTGACAAAACGCCAGAATTCGTCGCACTTGGGTTTCGAGGTCATTAACCACGTTTTCGTAGTCGACATCTAAAACCTTACCCGGGATAACCTGGTGCCAGTGATCCATCAAAGACTGATATTGAAGATAATATTCACCAATTTCTGTCAGGTCATAGGTGAAGGGCTGACCGCTGGCAAAAAGCTGCTTGTAACTGCCAAAGCAGCTATCCAGTGGGTGTCTTCGCGCGTTAATAATTTTGGCATTGGGCAGGGCCAGGTGTAGCAGCCCGGCGTAGATGAAATTATTGGGATTTTTATCGATAAAAACAGGCATTCCGCTGCGGTATTTCTGGGTGCTGCTTAAGTATTGTTCGCCGATTTTTGCCCAGGCGCCTTTCCCCAGGTTATTTAATGTATCCGGGAATACATCATTGCTCGCCTGGGTCCGGGTGATATTGTGCACAATGCTATCCAGGTCATTCAATTCATGAGTGCCCTCAACTGTGCTGTGGCTTGCGAGAATTTGTTCAATGAGAGTGGAGCCTGAACGTGGTAGCCCTACAATGAAAATGGGGGAGGAGTCGCGTTCTCCATGGTCTTGGTGTTGATGCACAAACTCTTCGCTGAATATGGTCTTTATTTTTTCAGTAACGACTTCATTCCTCACCGGGTCATAATTTTCCGTTTGTCTGCGGGCCAGATTGCAGCGTTCGAAATACTGGAATGCGCGCGGGTAGTCTTTCCGGCCCTCGCAATCAAGTCCTAGGGCGTTGCAAAGGTGTGATACGCCTTGTTCATCAAGGGTATTTTCCTTGAGCAAAGCCTCCATTGCGGTGATTTCCTCGGTCTCAAAACGAAAGGTCTTCATATTGGCCAAATTCCAGTAGGGCTCTGTATTACTGGGATTGGCGGCGATGTTTGCCCGGTGTGCTTCAATCGCCTCTTGTTGTTTGCCAATGGTTTTTAGCTGGTGGCCCAACCCTGAAAAAGCACCGGGGTGTTTGGGCGCAATATTCAGTGCGGCCCGGTAAGACTCAATGGCCTGTTCGGTGAAATTGGCCCTGGCTTGAGCATTGGCGAGCGCAATGTGGGGCTCGGCCATATTTGGCGTTAACTTGACCACTTCGGCAGCGCTTTCAATTGCCTCTGTGTGCTTTTCCAGTTCCAGTTGAACCGTACAAAGTTCGAGCCAGGCCCGGGCATAGTCCGGTGCCCGCAATACAGCCCGCGACAACAATATTTCTGCATCGCGGTACTCTTTATGGGCCTTGGCAATGACCGCCAGTAGCCTCATTGCCTCAACGTGATTGGGGTCGCGCTTTAGAATATCGCGGTAGATTTTTTCAGATTGATTGTGTTTCCCTTCGTTTTCCAGTTGAGCAGCCCTTGCAATTTCCTCGGCGAAGGCCATGGTCGACCGGCGGCCAACTGCGCTTGGGCCACTAGCTTGAACCAAATGTTGTGCGCGATCGATTTTAGCCTGAATGTTAGGGCGACCTGGAGCGAGTTGAAGTACTTTCTGATAGGTCTGGATCGCATCCTCATAGCGACACTCGGCAAGTAACAAGTCGCCAAGCGACTCCTGGGCAACTGGAAACTTTGGGTGGCGTGTGCTGGCCCTTTCAATGGGCACCCGTGCGTCATTGATCCTATGCAGGGCGAGTAGAGATTGCCCGGCCAGACATAAAATATTTGCATCATCCGGGTATTTTCTGAGTGCCTCAGCACACACTGTTGCGGCGAGGTCTGCCTTGCCTTCGCGGAGGTGTGTGATGGCGAGATTAAAAATGGACTCCTGCTCGATGACTGATTCGATGGTACACCTCAAGTATCTATTTAATGGGCAATTTATTCTCTTTCTACTCACAACTGAACCGCAATATACGGGGATTGTCAATAATCGATCTGAGGGTTTGGGTGATTGCCACAAACGGCTTTTTCCGTGCCTACCCGCACGGAAGACGCCGGTCTTATTCCGATTTCTACTAGGCACTCGGAGAAGGGCCTTACAAACATATGAATAAATACGACGCGATCGTGATTGGTGCCGGTCATAACGGCCTGACAAATGCCGCATTTCTTGCAAAGGCGGGGCTCAAGGTCCTGGTGCTGGAGAAAAATGACTATATTGGCGGGGCTACCGTCAGTCGGGAGCTTCAAGAGGGTTGGAAATATTCCAATTGCTCCTATGTTTGCAGTCTGTTTAGACCCGAAATCTATCAGTCTCTGGAGTTGGGCCGCCACGGACTGGAAGTCGTGCCCTTACAGGGCAGTACAACGTTCAAACAAAATGGCGACTACTTTGGTAGTTATCACCAATCAGCGGTGAGGCGCCGTGAGATAGCCCGGCATTCAAAACGTGATGCAGACGCATCAATTCGCTTCGACGCAGATCTTATGAAGTGGTGTCGTTTAATTCGTGGTTTCCTGCTGCGTACACCACCGGATCCAGTGTCATTCAAAATGCGCGATGCAATGGAGTTTGCGTATCTGCTTAAGAAGTTCTATAGCTTGAGCGAAAGTCAAATTTACGAATTCATTCGTTTTTTCACCATGTCGATTGCGGAATACCTTGAGGAGTACTTCGAAAGCGATGTGATTCTTGCCCACTTTTCCGGGGGAAGCATCATTGGCACGGGTTTAGGGGTTTACTCTCCAGGCACGGCTTATGTCTTGTTGCACCATGCGATGGGCGATGTCGACGGCAATGTGGGTTCCTGGGGTTTTGCCCGGGGCGGTATGGGATCGGTTTCCAAAGCGATCGCATCATCCTTTTTGGCGTTCGGTGGTGAAATTCGCACGCAGGCGGAAGTCGAGAAAATTGTTGTCAGCGGACGCAAGGCAACAGGCGTATTACTGTCTTCCGGGGAAGAGGTTTCCGCCAAAACGATTGTTTCTAATCTCGATGCAAAACGTACTTTTCTTAAAGTGATGGACCGAAAGGACTTGCCCGCTGCGCTCATACACCGGGCGGAGAATTTCAAAATCCGTGGTTCCTCCGGCAAACTCAACATCGCTTTGGATGGCATGCCTGATTTCCCCTCGTTGCCAAAAGGTTCGCCGCTCACACTGGGGCATATGCATTTCACCGACACCCTTGAGCGTCTCGAACGAGCCTATGATGACTGGAAGGACGATCGCTGGTCCCAAGACCCCTATGTTGATGCTGTGATCCCGACACAATACGACCCCAGTATGTCGCCACCAGGTAAACACATGATGTCGGTGTTTGTGCAGTATTGTCCGGTTGCGGTCGAAGGGGGATGGAACAATGAAAAACGGGATGAATTTGGTGCGGCGGTCATCGATCAAATTGCCCGTTACAGTCCTAACTTTAAAGACTTGATTGTTCATGCAGAAGTGAGAACACCCAAGGAGATTGAGGCGGAAGTGGGTCTGACGGAAGGCAATATTTTTCAGGGCGAATTAACACTGGATCAACTCATGTTTAATCGTCCATTTCCAGGTTATGCCCAATATCGAGGGCCGGTAAAAAATATGTATATGTGCAGCTCATCCAACCATCCGGGCGGAGGGGTAATGGGCGCGCCGGGTGCCAACGCCGCTCGTGAAATTCTTTTGGATCTAGGCAAACCCGACAGCACTCCGGGAGACTTTGGTGATGATTAGTTCATCCACTATCAATGCCATTGTGATTGGCGCAGGTCACAATGGTTTGGTCTGCGCTACCTATCTGGCGAAGGCCGGTTATCGGGTACAAGTGCTTGAGGCGCGAGATTCAGTGGGAGGTGGCGCTTCAACGAGCAATTTCGCAGAGGGTTATCAGGTGTCAGGCCTCGCTCACGTACTCCACTCCCTACATCCGACAGTGTGTAAAGACTTGAATCTAGACGCCGCCGGTTTACAAAAGGGAACGGCTATTGACACGATAGCACTTGATCTCGGTGGTGCACATTTGACGCTAGATACCGACAGCGCTAGTGGTGCCGGTCTGTCTCACCGTGATGCCGAAGCTTATACCGCGTTTAAACGAGAGTTTCGTTCCTATGCCAAGGCACTAGAGCCGATGATGATGGCGCGGCCACCCAGGCTCAAAGACATGGACTTCCAGGACAAAATGACCCTGGCGAAGCTCGGCTGGAAATTGCGGTTTGGACTTGGTGCTCAATCGATGCGTGACTTTCTGAGGGTCGGGGGCATCAATATTTATGACGTGCTCAATGAAGAATTTTCCAACCCTCTGTTAAAAGCGGCGATTGCAGTCGATGCGGTGATGGGGCATCACATGGGGCCTCGCACGCCGACCACCGTACTGACTTATTTACAGCGCTTATGGGGGGAAACCCACAGTGCAAATAGTTTACCACCAGGTGGTATGGGGCAGCTTTCACGGGCTCTGGAAAATGCGGCTAGAGAAGCCGGAGTGCTTATTTTGACCGATGCCAAAGTAGACAAGATCCTGATACAGGAAGGCAGGGCTTGTGGTGTTCAGCTTGAGTCGGGAGAAGAGCACAAAGCCGATGTGGTGGTATCAAATGCAGACGCAAAAACCACATTTTTGGACTTGGCGGGCACCTCAGAATTGGATGCCATGTTTGCAAAACGTATTCATACAACACGTACCAATGGCAATGTGGCAAAACTGCACCTGGGTTTAAACGCATTGCCTACCATCACGGGACTGACAGAGCTTCAAATGGGGCAGCGTTTACTTATTGCGCCTGATATGCGTTATGTAGAACATGCATTTAACCATGCCAAATACGGTGAGTTTTCCGAGCACCCGATACTGGAAATAACTATTCCCTCAATCGCCGACCCAACGCTCGCACCTGAAGGGCACCACGTAATGTCAATTTCCGCCTCTTTTGCACCCTATAGTTTGAAGAAGGGCTGGGACGAGGCGCGCAGTATTTTTACCGACAAAATTATTGCAGCCATCGAGCGCTATGCTCCCGGTTTGTCGAATGCGATTGTGGCTCGCGAACTGCTCACCCCATTGGATATTGAAACCCAGTATCACGTGAAGGGCGGTCACTGGCACCATGGTGAGTTGACCATTGACCAGTCATTTATGATGAGACCCATTCACGGCACTGCCCAATACAATACACCGATTGACGGTTTGTTTCTCTGTGGCGCATCAGCCCACCCCGGAGGTGGTATCAGTGGCGTGCCAGGTCGCAACGCCGCGCAAAGAATATTGGCAATGGACGGAGGTACTTAGTGATCGAGCCAGCCCCACTCTTACAC
>CAJWCA010000131.1 GCA_913020395.1 uncultured Cellvibrionales bacterium | reverse complement strand
GGGTGTCAGTGTCTTGGCAGTGAGTGCCGATACTCAAGTGCGGGCGGAATCCACTGCGGCTGAATTGGGTCTAAGCAATCTTGTTCTGGGTTATGAAATGCCGATAAGCAGCGCCAGAGAGTTGGGCGTATTTATTTCAAATCAGGTCAAAGATGAAGAAATGCCTGTGTTCTGTGAGCCGGCCACCTTCCTCATTGATGCGCAATCAAAGGTCTTTGCAGCCTGGATCGGGTCAAATGCCTTTGCCCGAACCGCACCCAAGGCACTCTTGGATTATGTCAATTTCATTGCCGAAAAACAGGGCAGGCCGCCGAGAGGCTCCGCCTAAGTATCTACCTGAAAAGCGATAAGGTGAAACAAATATGGGCATAATTACGCCGTCTAATAAAGAAGTGACAACGTTTAAAGGTCTACACCTTTATCATGCGGCGCTTTCTAACTGCGCGATGAGAGTGCGTATGGTACTGGAAGAAAAAAATCTTCCCTGGGAAAGTCACCATCTGGATATCACTAAAAAAGAACATATCACGCCGGAGTATTTTGGTATCAACCCCAATGGCGTCGTGCCGACACTTGTACATGATGGTGTAGTTATCATTGAGTCGGATGACATTATAGATTATATCGATCAGACCTTTACGGAGCCGCAACTTCGACCAGCGATTGAGCAAGATCTGGAAAGGATGTATTGGTGGTTGAAATCCGCGGTAGAGATTCATGTAACTGGCGTCAAAACCTATATCTATTACCACAAAATGCAAGGCAAAATGACACAGTCTGAAGAGCAAAAGAAAGCCTACGAAAAGCTACAAACCAACGAAGAGCTCATCCAGTTCCATCGAAATTGCAGCGCAGGGATCTCGCAAGAAGAAGCCGTGGAGGCAGAAAAGACGCTGGATAGTTTCTTTGAAAAGGCTAATGCCATCCTCCTGGATAGCGACTGGCTCGTCGGAGATCAATTCACCTTGGCCGACATCACCTGGGTGCCGCTGCACTTTACCTTGGCGGGTGCGGGTTATGATTTTGATCGATATCCGGCGGTGCAAGCTTGGGCAGGCCGATTGAGAGAGCGGGACAGCTTTAAAAAAGGTGTACTGGAATGGTGCCCAACTTTTTAGCGGACACGCTGACAACTGTTTGAACCTGTCGAGGGGTTTTGCGCCCACACCGAAATATTTCTGAAAGGACAAGATAATGCTTGAATTGTATCATCACGGCTCGTCCGTCTGTGCTGCCAAAGTGCGTTGGGCAATGGTTTTGAAAGAGCTGGATTTTGAAACGCACTATATCGATATTCTTAAAGGTGAGCAGTTCACCCCTGAATACGCCAAGATTAATCCCAAGTCTGTAGTGCCGAGTTTGGTTCACGATGGCAACATTATTAACGAATCAACCGTGATAATGGAATATCTTGACCTGGCTTTTCCTGGCAAGAACTTGACCCCGGATAATCCCCTTGAATATGTTAAAACACGTTACTGGACCAAGGCGCTTGACGAACTCTTGCACCCGGCGTGTGGCACTTTGACCTTTGCCAGTTCTCATCGCCATATCGTGAAAAAAAATATGAGTGAAGAAGCGCTGGCCGAATTTCTAGCAAGCACGCCGGATCATTCGGTAACTGTCGGCTGGGCAGATTACAAAAAACAGATTGTAAAATATGGCTTTGAGGCGCCTGGCGTTGCGGACAAAGTACGGTTGTACGATAAATATCTAAAACAAATGAATGAAGACTTACAACAACACAAGTGGTTGGCGGGAGAGGCTTTTGGTCTGGCAGATGTATCTCTGACGCCTTACGTCAACCGAGTGGCCATGCTGGGCATGAGTGCGTGGTGGGAAGACAGTCTGCCGTATCTTGCTGATTGGTGGGTGCGGATTCAGGCAGAGCCGACATTCAAGTCTGCCATCCTGGATTGGTGTCCGCAGGATCTTACCGACGACCTGTTGACCTTTGGCAGTCAAAGCTGGCCGGAAGTTAAAAAAATAATTAGTGCTTGAGTGGTCGAGGCTGAGAACTGCTCATATCAAAATGCTACTACCGAGAGATTGACACGATGAGAGGACAATAACATGGCAGAAGACGCGATGGTCATGGGCCACTGGATAGCAAATGAATCAGTCCCAGCCAGTGATGGTGGTGTTCTGAAGTCCTTGAACCCCTTGGATGACAGCCTTTATGCCGAGGTCGCAGACGGCACGGCTGACGATATCGACCGAGCCGTTCGAGAGGCTCATGCGGCGTTTCTTGCTTACAAAGAAACCACGACGACCGAAAGGGAAGCTTGGCTTTGCAAAGCGGCTGAACTATTGGAGCAGCGCAAAGAAGAATTCATTGCCATCTTGATCAACGAGGGCGGCTCGACTCGAAGAAAGGCCGAGTTTGAAACCAACAAATCAATCGGTTTTATTCGTGCCGCTGTCGGTATCGTGAGACAGGTCAGTGGCAAAACCTTGCCCTCGGATTATCCCGGCCGCATTAGTATGACCTGGCGGGCGCCACGCGGCGTAGTCGCAGTGATTACGCCATTTAATGTGCCTTTGATCAAAGCCAGCCGACTGTGCGCCAACGCCCTCGCCACGGGTAGTACGGCGGTCTTATTGCCTTCCGAGGAGCACCCGGTGCTGGCCTTAAAATTTGCTGAACTTTTGAAAGACGCAGGCTTTCCCAGTAATGCGCTCAACGTGGTAACGGGAAATGGTTACAAGATCGGTGACTGTTTAACCGCTCATCCGCTGATAAAATCGGTGACCTTTACAGGCTCAACGGTGGTTGGTAAACACATTCAGCAGCTTTGTGCGATCAACAATAAACACGTGACACTAGAGCTGGGCGGCAAGAATCCGCTTGTTATTATGGACGATGCCAATCTAAAAGATGCCGTCCAAGGTGCGGTCCGCGGTGTGTTTATGCACCAGGGTCAGGCCTGTGTCAGTTCAAGCCGTGTTTATGTGCATGAGAAGGTCTTCCCGGCCTTTGTTGAAATGTATGTAAAGGTTGTCAGCAATCTCGGGATGGGAGATCTCAATGATCCGGATACCATTATCGGCCCGGTGATCAGTGAGCGTCAGCGGCAGCGCATAAAATTGCATATCGAAGACGCTAGGGAAAAGGGTGCGTCCGTGGCCACAGGTGGCACCTGGGACGGCAATCGTTGCGCCGCCACAGTGCTTCTTAATGTCAATGCTGAGATGAAAGCGTTTAGAGAAGAAACCTTTGGACCGGTGGTCTGTGTTTACATCTTCAGCGACTTTGATGAAGTGATGAAGGAGGCTAACGATAGTAACTACGGTCTCAGCTCTGCGATTTACACCAGCAACATCCATCGAGCGATGGCATACGCTAAAGGCATTGAGGCGGGCATGGTGCACATTAACAGCCCATCGATAACCGACGAGGCGCATGTGCCCTTTGGTGGTGTCGGTGACAGTGGCTTCGGAAGAGAGGGGACAGAGGCGGATCTTGAGGCCTTTACCGAACTGAAGTGGGTCACTATCCAGACGGACTAAGGCCGCCTATTTCAGCATATTCTCTGCGAGGTCGGGCCTCATCGCCGCCTGGAGCTGTGGACACTGTTCCAGGATGCGATGTTCCCAGGGTGGCGACTCGCCATATTTTCGACGTAAGAAATTAATAAATATTCTGACTTTCATCGGCACAAATGAGGAGCGCCGATGAAAGGCAGAGAACTGTGTTCGCGATGCCCTGAGTTTCGCTGATACCGGCACCATTTGTCCGGAAGTCAGTTCTTTTTCGATAAAAAATGCAGGCATAATTGCCATATAGTGATTGCTCAAGACCGCGGCTCTCAGCAACCATATTGTGTTGGTTGATATATGAGGTTCCATGGTGACGGCATGAGACTCACCATCACTCACGAAATTGATGGAGCAATCCGGTTGTACATGATTGTTATGAGCAATACTGTGTTTTTTTAAGTCTTCGGCAGTGAGGAGCTCGCCGTGGTTTTTAATGTATTCCGGTGTGGCGACCACTAGCCTTTGTAGGGGTAGGATATCCACTTTCTCCAGCGTCCCCCCCGGGTCTCGCGAGGGTTGCAGGCAAACATCGAAGCCCTCCTGAACCGGGTCGCAAAAGCGGTCGTGTTGTTGTAATTCAACCCGCAGGTCAGGGTGTTCCAGCTGAAATTCACAGAGATCATCCGCCAGAAATGCCGCTGTGACGGAGGATATACAGCTCACTCTGAACCTCCCAGTCAAACCCCACTCAACTGAACTCACCGCCGCCTTAGCTTGATCCAGTTCCGACAGTATCAGCACACTTCTTTCATAGAAATCTGCACCACCATCAGTGATCGTCAGTCGCCGTGTTGAGCGCTGTAGCAATTGAAGTTCAAGGTATTCCTCTAGCTGGTTAATCCGCTTGGTGATAACAGATTTGACGGTGCCGGTCTGCCTTGCCGCTTCGGAGAAACTGCCGGCTTCTACCACTCTGACAAATGCGCGTATGCAATCTAGTTCGTTCAAGGTTCCGCCTCTACTCATCTGCTGGTGAGAATCGCTTTGCAGCTGCCAATATTATAGGCTGAATTGAGCACAATAGCTCCCGCATCCTGTCGCCATAATCTCAGGCTAGGCCAAAGGCCCCGCCGTCATAGCCATAAGCCCGCAATAACAAGGCCTTTCAAGATTGAGCGTATTTTGCGAACAGTCAGTGCAGTTATTGTCCTATTTTCATTTTCGAGCGTTGTCTTATAGTTCAATTTGTTTGAATGCCAATTGCGATACAGCCCATCAAAAATATAAAAACAGGATGAGTAATGATGAACGAGAAAGCTAAGCAAAAAATCCCGACAATTCTGGTCTCAGGCGCTCTGTTGTTAAGTGCTCATGCCTCAGTTTATGCAGAATTGGAAGAGGTGGTCGTCACCGCCCAAAAGCGTTCTGAATCACTTCAAGATGTACCCATTGCGGTCAATGCCTTTACCGGCGACACCTTGAAAACTTTGGGTGTTAGCAATGCCAGTGACCTGGTCAATATCACCCCCGGGCTTTCCGCCGGGTCTCAGGCGGGTTCAAACAAGAGCTATTTCTTACGTGGTGTCGGGACCAATGACGTCCACTTAACGGCAGCCTCCGCCGTCGGACAGTATTTCGATGGTGTTACCCTGACCAGTGGTTTTCACGCCAAGGCGGCCCTGTTTGATATGGAGCGTGTAGAAGTATTGAAAGGACCTCAAAATACTTTGTTTGGCCTCAATACTACTGGTGGTGCGGTAAATTACATCAGTAAAAAACCAGAAATTGGCGCCGGTACCCAAGGCAATGTGGGTGTAAAGCTGGGTAACTACGGTCACATAGAAACGGATTTTGCGTTTGGTTTCGATATTTCCGAGACTCTGGCTGCGCGCGTGGCCTTACAAACGATTAGTGACGACGGGGCATACAAGTCGATCAGCAATGGCCAACGCTACGGTGATGACGATACCAAAACCGGACGTGCGACACTGCTCTGGCAGCCGACGGATGAAGCTTCGGTGACCTTTAATATTCATGCCTTGAGTAGCGCCAATAACAGTACCGTTGTGAAGGCAGTAGGCACACGTTCCGCCGATGGCTCCGGTGGTCTTTGTAGTGAGGCACCACTGGGCGCAATCGACTTTGAAGATGATACTAATTGTCTGGGGCGCGATGGTGGCAGCACTGGCGAAGCCGCTTCGGACCCATCGATCGGGGATTGGAATCTGACTGCACAGGATATTGGCTTCGAGGATTTGTCCACGAAGGGCTTTTATCTAAAATTTGACTACGAGCTTGAGTGGGCAAGCTTTAATTCCATCACCTCTTGGGACAATCTCGACTACAAAAACGCTAACGATAACGATGGCAGTGATACCCTGGGTTTGCAGTCCTACCAACAGGATGATCGCGATACTTTTCAGCAGGAGCTGCGCTTAATTTCGACAGGCGAGGAAGGCTACCGCTGGATTGCAGGTGTGTATTACCTAAAAGAAGATGCTGAATCCTACACGGGGCTTCGAGGCGCGCGGGGCGCATTTCGAAACGGTGCTCAAATTCCTAATGTTCAGCTGGACCACAGCAAGGAAAATCTGGGCATTTACTATCAAGGCGAATACGACTTTAGTGAGGTGCTAACGCTCACCGCGGGTATTCGCTACTCCGATGAGGAGATCACCGGTGACTATCTGCCTTCTTCTCCCAGCGTTGCCGGCATAGATTCTCATGCGCTGTTTTTTGCGGAAGATATCAATGCTCTGGCTGCCGCCCAAAACCCTGGCAGCCCGGAGTTTGATAGTAATGGCTTTGAAATCGCCAGACAGATTTCACAAACACTGGCTAACGAAGACGTGGGGTATACGATCAAGCTGGATTGGGCCGTAACTGAGGATTCTTTACTCTACGCCAGTACATCTAGAGGCTTTAAGGGCTCGGCTCTGGATACTCGGCCTGTCTACGCGATTGTGCCCTTGGCTAATGTGCTTTCCTCCCTGGATGAAACACGACTTGAACCCGAATCTCTGGATGTTTGGGAAATCGGTTACAAGGGGACTTTTTGGGAGAACCAAATTCAATTCGACGCTGCGATGTTTTTCTACACCTATGAAAATCTCCAGCAATTTATTACGGCCAGTGGCAATCCTGTGTTAGACAATGCGCCAGAATCTGAAATTACCGGCTTTGATGCGAATATTAAATACGGTGGCGACAATGGCCTTTTCTTGCAGGCGGGATTGTCAGTATTGGATACCGAAGTGACCAAGGTCGGCGACAGTGGTTTTTTTAAAGGTGCTGAGTTAGCGAGTGCGCCAGATTTATCCTTTAACCTTCTTGCTTCACAAGATATTGCGCTTGCAGACGGTAATGGCCTGACCTTGACCGCGAATATTACTCACACCGGTGATCAGGTGAAATCTACAGCGACTAACGGTAATAGCGACGTTGTCGATCAGCTTACTGTTGAAGCTTTCACACTGCTCAATGCCAATATGACTTATCGCTTTGGTGAGGACCAAAAGTACGCTGTGTCGATTTATGGCAACAACCTTACCGACGAGCACTATTGTGGCCAAGTACTGGTTAACGATGGTAATGGGATACTGCGCGGTACAACGGATGCGAGACGAGACATTAACCAGACTGTAATATGCAGAGTGAGTAATGCCTCAACGCGTACTTACGGTATTTCATTCGGGCTGGATTTTTAGCTCTTTTTAACAGGAAAATTTAGGAATGAATCTATTTGCTAAGATATGTTCGCTTGCCTTTGCAGGGATGTTTTGGCTAGTGAGCAGTGCTGTCACCGCCGATGTTGTAGAATCGCTTGCGACTCAACAACTGATCAGCCGCAATGCGGAATTCGAAAAAGATATTATCCAGGTTTCGGAAAGTGTCTATACGGCAGTCGGTTATGCGGTGTCCCCCGTTAGTATGATTGTAGGTCCGGAAGGGCTTGTGATCGTTGATACCGGTGTTGATGCCGCAATTGCCAAAACCATACGAGCCGATTTTCGAAAAATCAGTGATAAACCAGTCAAGGCGATTATTTTTACGCATGGGCACGGGGATCATACTCACGGTGCTGTCGCATTTCTTGATTCTCCTGATGTTCAAATATGGGCTCGTGAGGGTTTTGGGCATGAGCAACATACTTTAGAAGACGCTGGGGTACTGATTCAAAAACGTCGGGGAGCGATGCAGGCCGGTTTCGCATTGTTGCCAAAACAACGAATCAACAATGGTATTGCCAAAGCGTATTGGCCCAAGCGCAAAGGTGGCGTTTTTTCTGCGGACCACAAAGTAGCACCGACACATTTTCTGAAACGTCAACGGCGGACTTTGACAGTCGCGGGTCTGGAGCTGGTTCTCGTCGCGGCGACGGGAGAAACACATGATCACTTGTATATAAATTTCCCCGCTGAGCGTGTGGTATTTTCAGGTGATAACTTCTATAAGTCATGGCCCAATTTGTATGCACTTCGCGGCACCCCATATCGTGACATAAGAGCCTGGGCCAAGGCTATCGATAAAATTTTGCAGGAGCGACCCAGCGCGGTAGTGGGCGGCCATACCCGCCCGATTGTTGGTGAGAAAGCGGTCAACGAAACGCTGACTAATTTCAAGTCTGCTATCGATTTTTTGTTTAATAAAACTGTAGAAGGCATCAACAAGGGAATGACGCCTGCGCAACTGGTGGAGTATGTGGTGCTTCCTGAGAAGTACCAGTCGCTGGATTATTTGCGCCCCTATTACGGTAACCCCGAGTGGGCCATCAGAGCAATTTTTAGCGGCTATCTCGGCTGGTTTGATGGTAATGCGACAAATTTGTTTCCTCTGGGGGATCGGGAGGAGGCGGAGCGTATCGGCCGGATATCAGGCGGCGTGGCGGGACTGTCCCGCTTGGCCAAGGATGCAATTGAAGCTGAAGACTATCAATGGGCAGCTCAGCTATGTGATTATATTTTAGCTCTTGAGCCGGGCAATAAACCTGCTCACCTTTACAAAGCGCAAGCCTTGGAAAATCTGGCTGATAATATTTTGACAGCGACGGCGAGAAATTACTATCTGAGTAGCGCTATGCAGCTGCGCAAGGTAGCTCAGGATGCCGGGTCAGAAAAAACAGCGAAGAACCCGGTCGAGGAATCAAGGGCTGAGCCTGCGATTAAAATTACCTTTTTAGGTACCGGCACCCCGGTTCCCAACAAACGACAATTTGGCCAAGGCATTGTGATTGAGTCAGGGGATACCAAACTCTTGTTCGACTGTGGCAGGGCCTGCGCGCACCACCTCTGGAATCTGGGGCCCGCTTATCTGCGCGAGACTTCACATCTCTTCCTGACCCATATGCATTCAGACCACACCGTAGGGGTTCCCGATTTGTATATGAATGGCTGGAATTTAGGTCGCAAGGACAATCTTCGTGTTTACGGGCCCGCTCAAGCCGAAACCTTTATGCGTCATTTGCGACTGGCTTTCGAGGAGGATGTTGTCTTTCGTGCTGACCGGCAGAAATATTCTGCGGACCGCGAGTCCTTGAACTATATTGCTACAGAGGTTATGGATAATAAGCCTATTACTATAGGAAAGCTTACGGTAACCCCCTTTATTGTTGATCATCATGTGGTTGCCCCGGCATTTGGTTACCGAGTTGATGTAGGTGAATACAGCGTGGTTGTCTCGGGAGATACGGCTTATTCCGAGAACCTAATTCGCCACAGTGCCGAGGCGGACGTAGTGATTCACGAGGTGATGTCACCGGCTTTGGAACATTTCGTTCGCAGTACTTTTGAGCCCGAAGTGGCTGATGACATTGTCGCATTGCATACCCTGGCACCGGATGTCGGCCGGGTGTTTACAAAAACAAAAACGCGCTTGGGGGTATTAACTCATTTAGACAATGAACCGAAAAAGCTTCCCCAACTCAATAAGGAAATTCGCAGTACTTGGGCGGGGGACTTTGTTGTCGCTGAAGACTTGATGACCATTGAAGTGGGCGAGTCCATCCGCATTACCAGACCTGACACAATAAGAATGGGTGTAAATATAGATGAATGAGTTTAAGGAAGGTTGGAAGTCTCTGTTTGCGGCGACTATAGGCATGATGTGCGGTATCTTTACCCTGACAAATTATTCACAAGGATTTTTTGTCGGCCCGGTCAGTGCCGAATTTGGCTGGACGCCTACACAGTTTTTTCTAAGTTATACAGTGATGATGTGTTTCGGTCTGCTCACCGGCCCCATTGTTGGTTCCTATGCTGCACGAGCCGGGCTGCGGACAGTTGGCATCGTCGGTCTTGTTGGCCATTCCTGCGCCTATGTCTTGCTTTCGTTTAACACCGGCTCACTGCTATTTTGGTATGTCAGTTGGGCGCTGCTCGCTATTCTTGGCGCGGGATCGCTGCCTATTGTCTGGACCGGCGTGCTCAATGCCTGGTTCTCGAAACATCGGGGGAAGGCCATCGGTATCACGATGGCAGGTACTGGTCTGGGTGCATTTATTCTGCCGCCCTTGGTTGAATTTCTTATCGCCAACTACGGTTGGCGAATAGGCTACCGCGCCATTGGTATCGGAGCATTGTTAGTATCCTTACCGATTGTCTTTTTTATGTTTAAGGAGAAAGCACAAGCAGCAGTGGAGCAGGGCGATGCGAGCCAAGAGCAGCAGAGTCCAGTCTGGGGCCTTACGCGTGCTGAGGCTATGAAGACGGGCCGCTTCTGGATTCTTGGTGCAGTGCTCTTGGTGACCGTTCTTGTGATTGCGGGCCTCCTGTCGAACTTTGAACGCATCATGACTGAAAAAGGTTTAGAGCGCAGTTCGATTGCAGCGATTGCCGCAGTTATGGGCCTGACAGTGATTGCGGGTCGCGTCATGGTTGGCGTGCTGGTTGATCGTTTTTGGGCACCAGGCGTCGCGGCCGGATTTTTTGTGTTGCCCACAGTCGGTCTCTTGTTGTTGATCAACGTTGACATAAGTTTTGCTATGGGCATAGTTATTGGCATTTTAATTGGTTTGGCAGCTGGAGCAGAACTGGATTTACTGGCTTACCTGACAAGCAAGTTCTTTGGTGCTGCCCACTATGTCGCTATTTTCGGCGCGATTATCGCCTTTTTTACTGTCGGTGCAGGTGTTGCGCCGCCGTTTTTTGGCGCGATGGCGCAAGCTTTTGGCGGTTACTCAGTTGTTCTAATGGTCTCTGTCGTATTGCTGATATTGGCCATTGCGCTGTTTCTCGCATTGGGTCGCTATCCGGAAGAAGAGCAAGTTTGATCTGCGGAGATAAAGGGCCGATCCCCTTGTCTATTAGTCTTGGCTTTCGGCCTTTTTAACTTTGTGACGATCTTCGGTGAGCCCAATATGCCAGTAGCTGCTGGCATAAAGCTCGCCGCGCTGAACGCCTCTTTCCTGTTTGAGATAGCGACGAATGGCGCGAGTGCTATGAAATTCTCCCGCCACCCACATAGAAGGCGTGCCGGCCAGAAACTTGAATTCTTTAATCTTTTCTAGCAAAGGAAAGTGTTCCTTGCTCGCCTTTGGGTTGATGACCCAATGAACTTCAAAGGCCTCGGGAAAGGGCAGGGACTGTTTGTCTTCTTCGGTCGGGATTTCGATGGCAAGATAGCCGCGAGCGTCTGCAGGTAGCTGTTCGATATTGACGCTGAGCGCTGGCAGGGCAGTGATGTCGCCGGCCATCAGAAACCAGTCAGCGGAAAAATCGACCAGCTTTTTTGGGCCAGGCCCCATTATGTCCAAGGTGCTGCCTGGCTTTGCAGTGGATGCCCATGCTGAGGCGGGACCTTCGTCGCCGTGTAAGACAAAATCGATATCCAGTGTAAGTGTGGTTGGATTAAATGTGCGTACAGTGTAGGTTCTACGGACGAGCTCGCCCTCGTGGTCGAGTAGCAATTTGACGTAACCGCTATCGATGTCATGAGGAAAAGTGCTGAGGTCCTTGCTTTCGAAACTTATTCTTCGCATATGAGGACTCAAGTCCTCAATTGCTGCGACATGTAATTGGCGAGGTGGCGAGTTGCGTTTGGACGTAGGTTTTGTTGTCATAATTATTGCCGTGTTTTTACCGGCTTGAATTTATTGAAGGCCTTGTTTTGATAACAAAATGAGCATAGTTGCACAAGCAATAAAAAACTCATGCAAAAAGCGATGCCGAGCAGATTGTCGTACAGCTGGGATGAAAACAGCAGTATAAACCCTTTGCCTTTAACCAGCGCTGAGAAGCTGGAGACTAGAAAAGGGCACATAAACAGTCTGAAGGATTCCCAGAACCGCAGTTTGAAGCGCTCCAGGGAGCCGGGGCCGGTGCTGAGAAAAAGCGCATAACCTACCAGCAGGGCGAGGCCGCTTGAGTTTAGCCATAAAGCCGGGTCGCTGTCGAAGTAAATCGATAAC
>CAJWCA010000130.1 GCA_913020395.1 uncultured Cellvibrionales bacterium | reverse complement strand
CGGGTCTCGTACCGGGTATTTTTCACTGCCACACAAGGCGGTGTGTTCCAGAATGTGTGCCACACCGGTAGAGTCGTGGGGCACGGTACGCAGTGCGACTAAAAAGACGTTTTCCGGGTTGTCGGCGGCAATATGGATATGTTGGGCGCCGGTTTTTCTGTGTCGGTATTCTTCAACGGTCACGTTGAGGGAGTCGATAGGGTGGCTGCGCAACCTTTCGAATGCGGAGGGTGTCTGATTATTGGACATGTATGCCTCTAAGGATGAATCGGGTAACTTGCGGCTTATTGTAGCTGTTCTACCCCTTGGGGTCATTCGGTGTGAGAGGGTGGTCGGAATTTCATGTGCATTGTCATTAATGCCTTGAAGCTGTTCAGCAAGTCGGGGTGGGGCTCGCCCAATTCCTCAAGGGCCCAGTAGGCCGCCTCCAGAGTAGACAGTTGACCGGCTTTAGGTGTTTTCCGAATGAGATATTGCGAATCCCTCTGCGCAATGCTCAGGCGCGGTAGCTGAGCCAGAGCAGGGTTCAGGTGCATCATCTTTCGGGCCTTTCTCCAGGTGCCGTCGATCACAATCAGCCGCAGTTTATCAGGTGGGCATTGTAGTGGCTCAACGTTGCCGGCGTTAGCCTCTGTCTGACTTTCATCATTCGGAAACAAGAGCAGCGTCGTCTTAGTGGGGCAGGTCAAGCTATCGAGCAGCGCTGGCTCAAAGGTCTCCCCGATTTCCAGGTGGCTATTTTTTAAACAAAGGTCTAATAGCTTGGCCGTGCCCTTGGCCTGAAATTGTTCCTGCGGATGCTGCAAAATCACCACTTCGATGGCATTCTCAATCGGCACCGCCAGGTGACAAATGCAGGTTCGTAAAGGGCGAAGGCACTGTGAGCAGCGTGGGCGTGTGGTTTGCATAGTCCGTATGTTAGGGGCATAGTGCAAATTATCAAGTCATAGAGGAGAGTTCGGTGTCGCAGGTCAGCTTAAACGAGAATGATTGGCTCAATCTTATTGCGGGCGTGTGGTTTGTCTGTTGCTGGTTGGGGTATTCTCAGTTTGCAAAAAGAATGGCTAAAAAAACGCACTCTTTGTCGTCGTTGTTACACGAATACCGCATTGATTGGATGCGATCCATGCTGGCCCGCGATATTCGAGTGGGGGACGCTTCGCTACTGGCCAACCTCGAGCGCAGCGTTAATTTTTTTGCTTCGACTACCATGTTGATTCTCGCAGGTATATTAACGGTGTTAACAACGACAGGCAGCGGTTTTACCATGCTCGAGCATTTGCCTATTACCATCACCGATGATCCCCTAACGACACAGCTAAAGTTTTTAGTGCTGACACTGATCTTTGTTTACGCTTTTTTTACCTTCACCTGGTCTATGCGACAGTACGGATTTTGTAATATTTTGGTGGGTTCTGCGCCACTGCACGATGATGTTACTGTTGATGAGGCGACTCGAGAAGAGTTCGCATTATATGTGGCCAAAGTGAGTGATCAAGCGGCCCACAGTTACAATTATGGCCTGCGCTCCTACTACTTCGCCACAGCGGTTTTAACCTGGTTTGTCAGCCCCTGGTTATTTGCTATCTCGGTCGCAGTAGTGGTCACCGTTCTATACCGGCGTGAATTTCATTCGAAGCCGCTGGAATCCATGATACGTATTAAACAAAAAAAACGGGGCGATTAACGCCCCGTTTCTCTTCTTCAGCTTTCGATCAAACGAATCACACGTCGTTAGGTGGTGTGAGCTTGGCCCGCTCGGGTGCCCAGAAAGGTTTGGTTTTTATCGTGCATTGAGACACTTTTCGCTGCCAGCGCAGTTCCTTCTGGTGGTAGACCTCCGCGTAGATATCACCGTCTGCATATCGGCTTTCTACCAGCGCTAAAGCGATGTTGGCTTTAACCACTGGAGACCACATGGCCGAGGTGACATAACCAATTTCTTTGGTGCATTTTTTGTTGCTGTAAAGAATACTATTTTCCGCTGGTTTATTGCCTTCGATATCCAGCTTTAATAAGCGATACTTGGAGCCTTTCTCTTTTTCCAGCAGTAGTGCTTCGCGGCCATTGAAGTGGGCTTTTTTGAAGTTTACCAACCAGCCCAGGCCCAGTTCGAAGGGGGAGTGGTCATGGCCGAGATCCACCGTGTGCAGGGCGCCGTGAAATTCAACCATGGGGCTAATGAAGCCTGCTTCCAAACGTGCAAGGTCCAGTGATTCAGTGCCCATGGGTTGAATGCCGTAGTTGGCACCCGTGCTGAAAAGATCGTCCCAGAGCGGGAGAGCCAAGTCGGGCTCTACCCAGAGCTCATAACCAAGATCACCGGTGAAACCCGTGCGGGAAACCATCAGCTCACCACCGGCATAGGGGTAGCGGCCGATATCAAAAGGTTTCAGGTTTTCAACACCAGAGATGCCCATCGCTTTTAGTAGCGCACAGGAAGTTGGCCCCTGCAGTGCCAGTGACGCAAGTGAGTCACTTTGATCTTCAATGGTCACGTCAAAACCCACGGCGGATAACAAAAACCAATCCAGGCCGGGTTCGGCACAACACAACATAAAGTCATCTTCTGCGAAGCGGAACAAGGTGCCATCATCAATGACTCGTCCCCGGTCCGTACACCACACATTGTAACAAACCCGATTTAAACCCTGCTTGGCGACATCGCGTGTCACCATGCGATTCAGCATTGCCTCGGCATCTTTGCCGCGGAACCGGTATTTGCACATGGGCGAAACATCAAACACTGCACAGGTATTTCGTGTGGCAAAGTATTCAAGGTTTGAACATTTGTAATGAAGCGCAGAGGCATAGCCGCTCCAGTCTTCCCAGGCGCGATTCAGGTTTAAGGCCTCGGTCCTTTCATGGAAAGGTGACTTCAAGAGCTTCAGCTCAATGTGATTGATGTTTTCCGAAGATTGTAATTTGGCTTGATGTACCATTATTTGTCCTCCGCAATAATGGCCCGGGCGGCATTGGCGCCAGCGGCGCCCATTATGCCTCCGCCGGGGTGAGAGCCCGCGCCACATAAATAAAACCCACTGACCGGGGTCTTGGATTGTGATGCGCCGTAGGTGGGGCGGTTCATCCACCAGCTGTCGATGGCAAACTCACCGTGGTGCCAGTGGCCACCCTCTACGTTGAATTGTTGTTCAAGGTCGGCGGGGGTCAGCAACTCGCTGGCTTCAATGCAGTCGCCAATACCCGGGGCAAACTTTTCGAGTGTTGCGATCACGTTTTTCATGAAGCTGTCGCGATGTTTGTCCCAGCCACCCTCTACGTCACGAGGAGCATACTGAATGGTTGCGGACAGAACGTGTTTGCCTTCAGCGGCCAAGGTTTTGTCGTGTAAGGTTGGAATAACAACTTCCATTGGCAGGTCTTCAGCGTAGGACCGGTACTTGGATTGATCGTAGGCATTTTCAATATATTGCATGCTGGGCGCCAGGATCATTCGGCCTTCGGGTTTTGTCATGCCTTTAAAGTTTGGCAGGGCATTGAGGGCCAAATGGACTTTCGCCACTAAACCTTCCGTTCTGAGGCGATTGATACGGTTGGTAAACTGTATCTCCAGGTTTGCGGCACCGAGCAACTTCAAGAAACTAGTTTTGGGGTCTGCATTGGAGATGATGCGTTTGGCGTGAATAATTTCACCATCCTCCAGTTCAACACCAACGGCAACATGGTTCTCTATAACAACCCGTTTAACCCGGGTGTTTAAACGAATTTCTGTACCCGATGTTTTGGCTGAGTTAGCCAGGGCATTAACAAAGCTGCCCATTCCACCCTTAGGGAGGGGGAGTCCGCCGTGACCGGAGACATCTCCAGACAACTTGAGCAGTTGATTGAGAACCGCGTTATTGGGAGAGCGGGGTGCCAGTATATTGCCGACATTGTAATCCCAGCTCAGGCCCGCCTTTAGCAGGGGGTTATCAAAATGTTCATCCATCATGTCTTGGGCGGGCAAAAATATCATCCGGGTAAACTCCCGCATGGTGTCTCTACCCAGTGTGCGAACATCCCAGCCAAACTTGGCAAACGTGATCATGTCCTTGATTTCACCGCCACCAATACGGGGCGCGCGTTTGTTCCAGGTGGGTTTAAGCACCTTGGCAAACTTTTTCAGCAGTGACTGATATTCCCCATAGGATTTTTGATCGTTGGCATCAACACCTTTTACGCTTTTTCCGTTAAAGGTAATTGCATTACCTTCTCCGTCTAGGGCCGTGGTATCAAGGTTTTTTGCAGCCAGCTCAAAGCCGTGTTTTTTCAAAGACAAGTCGCTGATTAATGCACTTTGTCCCTGAGGCAGGGTGTGTGCAACCGAGGCGTGAAAGCCCGGTGCAAACTCTCTGGTAGCGGCCATGCCGCCGATAAAGTTATTGGCTTCAAGGACCAGTACTTTTTTATTGTCGCGGGCAAGATAGCCCGCACAGGCCAGGCCGTTATGGCCGGCGCCAATGATTATGGCATCGTATTGCTTACTCATCGCCGTCATCCTCCGGCACAATGTTAGGTCGTTTGAGGTCCATCAGAATTTCGCGGGCAGAGTTTGCACCGCAGGCCGCAGAAACGCCGCCTCCCGGGTGAGAGCCCGAGCCACAGAGATACATTCCTTTGGCTGGCCCCCGGTATTGGGAGTAGCCGGGGAAGGGGCGGTTGAACATCAGCTGATCCAGGGTCAGTTCACCCTGGAAGATATTGCCCTCAGTCAGGCCAACTTCCTGTTCAATTTCAAACGGAGTGCGCACTTCTTTGTGAACAATCAGATCGCGGAAGTTGGGGCTGTATTGTGAAATCTGATCAACCACCGTTTCGCCAAAGGCCTCGCGTTTTTCAGGTGTCCAGCCACCTTCAATATCGGCTGGGCAATATTGAATAAAACAAGAGACAAAGTAGTTGCCCGGTGCCGCCATGGTTGGGTCCCAAACAGAGGACTGGGTCATTTCGATAAAAGGATCGTCAGACCAGCGTCCATGTTTCCAGCAGTCGTAGGCTTTTTCCATGCGCTCAAGTGAGTCGAGGAACTGGAAAGACCCGTTTCGCAACATGTGCCCTTCGGGCAGCGATGGGAAATCCGGCCGGCCGTTCAGCGCAATGTTGACCTTGCCGGATGAACCTCTGATTTTGAAGTTCTTGGCCTTCTTGTAAAGGTCGGCGGGGATATCATTTTTGTCGACGATTTTGGTGAAGGTGCGTTTTGGATCGAGGTTCGATACCACGATGGGTGCGTGTATTTCGTCGCCGTTCGCCAGCGCCACACCGTAAGTGGTATTGTCTTTAATCAGGATTTGCTGCACTTCAGCGTTCATGCGAATCTCGCCGCCGTGCTCTTTCAGGGCGCCTGCAATGGCGTCCGAAATAGCGCCCATGCCGCCTCGGGCCAGACCCCAGGAGCCTACTGCGCCGTCTACGTCGCCCATCACATGGTGCAATAAAACATAGGCGGTGCCAGGGGAGTAAACACCCAGAGCGGTACCAATAATACTACTGGTTGCCATGAACGCCTTGATCAAATCATTTTCAAAGTATTCGCTGAGGAAATCCGCAGCGCTCATGGTCAGGAAACGAGTGAACTCATAAATTTGATCTTCGCCCATGTCCCAAAACTTTTTACCCATGAAAATCAACTCGCTGATATCGCGGGGTTTAAAAGATGTGGGGTCGGCGGGGGTGCGCATTAAAAAGTGGCGAATGAGTTTTGCATAGCGCATCAGGTCCGCTTCAAAGCGGTGCATGGCATTGGCGTCGCGAACCGAGTGGCGACAGAGTTCGCGATACTGTTGCGCGTGATCGCCATACTCGGCCAGGTAGTTGCCATCACGGGTGAAGTTGGTGGTGCCGGAGTAGGGCACAATCATCAGGCCGTGTTTGGTGAGATTGAGATCGCGGTGAATCGATTGGCGTAACAAACTGCACACATAGGAGCAGTTGGAATACAGCCAGCCTTCGTGAATTTCACGACTGACGGCGGCGCCGCCGATGTAGTCATTTTTCTCTACGACTAAGACATCGAGGCCTGACTTCGCCAGATATGCCGCACTGGTGAGGCCGTTGTGGCCGGCACCAATGACGATGGCATCATATTTTTTCATGGGCTAGGGTCCTGTGACTTATAATTTTAATTAAAAACGATGGTCTTGTTGTTGTGCACCAGCACCCGGTCTTCCAGGTGGTAGCGCAGCCCTCTTGCGAGCACGGTTTTTTCAACGTCTTTACCCAGGCGTACGCTCTCTTCAATTGAGTCGTGGTGAGAAACTCGCGCAACGTCTTGTTCGATAATGGGGCCGGCATCCAGGTCGGGGGTAACGTAGTGGCAGGTTGCGCCTGTGAGTTTTACGCCGCGCTCCTTGGCCTGATGGTAGGGTTTTGCGCCCATGAACGAGGGTAGAAAACTGTGGTGAATGTTGATGACCTGGTGGGGATATTTTTCGCACATCCAGGGCGGTAATATTTGCATGTAACGCGCCAATACCACGGTGTCAGGTTTGTGTTTGTCGATAATCTCGGCGGTCTCCCTGAAGGCTTCTTCCTTGCCTTCGTCTTCTTTGGGCACGGGCACGTGGTAATAAGTAATGCCGTGCCACTCCACATATTTGCGCATATCGTCGTGGTTGGAGATCACGCAGGGAATATCAAATTGCAGGTCGCCACATTTCCAGCGATAGAGCAGGTCGGTGAGGCAGTGGTCCAGTTTGCTGACCATCAGCAACACCTTGCGGGGTTTGGCGGAGTCTGTGAGGTGCCAATTCATGGCGTAGCGTTCAGCAACGGGTAAAAACGCTTCCCGGAAACCCTCTGCGTCCATGCGCAGGGCGTCGGTATCGATCACATAGCGCATGAAAAACATGCCCGTGGCGGGGTCGTGATACTGATTGGCCTCGGTGATATTGCCGCCGTGGCCCGCCACAAATCCACTGACATCGGAAACTATACCCGGGCGATCGGGGCAGGATATGACTAGGCGATATTGATTTGACATGACTAATTCCAGGGTTTGTTAAGCGCTTGGAGCACCAAATGTCGATTGGGCGGCTCGTCGCAGGGTTAATAGAGTGGAGATTATCGGAGGGGGGCTGGATTAGGCAGCCCCATTAAGGGACAATGAGGGAATAATTTCGGCCATTGTTGAGTCCGCTTATGCCCCCAAGTAATCAAAAAAGCCTTATATCGGCCCCAAAGCTTCTACACAGCCATGAGATACAGCTGATGCTTCGGGCCCTGATGGATGAGCAGGGGCATACCTTTGAGTCGCTGTTGGAAGGCAGTGGTTTAACGGTTCAGGCCTTTGATGATCCTTCCTTGAGGGTTTCTGTCGACGAGGAGCTGGCCCTCTATTCCCGAATCGCCACGCTCAACGAGAACCCCATGTTGGCTGTCACCATTGGTCAGGAGCTGGATTTAACCAATTACGGGGTTCTGGGTTTTGCCATGTCGGCCTCAAATACGCTGAGGGAGGCCTTGCAGCTCAGTGTTGAGTTTGCGCCGCTAATCAGTTGGGCATCCCATGTCACCCTTGCCAATGTGAGATACAGGGGGCAGGACATGACTTGCCTGAGTGTTCAGCCGTCCCCCTCAGATGCATTGACCCAGGCGTTGGAAATTGAAAGCTGGTTCGCCTCGTTTCACAAAGTGATCAATCAGTTGGTGGGTGAGCGCTTTCACTTCGATTCGGTGCACTTTGCCCACACCTGCCAGGCAGAGTCTGTTGCGCCTTTTCGGGCGGTGTTTCATTGTCCGGTTTATTTTGAGCAACACAGAAACCTGATTTACTTTCGGCGTGAGGAAATGTCCAGGCAACTGCCCCATGCCCAGCCGGAGTATGCAGAGTTGACCCGCGATTTATGCCGTCGCAGCATTGAGACCCTGAAAGGGGAGCGCGGTTTGGTCGCGGCGGTGAAGGCGTACATCAAAGAGGCAGAGGGGGTGCCCACGCTCGAGCGAGCAGCCCGCCAGTTTAATATGGCCGCCCGCACGTTGCGCCGGCGACTCGTAAGTCTGGACTCTTCCTGGCAAGTGCTCACCGATGACTATCGTTTTAGTGAAGCCCGCCGTTACCTTTATTCCAGTGTTTATACCCTGGAGGTTATCTCTCAAATTCTCGGGTATAGTGACGTGAGAAGTTTTCGCACAGCGTTTAAACGATGGTCGGGCACAACGCCCAGTCAATATCGAAAGGCCCAGGTGGCGGGTCGAACTGAATAGGGTAATAGTATGGCGCAACACCTTGTGTTTGGGGCGGGTCTCATTGGTGGATATCTGTGTGGGTCTTTAATGGCTCAAGGGCAGACTGCGGCAATGGTGGCCAGGGAAAGCGTAAAGGAAAAATTGTCAAAAGGTTTGCATCTGACAGATTATCTCGGCAATGAAACACAACTGCCTTCACCCGATTTTATGCATGAACCCAATAAAGCGGTGGATTATTTGTGGCTGACCATTAAGTGTACCGCCATAGATGGCGTTCTGGATCAGTTGGAAAGTTGGGTTGGACCTAATACACGCATTCTTTGTTGCCAAAATGGTCTGGGGTCAGAGAGCGCCATCAAAAAACGTTTTCCGCAGAATGACGTATTGCGTGTAATGGTGCAGTTTAATGTAGTTGAAGTTGAGCCGGGTCACTTGCACCGCGGTTCAGAAGGCGCGATCACCATTGAGGCGCCATCGGGCAATCTCTATGTAAAAGAATTGGCCGCAAAACTGAATTGTCCGCTTCTTCCGGTTCACACCAGTGATGCAATGCAGGCCTTGCTGTGGGCCAAGCTGCAATTGAATTTGGGAAATGGTGTTAATGCCATGGCCGACATTCCTGTGAAGGCGATGCTGGAACAGCGATTATTTCGCCGGTGTTTTGCACTGTTAATGTCCGAGTTGATAGCGGTAGTAAAAGCCAAGGGTATTGTGCTGCCCAAGGTGACCGCTTTGCCGGGCCACCTTATACCTAAAGTGATGACTGTTCCCGATTGGATTTTTACCATTCTGGGCAACAAAATGTTGGCCGTTGACCCGACCGTGCGCACCTCTATGTGGTGGGATCTAAGTCAGGGTAAAAAAACAGAAGTACACTACTTGAACGGTGCGGTGATTGCGGAGGGCGAGGCTTTGGGTATTCCCTGTCCGGCCAATAAGGCGCTGGTGAAAATGATTGGTGAGGCGGAGCGGGGAGAGCGTAAAAGAGGGCTGAGTGCTGAGGAGATGTATGCTGAATTAAGTGCTGTCTGACAGTGTGAGTGTTTATGCCGCGCTGCGGTATAAACACCCAGTGTATTCGCTTAGAGCCAAGATCTACGCCAGTAAAATTTACATTTCGCTGGCGTATTTTTTAGCTTGGTTTGCGACCGCTTCTTCTTGGTGGCTTGCCGTTTTTGTCCCCTCTATTGGGGCGGTCACCACGTGGTTTTCCTCGGCTGCCCTGGTCCAGACTGATGTTCAGCGTCTGGTTGCGCACACGCACTTTTTTAAGTGTCTCGAAAGTTTCATCTGGCATGCCCTTGGGCAGATCTACCGTTGAAAAATCATCAAACAACCTGATGGCGCCGATGTGCTGACTGTCGATGCCCGCTTCGTTGGCGATGGCGCCAACAATATCGCCTGGTCTGGCATTGTGGGTGCGACCCACTTCAATGCGGAATGTTTGCATGTTCTCATCGCTGCCGCGCTCACGGCGAGGGCGCTTCTCTCTCGAGTCATTGCGGTCGCGGTCACGATGATTATCGCGAGCAGGTTTCACATTAGACCATTGAACCTGAAGGGGCCTTTCTTTCTGGCATAAAAAGCCCAGAGCAGATGCGATTTCTTCAGGTGCAATATCATTTTCATGACTGAATTGCGCCAATACTTCGTTGAAAAAGCTGAGGTCCTGGGACTTGATCGTTTCCAGTAGCGTTTCTTTAAACTGATCTACGCGCATGGCCGACACGGTTTCGCTGGTAGGCAATTCCATGCTGACAAGTGGGCGACGAGTGGCCTTCTCAATGGCGTATAACAAACGCTTTTCGCGGGGCGCCACAAACAAAATGGCCTTGCCCGAACGGCCGGCACGACCGGTGCGGCCAATACGGTGGACGTAGGCTTCGCTGTCATAGGGAATGTCATAGTTAATGACGTGGCTGACACGCTGCACGTCGATGCCGCGGGCAGCAACGTCTGTGGCAATAATGATGTCGAGCTTTTTGTTTTTCAGTCGCTCAATGGTGCGTTCGCGCAACTGCTGATTCATGTCGCCGTTGAGGGCGGATGCGGAGTGACCGCGGGCCTCTAGTTTTTCGGCCAGTTCAGCGGTAGCGGTTTTTGTTCGCACAAAAATAATCATACCATCGAAGGATTCAACTTCGAGAATACGTGTCAGTGCGTCCAGTTTGTTGGTGCCGCTGACCATCCAGTAACACTGTTCAATGTTGTCGCCCGTGGTGGTGTCAGATTTAATGCTGACTTCCTTGGGGCTATTGAGGTAGCGGTTGGCAACGCTGCGAATTTGTTTTGGCATCGTGGCAGAGAACAGCGCGGTCTGGCGTTCTTTGGGTGCGTGCTCAAGAATCCATTCAACGTCGTCGATGAAACCCATGCGAAGCATCTCGTCGGCTTCATCCAGAACAATGCTGGTGAGGCCACTGAGATCCAGGCTGCTGCGGCGAAGGTGGTCCATCACACGACCGGGCGTGCCCACAACAACGTGAACGCCGCGGCGTAATTGGCGCAGCTGACCACTCATGTCCTGACCGCCGTAAATCGGCAGCACGTGGAAACCTTTTATGTTGCAGGCATAACGTTGAAACGCCTCTGCAACCTGAATGGCAAGTTCACGTGTAGGAGCCAGCACCAATAACTGTGGTGTTTTTTTGCTGACATCAATATTCGAGAGCATGGGCAATGCAAAGGCGGCTGTTTTACCTGTGCCGGTCTGGGCAACACCTAGCAGGTCATGGCCTTGGAGCAGATGTGGAATGCTCGCGGCCTGGATGGGTGAGGGTTGTTCATAACCCACGTCGGTAATAGCTTTTAATACGGGCGCAGCGAGCGCTAGATCACTGAAACTGATCGATTCAGAAGACATTCACAAACCTTATTCGGATTTTGGAGGGCATTTGCCTAAACACGTAGCAGGTTTCTCCAAACCGACAGCCGTTATAAGGCACAGCCCTGATTACAGGGGCGCGAATTATAGAGATTTTTATCCCAACTAGCGAGCAATATTTGGTTTATTTTTCATCAATTTGCGCCACACGCAGGCTTTGTTACACTCTTGCCCTCTTTTAAGGCAATCCCGAAGGGCTATATGGATCTCAAACACCTGTCGACCACCGCGCTGGCAAAACAACTGCACAAAGAGCCGCGGGAGCTGTTCATATTGCTGGCCAATGGCGGCTGGATAGTCAAGGTTGATAACCGCTGGCACTTGACCGAAAAGGGCAAATTCGAGGGGGGTGTTTATATAGACCACCCCAAGTTCGGAGAGTATATCGCCTGGCCAGAGACGCTGAAACAGCATCCCATCTGGGGTGACCTGCCCGACGCGCCTCTGAGTGCTACGGCCCTTGGCCACAAATTTGGTCAACCTGCCCGTTTTGTTAATCACCTGCTGGCCGAGTTGGGCTGGATTCAGAAAGCGATTAAAGGGTGGCACTTGACCGAGCAGGGCAAGGCGCTGGGTGGGCAGCAAAAAGAGAACGAAAAATCTGGCATTCCTTTTGTCACCTGGCCCGAAACGCTGCTGGATCACCCGGCGCTGAAAGAAGACATTGCAGCGCTGCTGCCCAGGCCTCACGATCGTGAACATGCGGCGCTGGACGGTCACCAGCTCGACAGTGATTCAGCTAGACTGATTGATGACTGGTTGTATCTGGCGGGCATTCCCCACGCCGTGAAGCGGCGGCTGCCGGTGCCGGAGGCCGAGAGGGCTG
>CAJWCA010000129.1 GCA_913020395.1 uncultured Cellvibrionales bacterium | reverse complement strand
CAATCACCTTGTCTCCAGCCACCAGAGAAATATCGTTCACAGTGTGGCCGGTGAAGATACCCGCCATATTGACTTCCATCTGCCAGCCTGCACGAATCAATAAAACCTGATCCAGCTTTGCGTCGGGCCGAATACCAGACGCAGACCTGAGCGCTTCTGACAGATAACGGGTCGGTGCAAAGTCTCCGAAAGCTTGAGCTCGCTGGTCGACAAGCTGTGCCTGAATTTTGTTGTTTATAAGCACTCGGCCTGGCTCAAAAACCGCGCCGGATACATACACTTCAACCGGTGCCCACAACAAAACTCTAACGCTTGCCCTGGCCGTGGTAGGCCTGAAAATCTCTGAGCGAATGAGGGCTAGTTCAATTTTCTCTTCAAGCTCACGGGCACTCAGGCCTTGAACCAAAATGGGTGTCAGTCGGGGAAGATGAATTCTACCGTCAGGGTTAATAACGTAGCGTCCATTGAAGCCCTCTCCATCCTCCAATGCCAGCTCCACCATATCACCTGGACTTAAGGGCATATCGCGGTCAAATGGATTTTGCTCTGCACGAAGTGTGTCACGGGTTCTAGAGGGCGACAGCGCCTTATCGGCACGAAAATGGGAAACAGATAAGTCGCTGTTAGGGTTCAGGCATTCAAACTTAGTCGCAAAAATCGTTGAGGGGGCCTGTTCTTGACGTACCCAGACACCTTTTTCCTTTTCCGTGCCATACAGTTGGCCACCGGGGTTCTTGGGGCTCTGGAGTGCATGGTGTTGAGTACAAGCTGCAAGCAGCCCAACAATCAAACCTAGTCCAATCGGTCTCAATATCATGTTTACTCTCCACGCCTAGCATTATCGTCAGGGTAATAGTGGAATTGCAGATCTCATGCCAACATGAGATACACTCTCAAGCTTTTGATTTAATTGACAATTTTATGAAGTAAGGCGCAGAAGGGGAGCAGGGAGAGGCGTTTATCCAAGCATTTCGCAAATGATTCTGGTAGGTTTTGCAAATTGAGAAAACAAAAAAAAGGCAAAAAGACGCCCTAATAGGCGCCTTTTCCACTGAGCACAGCAGGTACTGTGGCAAACAGGATTCTCAGATCCAACAACAATGAGCGTTCCTCAACATATCGAAGATCAAGGTTCATCTGTTCTTCGAAACTCGTATCAGCTCGACCGGAAACCTGCCACAAACCCGTAAGGCCAGGGCAAGCATCAAGTCGTTTAAATTGACGCAAGCTGTATTCATCAACCTCCTCAGGCAATGCAGGGCGCGGTCCGATTAACACCATGTCCCCCAACAATACGTTCACAAGCTGAGGTAATTCATCAATCGAAAGTTTTCGAATGACTTTTCCGACGCGGGTAATACGGGGGTCTTTAAATAGCTTTTTACAAACCCCCTCACGATCACTTGCCAGATTACTGGTGTCGACATATCTTGGATCGTCAGGTCGATACATGGATCTGAATTTATAGATTCGAAAACGACGCCCCAATAAACCCACCCGAGTCTGCGTATAGATAGCCGGTCCTCGGCTCTCTGCACAGATTGCCAGATAACTTAGCAACATGATCGGCGAAAGCGCCAACAACAATATCAACGCGCCAAATCGCTGCACACCGCCAGGTATACAGGGCGTTTTCTTAAGCAGGTGATGACCCTCTCTTTTTTGAGGAGCTTCTGTTAAATACAAGGTCAAATCAGAAATAATAGACGAAGGTGATAAACTAGATAGCTGCATGATGACTTCTCCTTTTTGCAAAAAGAATATGGAAGAGGAATACAGGATTACCGATAACATAGCGGCGGAATTTCTTTACCGGCTCTTGCTTCAGCCGCCACAACCATTCAAAACCAATTTCCCGCAACCATAGAGGTGCACGGGGCATCCGCCCTGAGTAAAAGTCAAACAGGCCACCCACGCCCATTGTGCAGGAGACACCCAATTCCTCGTGGAATCGCTGAACCCAGAGCTCTTGCCTGGGAGACCCCAGGGCAACCAGACAGACGTCCGCTTTGGAAGATTTAATACAGGAAACAACGGCATCGTTTTCACTGTCTGAGAAGAACCCATGATGACAGCCCGCGATACAAAGGGAAGGATATCGAGACTTCAAACGTTTTGCCGTTTCTTGAGCGACACCAGGTGCAGCACCCAGTAAAAAAAGTGACTGGCCTGTTTGAGCCATGCGATCACACAGAAACGGTAATAAATCTGTACCGTTTACATTATCGCGCAACTGAACACCCAGCCGTCGGGCACCCAACCTCAAACCAGAACCATCGGCAAAACATCTGCCTGCACTTGTAAGCGTTGCCAGGAACTCAACATCGTCTTGAGCAAGGTTAATTGAGTTAACATTAATGAAATTGGCTCTTTCTGGTTTTTTGCATGTTTTACAATTGACAATCCAGTTAATTGCCTCAGTCATCGTAGCGTTGTCGATAGGCACATCTAACAAACGAAAACGACTCGGCGACTGTAATGCAGCATCTCTATAAAGCAGGCGACTGAGAGCCCCCCTTAGAATCAAGCCAAGATGATAAGCTACTGAATTATTCGCCAGATGTTTTCTCAGGGAATCGCGAAGATTCATATCACTTAAACCCACACTAGACTGGAGCTCCTTGAGACTGAATACTCCAGATGGCAAGTCGCAGCTAAAGGATGTTTTTTGTTTGGGGTCATAGTCCATTGAGACGCCGCAGAAGCTATATTTATTGACTAGAATGTCAATCAGTACCGCGGAATTTTTAAAGAGACCACGCGAGAAGTGTCTGACCACGATTGGCCGCCCTAAGGCATCGATCTTAGAGATATGCTGAATGAGAGGAGTGAACGATAAACAGCACATAAACAAATTTATGATCCACACTGGAATGAGAAATACGATTACTAACGTCGCCAGCAGCCGATCCACTAAAGTAATAGATAGCTTTTTCATAATCATTACTCCCGAAAAGTTTACTCTGCAACCGTGAATTCGCCATACCTTCTCAACGAAGACTTAACTAGAGCGCTAAGCCTGCGGCGGAAATTGACGTCAGAAAATGACTCGCGCGAGAGCCGCTTAATAACGGCTAGATAGTAATGACTTAAAAGAAATCGTAGGTGATTCACCAGACCGGGGACATAACGTTCCCGCATGGGGCCTGCACTGTAATGACGGATATAGTCAGGCAAAAAGAAATCATCGTTATTATTCCAACGCCTTGAAATCAGCTTGATATTGGGATTGTTTTTGGCGAAATGAATGATATGGCCATTCTCACCCCAACCCACCGAGTCTTCTTCAGGCAGTGTGAGGTCGTAGTTTTCCAGCACCTGGGTGAAGAACTGTATGGCTTCTTCACTTTTCTGGGCGATCATGACTCCTGAATTAATGCGACCGCTGTAACCTTTGGCCATGTAAATGGATTTACCCGTTTCAGCCAGAGACTCAATTGGAGGGGCATTCGCTTTGATTTCCGCATCCGCATCAACAAAGGCGACCCAATCATATTCAGCTCTGAGTGCCTCGATTATTAATGCAATTTTTAGCCAGGCGCACTCCATATCCAACAACGAAATACTCGGTTTATCGACAACGACATACCGGTATCCGTATCGAGAGGCGTAAGCCTTATGCGATTCAATATTTTTTTTGTATTCCCAGTGATAACCATTAATGGCAATCGAAAACAATAAACTTTGCTCTTGCATAGTGGACTCCAATAGGTTTTTACGCTTCCATTGGAGACATTGCCAATTTCGGGCCAACCTTATGCAGGCCTTTAGTGGCGTATCGTGCAGAGATTCGCAGGTCTGCCTTTTCGCCAAAATTTGCATTTTGCAAAAACATTACTAGGATAAGAATAGAAATATAAAAAAGACCAAACCCACTCTGCAATGGAATCTTTCTGTGGAACAAGATCAGCCTCGAGTTCTGTTTGTCGACGATGAAGACTCAATTCTCAATGCACTACGGCGGCTAACCAGTGACCTCCAAGCCCACTGCGAATTTGTAAACAGCGCAGAAAAAGCGTTAACACTCATGCAAAAACAGGCAGTAGACGTGGTTGTCTCTGACATGCGCATGCCTGAAATGTCTGGCTTGAGTTTTTTGACCCAGGTAGCCTCTGAATACCCTGAAACCATACGCATTGTTTTAACAGGTGTGTCAGACACAGATTCGGTGATGGACGTCATTAATGAGGGAAGAATTTGGGGGTATGTTCGAAAACCCTGGGATGACAAGGACCTGCTGTTAACGCTGGATCAGGCTATTATCACTCAGCAGGCTCTCTCTGAACGCGCATTACTCAGAAGAACCGTTGAACAGTATCAACAACACAATAAACGACACTTTAATGGATTCATTGGTAGCTCAGCGCCAATGCAGTTTATTTACAATGCCATCGAGCTGTCTGCTCCCAGCACAGCGTCTATTTTCATTACCGGTGCAAGTGGCACGGGCAAAGAAGTGGCTGCAGCAGCGCTGCACGCGCTGAGCCCTAGAAAAAATAAACCTTTCATCGCACTCAACTGTGCAGCGATTCCCTCTGAGCTAATGGAATCAGAAATATTTGGTCATGTTAAGGGCGCGTTCTCCGGCGCAGTAAATAATCGAAAGGGCGCAGCGGAGCTCGCCAATGGCGGCACCTTGTTTTTAGATGAACTGTCTGAAATGGATATTGGCTTACAGGCAAAGCTTCTGCGGTTTATTCAGTCTGGGTTCTATCAAAAAGTGGGAAGCAGCGAGCAATCTAGTACCAATATCAGGTTCATTTCAGCAACAAATCGAGACCCAACTGAGGCCATTGCCAATAAGAAGTTGCGCGAGGATCTCTATTACCGCCTCAATGTTATTAATATTGCTTTGCCGGCACTCAAAGATCGCGACAATGACGCCGTCGATATTGGCAGACATTTTCTGGAGGAGTTCTGTGTCGATGAAAATAAGGTCATTGCAGGGTTTAGCAAGAACGCGGAAAAGCTACTGACACAGTATCATTGGCCCGGCAACGTTCGACAATTGCGAAACTGCATTCACAACGCGGTCATCATGACAACAGAGCCATTGGTGTCTGAAAAGAACCTGGCGCAACCGCTCGGACTAACCGAAGAGCAAGCCATGCAACTAATTGCATCCGAACGCATACAAGATATGCCTATGAATGCGACCCCTTCCGAGCCACTTGTTGAGCAGGGGATCTATCTCCAATCAACACAAATTCAAGCCGAAATGCCTGGCTCACAAACAGATACCGTTGAACCCAGTTTGCATCAAGCTATTCACCGCGGTAGTAGCCATGAGCCTATCGTTCCGCTGTACCAAGTGGAAAAACGGGCAATAGAAAGCGCGCTTATTCAATGTAACGACAATGTTGTTCAAGCGGCCGCTCTGCTGGATGTCAGTCCTTCAACGCTATATCGAAAAATAAATAATTGGCAAAAAGAGAATACTGTAAACGACGGCAAGTAATGACTTGCATTATGCGAAGAAATTAATGTGAAACGTTTTCATAAAAACCATTTTAATCCTAATAGAAACAACGACTTATAAGAAACTTTCACTTCTAGCACCAAAATTGCATTAGCTCCTTTACAAGAGGAGCAATGACAATGACCGCACAGAACCAATCAAACCATTCCTTCCGCCTATTGTTGAGCAATACCAGTTGGGTCCTGGTGGCGGAGGGCATGGCTCGAGCGAGTCGTATTCTCACTCTTATTGCCCTATCATTTTTTCTCGATACCAGCGATTACGGCACCGTTATGCTGGCACTGGCCTGTCATGAACTCTTACGTGTTTTCACGCGCTTAGGGTGTGGGGCCAAAGTCATTCAGTGCAAACAAGAATCACTTAATGCTTACGCTAGCAACGCCATCACGTTGCAATGGGCAATCTGTATCTGCCTTTGTATATGCCAAATACTGTTAGCCGAGATCATTGCACAATTCTACGATAATGGTGATCTCACTGAACTGATAAAGATTATGGCCATTGCCCACCTCTACTATCCTATCGTTTCCATCAAAGTGTTCTTATTACAGCGTGAAAATCGCATGCGTTATTTTGGCATCGCCAGTGGCGCCTGCATGGTTGCCGAAAATTTATCGACTGCATTACTGGCCGTGCTTGGCATGGGGATTTTTTCCGTCGCCATCGCCAAGGTTATCGCTGCCATTATCTGGGTTGTTTTATTCAGCTTGCCTAAAGTGAGTGCCATCAGAGCTGGCTTTGATCGCGCTGTGATGGGGTCTTTGTTGTCCTATTCAGGAAAAATATTACTAACAGAAATGACTCGCAGTCTCCGCCAGAACGTTGATATGTTGTTGGCCGGTCGCTTTCTAGACAGCCAACTTTTTGGTCTCTATAGTTTTGCCAGGAGTACGGGGCTGGGCTTAAGCCAGTCGTTGAGTGGCGCCTTCACCGGTGCTTTGTATCCCTATCTTTGCCTTCAGGAAAGGGAGAATCATCGAGAGCCGGCCACAAGGTATACACTCATTGCCTGCGGCGCCATTAGCACTCTGTTTATTCTTCAGGCTTTATTCGCACCTCTCTATATCAACCTACTGTTTAGTGAGCGCTGGGCAGACGCCACAACTCTCGTCAGTATATTGTGTCTTGGCGCGATCCCCCTTCTGTGCCTTGATAGCCTCTGCGTTTCGCTCCGCGCAAGAAACTACCCTTACGCTGAATTCACCCTGGTGCTTGCAAGTTGCCTGCTGATTTTTTCAAGCATGTATTTTTTCTCACCCTCTTCGCCATTAGAGTTCGCAAAGACCTTCACCACACTGTCTTATAGCTACTTCCTTCTTATCGCTATATTTCTTCTGGCCCGTTCGTTCACCACCTCATCAAATCACACCCTACCCCCTACTATCTGGAGAATAAAGACATGAATAAACCCATGAACTTTCCTATCATCAGTGTTGTCATTCCAATGTACAATGTTGAACAGTATATAGAGACGTGCATTCGTTCAGTGTTGTCACAAAGTTTTCAGCAGTTTGAGATTATTTGTGTAGACGATGGCTGCACGGACGCAACAATCGACAAACTTAATATTTTTTCTGACAAGCGAATTCGCATTATTACTCAGAAAAACCGGGGACTTGCTGCGGCCAGGAACACAGGCATTAATGCTAGTCGAGGCCTCTATGTGGCCCTGCTTGATTCCGATGACTTTTGGGCGCCTTCGAAACTGGCTAAACACTATCAACATCTAAGTCGCAACAGTAGACTTGGGGTAAGTTATTCCGGCTCATTGTTTGTCGATGAACAGGACCAGGCTCTCGGTACCGGGCAGTTTCCTCAATTATCAGACATTGAAGCGGAAACTATCTTCTGTCGCAATCCTGTTGGAAACGGGTCCGCTCCGGTTATTCGTTCTTCCTTGCTCCGAGAAATGGGTCGCATCGACTGGATCAACGGTGAGCGTCGCCGTTGTTATTTCGACGAGAATCTTCGTCAGTCTGAGGACGTTGAATTTTGGTTACGTATCGCACTGCATACCGACTGGCAGTTTGAAGGAATTGATGAAGCTCTCAGCTATTATCGTGTCAACGAGTCCGGCCTCTCTGCAAACATAGACGACCAATTAAATGCGTGGAATGTCAGTGTCGAGAAAAACAGAATTGGGCACGAATCTTTTTTCACCCGCTGGTATTCTCTCGCTAAAGCCTATCAACTCAGGTATTTAGCAAGAAGAGCTATCCGCTCGGGTGATGGCCTAAGTGCACTAAAGCTTGTCCATCAAGCACTCTTTACCAATGTGAATATTATAATCCATGAACCGGGCCGCACAGCATTAACCTACGCCTGTGCATTTTTGGCCTTATTACCTCGTCGAATCTATCAGCTGATGGAAAACGCAGCCACGCAGTTTGTCGGAAAAGATAGATCAGTCATGTCTCAGGGCGGGGGTTAATAACTCGTTGTTCAATCGGAAACTCAACGGTGAAGCGGGTGCCCTTGCCCACTTCACTGTCTACCAAAATTTTACCCCCAAGATCTTCAACAATGCCGTGAGAAACCGACAAACCAATTCCGGTTCCCTCTCCAAGGGGCTTGCTGGTAAAAAAAGGATCAAAGATTTGCGGCAGGGTTTCTGCATCTATTCCGCAACCATCATCTTCAATCGATACACGAATTTTGTCTGTAGCCTCAGATCGGATGATAATGGTGCCCGTGTCTTTTATGGAATGGCAGGCGTTAATAATGATATTGATAAAAACTTGGCCCACCTCACCAAGGTTACAAAAGATGGGGGGAAGAGGTTTCAAATGTAGATTAATCTGACATTTATACTTGAGTTCATTTTCAAGTATCTTTAGCGACTCCTCAACCGCTCGGTTGATGTCCGCATGATTTCTGTCCCCTGGGTTGGTCCTGGCAAAGGTTTTTAAGCTGGCAACAATATCTCTTACTCGCTCCAGGCCATCTTTGATTTCCGTAAAGATCAATCGCGTATCATTGACAATATAACCCAGATCCCTCTTTCCAGACTGCATGTCGTCCAGGCGCTGAACAATAGCTTGCGGTAACGGTTCGTCGACAGCCACCAATAAGGTTGTAAGTGCAATATACTCTTCAGAGTATTTGTTCAGCGCGTTGATGTTGCTGATTACAAAGGCCAGAGGGTTGTTAATTTCATGGGCGATGCCTGCAGACAGACTTCCCAGAGAGGCCAGTTTTTCTGTTTGTACCATCTGTTGCTGCTGCGCAACCAGCGTTTCATTGGTTCGGTGCAGCACCTCGTTCAACTGATACAGTTCGCGGGTTTTTTCCTCGAGTATACTCTCTGCTTCGATACGCGCCTTTTTTTCCCGTTGATAGGCAATCTCAAAGGGGTTGGTCTCACTATTTTTTGTCATAGATACTAAGCTCGAAAGTACATTGAGGATCCCCGCGGTGCATACAGGTAGAATGAATTAAGCTGCAATCCTCTTCGAAGTGTCTGGATGCGCCTGAAATGAGCCCTTCGGCGAGTGCACATAGTTTCTTTTTGGATCTGTAAAAGATAGTGAGGTCTGAACCCCCTTCATCTCGATATTCAAACGTCGGTAAGTCACTGTCTGGATATAACTTTTCAACTTCGACATGAATGTGCCGATCGACGGATAACAGGAAGTGCTTAAGATCTTCCACTTCAAAGAATACAGGATAGAGACCTGCCATGCTGACTAACAGATACTCACCAAAACTGCGCAACAGAAACTCTTCAGGGATACCCAGTCGACGTTCCATACACGCTAATATGGCATGGATCTCAACCGGATCATATTGCCCACCCTGGGTATACGATCCGCCGCTCGGCAATTTAGATTCTTCAATAACACTATTGAGAAAAGCCAGACCTTGCTGCTCCTCTATCATAGCGCTCAATTGGGTGAAAATCAGTCCTTTCAAAAACAGCTCCCTTGCCTGATACTGGAATACACTTTTTATCAGTGTAGACTAAAGTTAGGTACATTCAGCATACCCCGAATTTAAAAATAAGACATCCATATAAAGCGGATAGGCGCGGTGAATAAACTAGATCTATGAAACTATCAGAACCCGAATATAACACCCACATAGTAGTTGTTGATGACGAACAGTCCATTCTCCGCTCGATCGAGCGCTTGCTGATTGACACTGAGTTCGAACTTCATTGTTTCACCGATGCAAGAGAAGCTCTCGCATTCTGTCAGGATAATACAGTGGCGCTAGTATTGTCTGATGTCAGAATGCCCGGCATGGATGGCATTGAGTTTATGACATTACTCGCCAACGATCAGGAAATGACTGAGCGGGTGCTCTTAACAGGTTTTTCTGATATTGAGTCTACGGTCGGAGCGATAAACAAAGGCCGCATCTCTTATTATGTAGACAAACCCTGGGACGATGAGCGACTACTAAGAATTATTTCCAAAGGTGTACAAAATACCAATGTCAGAATTCGTAACGCTTATCTTGAGTCCCTCACCAAAGAGCAGAATGCGGCATTAACAGAATGGAATGAAACCCTTGAGGCCAAGGTGGCATCTCGCACCGAGAAGTTGCGCGCCTCTTATCTCAGCGCCACCCAGACACTCAGCGCTCTGGTCGACAAACGCCTAAGCGCTACAGAGATCAACAACGCAAGAATCGCCGACTTAGTGACAAACATCGGCAGACACCTATCGCTTGATGAAAATGGAGTCCAGGATTTAGGCATTGCTGCCCTGTTGTGCCAGGTGGGTAAAATGAGTTTTAACGATCACTTGTTACAAGGAGCACAGCTTAGCTTTAATCATGAGGAATTAAGCTTGTTTCACAAGCATCCCTGTTATTGCGAGGCGGCCCTCGTCTTTGCACCACCCCTGGCGGGTGTGGCTTCGATACTTAAGCAGCACAAGGAAGTACTAGACGGCAGCGGCTACCCAGAAGGTTTAGATGGAACGCAGATCGAGCTGGGAGCCCTTATTCTGGGATTAGTCACCCGCTATGCGGAATCCGTAAATGGGCAATATTTCGAACGGCAGCTAACTCATAGTGAAGCCCGGGACCACTTGCTGTCTCTCGCAGAAACACAGTACCCTGCTGACTTGGTAGACATTACTTGCCAAGTATTAGATGAGTGGCAAAAACAACAATTAGCTGCGCCCGAAAACTGTCTGGCGATAAGAAAACTGGCACCGGGCATGACTCTCACCCGCGATATTGTCGCACCCAACGGCGTGTTAGTGCTGGCAAGGGATAAACAATTAGACCAACACCTCATCGACAATTTACAGCAATTGGAATCCAGTTTGAATGTGGAACTGGAAGCCTATGTCAGTGCTTTTGAAGATTGAACACTAACCGTGTTTAACCACAGCCATTGTCAGCCGGGAAATACAATTTATTTTGCCCCGGTCATCTTCAATCTTAATTTCCCAGACTTGGCTGCTGCGCCCCTGATAAGCCAGTGTTGCGGTGCCGGTTAACACGCCCTTTCTCACGCCGCGCACATGATTGGCATTCACCTCCTGCCCAACGCAGTAATACTTACTGGTATCAACTACCAGGTTGGCCGCAATACTGCCTAGCGTTTCTGCCAGGACCACATTTGAACCGCCGTGCACCAGCCCCATAGGTTGAAAGGTACGACCGTCGGCAGGCATGGTGCCCCGCACAAAGTTGGGCCCCACTTCTGTAATTTGAATACCCATCACTTCACAAACCGTATTTTTATGCAGTCCGTTTAAGGTCTCAAGGTCAAGATTGGCCGAATCATGCCAAATAGATGTTGTCATTGTATTATCCAAAATTTTTGTCGGCGACAAAGGGGTTTGTCTGGCGCTCTACACCGAAGGTCGACATTGGACCGTGCCCGGGAATAAATTGCATATCATCACCCAGAGGCCAGAGCTGTTCTGTAATTGACTTAACCAGAGTATCAAAATCACCCCTGGGAAAATCGGTGCGCCCAATCGAACCCTGAAATAAAACATCTCCTACCAAGGCTAGATTTTTCTCTTCGCTAAACAAAATCACATGGCCCGGGGTGTGACCCGGGCAGTGGCGTACGCCCAGACTGACATTGCCAACTGAAACACTGTCTCCCTGATACAGGAAGCGATTGGGTTCAAAGGCTTTGACCGGCGGGAACTGCATCATTTGTGCTTGCTGTGGCAACTGCTCAATCCAAAACATATCATCGGGGTGAGGGCCTTCGATGGGCAAGTTAAGCTCTTTGGCCAACTCTTCTGTGCCACCCACATGGTCGAGGTGACCATGGGTAAGAATAATTTTTTCCAGTTCCGTTCCGGTTTCTGTAACCGCCTGCCGAATCCGGTGCAAATCTCCACCCGGGTCAACAATGGCAGACTTCATGGTTTCATCACACCACAGTAAGGTGCAATTTTGCTGGTAAGGGGTGACGGGTATAATTCGATACTTCAACATAATCAATCCAGAAAAACAGTCGCGCTAGGCGGGTGGGTATTGAGCGAGAATCTCTTCAACGGCTTTTTTTATACTTTCGTTTCTATCGGAAGGGCTCTGGTCCGGCTTAAGCATTTTTTCCAGGGTGCCTCGCCAGATGGAACGTTGGGACTTGGGG
>CAJWCA010000128.1 GCA_913020395.1 uncultured Cellvibrionales bacterium | reverse complement strand
CAATGATACGTGCCAGCACTATATCTCTGGCCAAGCCCAAGACCCGCGACAAAAAGGTAAAGGCGGCCACAATGGAACTGGATTTTAACAGGCTTGGAGCAGGCTTATCGGCCAAGAGTTTTCCTTAAATGCGCGAATGCGATCAATGATGTCCCGGGAGTTTACTGAAACCTCACCCAAATACGAAGCCAATTTTAGCGCTTATTGCATGGCCGGTTTCGCTCCGAAACAGCCAAAAGCTACTTGCACTTCCTGAATGAGAAGAGTAGTTTTTAATGACTATCTGTACTTTACATAGATTTAGCTATACTGAATGAACATAAAGAAAAACGGAACTTCAACAACCGAAGGCCGACGTCTTTACCCAAAGTAGTTCGCAGTATTGGGCAGTATTAGGGCACCGACCTCCGTGACCATTTACGGGGAATTAGATCATGCCGGGTTATGTCACCTCAGGCGATGTAGATGTATCAGCATTCGTAAGAAAACTTAAAACAGACCATAAGCTCTGCGCTTCCGCGCGTGTAAGCACTTACAAACACCACCCTCAGGCACACCCAACACCGAGTAGCTCCAAGGTAACTTTCGCCAGTTTTTGCACATTTTTTTGCGCTTAATTGCTTAATTTTAAACCCTGACGGAGGCTGAGCTATGCCTGGCGATAGTGAAAACCTGGCAACCCTGGTCATTTATTTTCTGGTCGTATCAGGCCTGGTCGCGATGATATTACTCATCTCCCATTTTCTCGGCCACCGGCGCCGAGATTCGGCCGACCATACACCCGCCAACGACGAACCATTTGAGTCGGGCGTGGTGTCAGTGGGCGACGCCCGGCTGCGTTTCTCTGCCCCCTTCTTTCTGGTGGCGATCTTTTTTGTGATCTTCGACCTTGAAGCCGTCTTTTTGTTTGCCTGGGTCATTGGTTTCGAAGAGTCGGGCATGCAGGGTTTCATCGAGGCCCTGGTGTTTATTGTCATTCTGCTCGCGGGCTTGGCCTATTTATGGAAATTGGGCGCGCTCGATTGGGGACAGGACCCCAAACGCCGGCGCGGTCGAGTCGCGATGATGAAAAAAGAGCGCGACGAGGCCCTAAAAAAAGAAGAGGCCCTGAAACTAGACGGGCAGGAGTAGCCGTTCAAACCGAAGCATCGAACCCACTAACAATACAATAATTAAGGTAGCAACCATGCGCTGGAGCCTGACAAAACCAGAAGATCTGATCCCCGCCCAACAACTGCCCGGGGGGGCAACGGTTGTTGAGCCCAACGCCCAGGGCAAGGTCAGCGACCAGAGTTTCGACGATGCCCTGCAGCGCAATGTCATGTTTGCCAAGCTCGACGACATGGTCAACTGGGGACGCAAGAACTCTCTGTGGCCCTTCAACTTTGGCCTGTCCTGTTGTTACGTAGAAATGGCAACTGCATTTACCAGCCGCCACGATATCGCCCGCTTTGGTGCAGAGGTCATTCGTGCCACCCCCCGACAGGCGGACATGATGGTCATCTCGGGCACGGTGTTTAGAAAAATGGCACCCGTGGTCAAGCGCCTCTACGATCAGCTGCTTGAACCCCGCTGGATTATATCCATGGGCTCCTGTTCCAATTCTGGTGGCATGTACGATATTTACTCTGTCGTACAAGGCGTCGACAAAATTCTACCCGTTGATGTGTATGTGCCAGGCTGCCCACCCAGACCCGAAGCCTTACTACAGGGTCTGACGCTGCTGCAGGAGTCGATCGGCAAAGAACAACGCCCGCTGTCATGGGTGGTAGGGGACCAGGGAGTCTACAAAGGGCCAGAGCGAAACTTCCGTGATGAACTTCGTGGAGAACGGCAGCAAGTCACCACCTTACGTTCTCCCGACGAGGTCTGAGCATGGCCATCAAAGAAGAACTGATTAGCGAATTTGGCCTGCCCGCGCTTCAATTTCAAGAGTGCGCAGACAATGTTCCTACCGCTTGGATTATTCGCGAAGATGTCATTGCGGTACTGCGGTTTTTAAAGTCTCACTCCTATGTGATGATGCTCGACCTGTCTGCGATCGACGAACGGCTTCGCCAGAACCGCCATGGGCAACCTGCATCAGACTTCACCGTTTTTTATCACTTGATATCCTTCGAACGCAATGAAGATGTACGCATAAAAGTTGCTCTATCTGAAAGTGATACCAAACTCCCCTCGGTGGTCAATATTTTTCCAAACGCCAATTGGTATGAGCGGGAAGTCTTCGATATGTTTGGGGTGCACTTTACGGATCACCCCCATCTCTCCCGGATTCTCATGCCTCCCACTTGGGAAGGACACCCGCTGCGAAAAGAACACCCTGCACGCGCAACCGAAATGGACCCCTACTCCCTATCGGACGATCAGCAGGAAATAGAGCAAGACGCCCTGAGGTTCGAACCCGAAGACTGGGGCATGAAACGCAAAACCGACACCAGTGACTTCATGTTTTTAAACCTTGGGCCCAACCACCCCAGTGTTCACGGTGTCTTTCGCATTGCCTTACAACTGGATGGCGAGAAACTGGTCGATTGTGTGCCCGATATTGGTTACCACCACCGTGGCGCAGAAAAAATGGCCGAGCGGCAAAGCTGGCACACTTTCATTCCCTACACTGATCGGGTTGACTATCTCGGCGGTGTAATGAACAACCTGCCCTACGTTATGTCGGTTGAGCAGTTGGCAGGAATTGAAGTACCGGCACGCGCACAAATGATTCGTGTCATGTTGGCAGAACTCTACCGCATCGCCAGTCATTTGGTTTTTTACGGCACCTTCGCCCAGGATGTCGGGCAGTTGTCACCTGTATTTTATATGTTTATCGACCGGGAAAAAGTGTTCGATATTATATCGTCAATAACCGGCGGCCGAATGCATAGTGGTTGGTTTCGTATCGGCGGCGTAGCTCAGGATTTACCCAAGGGCTGGGATGTGGCAATCAGAGAATTCATCGCTTGGCTTCCCGCGCGCCTGGACCATTACCAAAAAATGGTAATGGACAACAAGATCATCAAACAACGCACTCAGTTCATTGGAGACTACAGCACAGAAGAAGCATTCGACTGGGGCATCACAGGGTCTGGACTCCGGGCGACAGGCTTTGACTGGGACTATCGAAAAAAACGCCCCTACTCCGGCTATGAACAGTTTGACTTCGACGTGCCGGTCGGCAGTAACGGTGATGCCTATGACCGCGCCATGGTCAGAGTGGAAGAGATAAAACAGAGCCTGCGAATCGTTGAACAATGTGTGAACAACATGCCGGAAGGCCCGTATAAAGCCCAACATCGACTAACGACACCACCACCCAAGAAGAACACCCTAAAAGATATCGAAACGCTGATCCAGCACTTTGTGAATGTCAGCTGGGGGCCTGTTATTCCACAGGGTGAGGGGCACGTTGCCATTGAAGCCACCAAGGGCATTAACAGCTACTACCTGATCAGTGACAAAAATACGAACAGTTACCGAACACGTATACGCACACCCAGCTTCCCGCATTTGCAGATGATTCCGCTCATCAGTAACGGCCTGTTTGTGGCAGACCTCATCGCCATTATTGCCAGCATCGATTTTGTTATGGCCGACGTGGATCGCTAATGGAAACCAACAAAATGAACTCAAGCGCAAACCTTGTCACTCAGCTGACTGAACAAGAGATTCAGGAAATTATGGATCTCGCCTCCCACTATGACTATCCCCAGGCGGCATCCATTGAAGCGCTTAAAGTGGTCCAACAATACCGCGGATGGGTGTCTGATGAGTCTCTTAAAGCGATCGCAAAGTTGATAGACATGTCGCCCGAAGAACTCGACAGCGTAGCGACATTTTACAGCCTCATTTTCCGAAGCCCTGTTGGCAACAACATGATCATGCTGTGTGACGGCATTACGTGCTGGATGCACGGCTGCGACAAACTAAAGGCAAGCCTTAGCAATAAGTTGGGCATCGACTATGGCGAGACGACGCAGGACAAACAGTACACATTAATACCAGTGACCTGCCAGGGAGCTTGTGACCGGGCGCCAGTGGCCTTGAAAAACATGCAGCTTCACACCGAGCTTAACGAGACGTCGGTGCTAAACCTGGTGGAATCCAACAGCAAGCAGACTAACAGCTCGGGAGAAACACAGTGAGTCAGGCCGACCCCACCAATCGCCCCTTAACTCAGCACGTTGACCAAAGTCGCGGCGCATATGATTTAAACCAATATGAAGCAGTGGGTGGTTATAACTCAGTCCGTAAAATGCTTAAGGATCTCAGCCCTGCGGAAGGTTTGGATATCCTAAAGGCGTCGAACTTGAGAGGTCGTGGTGGCGCCGGCTTCCCCACCGGGATGAAGTGGTCTTTTGTTCCCATGCAAAGCGATGCTGAACGCCTGGCCAAACCGATGCAGAAATATATCGTTGCCAATGCCGACGAAATGGAACCGGGTACATTTAAAGACAGAGTCATAATGGAAGGGTGCCCCCACCTCCTGGTTGAAGGAATGATAACGGGTGCCGCGATTCTTCAGGCCACAACCGGATACATTTTTATTCGGGGGGAATATGTCGAGGCGGCCGAAAAACTTAATCGAGCTATTTCAGAGTGTCGCGACAAAGGCTGGCTGGGCAAAAACATCTTGGGCAGCGGCTGGGATTTTGATTTACACGTCCACACGAGCGCAGGTCGGTATATTTGCGGGGAAGAGACAGCCTTACTCAATTCACTTGAAGGCAAAAGGGCTACGCCCCGAGCTAAACCCCCCTTCCCCCAAGTCAGTGGGCTGTGGGGAAAACCCACAATCGTCAACAATGTCGAAACGATTGCAAACATACCTAACATCATTAACTTCGGCCCTGAATGGTTTCAGTCGCTCTCCCTGACAGAAGATGCGGGCACAAAATTATACGGTGTTAGTGGCCGAGTGAAGAAAGCGGGCTGCTGGGAGTTACCAATGGGCACCAGCGCCAGGGAATTATTGGAAGTCCATGCCGGAGGAATGTCTGACGGCTACAGCTTAAAAACTTTTTTGCCCGGAGGTGGATCAACGCCCCTGCTACTTCCCGAGCACCTAGACACTCCTATGGACTACACACACATAGGTAAAATCGGCAGCCGAATGGGCACAGGCACAATGATCATGATCGACGAACAAGTTGATTTCATTGGTGCGCTTAAAAACCTCGAACATTTTTTTGCTCAGGAGTCCTGTGGATTTTGTACTCCCTGCCGGGATGGTCTGCCCTGGGTCGAAAAATGCCTGGACAACATTATGCAGGGCAAGGGCACTCGTGCAGACATAGAATTTTTAGACCGCGCAACCGTCAACCTGAACATGGGCTATACCTTCTGCGCACACGCGCCAGGAGCGATGGGCCCTCTCGAAAGCGCATTGAAATATTTTCGCGATGAATTTGAAGCAAGAATTGTGTCAGAGGCAAGCTAACTTAAATCAACCTACAGATAGTGAAACAGACCCATGGCAAAACTGACAATTGATGACCAGGATTATGATGTTGCAGACGGTAACAACCTGTTGCACGCCTGCTTATCCATCGGCCTTGACCTGCCGTATTTTTGCTGGCATCCCTGTATGGGATCCGTTGGCGCCTGCCGGCAGTGTGCCGTAAAACAATACCAGGACAAAGACGATCAACAAGGTCGCGTTGTCATGGCCTGCATGACCCCGGCAAGCGACGGCACACGCATTAGCATTGAAGATCCGCAGGCCAAGGAGTTCCGAGCGGGAGTCATTGAACTGCTGATGACCAACCACCCTCACGACTGCCCCGTCTGCGAAGAGGGCGGCGAGTGCCATTTGCAGGACATGACCGAAATGAGCGGTCATACGTCTCGTGTCTTTCAAGGTGAAAAACGCACCCATCGAAATCAATATCTTGGTCCCTTCATCAACCATGAAATGAATCGCTGTATCAGCTGTTACCGCTGCGTTCGTTACTATCAGGATTACGCTGGAGGTCATGACCTGGACGCAATGGGCGCACACAATCACGTCTACTTTGGTCGCCATAGCGACGGCGTTCTGGAAAGTCCATTTGCAGGTAATCTCGTTGAAGTCTGCCCGACGGGGGTATTTACTGACAAAACATTCAGTGAGCATTACTCGCGAAAATGGGACCTGCAAACCTCTCCTTCTGTCTGCCAACATTGCGCCGTTGGATGCAATACAACACCAGGGGAGCGTTACGGCACATTGAAACGCATCACCAATCAGTATAATGCCGAGATCAATGGACACTTCCTCTGTGACAGAGGCCGGTTTGGCTACGGTTTTGTGAATAGCGCCGAGCGAATCTTACAAACACTGAGCCGTGATCAAGAAGACAGTTCAAAAACAAGCAACCCAACATCAACCGCCGCCACTCCCTGCACAGACAAGGACGGCATCGCCGCTCTCACCCGCACATTGAAACAAGACAATACACTTGTCATCGGCTCACCTCGAGCGTCAATCGAAAGTAACTTTGCCCTGCAATGCGCCGTAGGAGAAGATAATTTCTATCGCGGCGTTGCAACAAGCGAAGACACTGTCATTCAAAAAATCGTTGAGTTCAATCAGATGTGTTCCGTCCACGTGGCCTCACAAGAGGCAATGGAACAATGTGACGCAGTGCTGATTCTCGGCGAGGACCTTACACATACGGCACCTCGCACAGCACTAACATTGCGCCAAACCGTTCGCCAAAAAGTGCGCGAACTGGCTGACGAGGCCCGCATCCCTTTTTGGCAAGATGCCGCGGTAAGGGAGTTGGCGCAGGACGCAAAGAGCCCACTTTTTGTAATAAACCCCACATGCACAGATTTAGATGACATCGCCAAAGATACCTGTTTTACCGCTCCGGACCAAATCGCCAGAATAGGATTTGCAATCGCAGAGCTCGTTGAAGGGGAACACAGTGAGCTGGCCAATAGTTTGCCCCCCTCGGAAGGCGTTTTCTGCAAACAAGTTGCGGAGGTTTTACTAAAGGCAAAACGACCACTCATTATTGCCGGCGCCTCCCTGCACAACAGCGCTATTGTCGAAAGCGCTTTTACGCTTGTTGATTCACTTTACACACAACACAAACAGCCAATAGATACTCATTTTGTAGTGGCTGAAGTCAACTCTCTGGGCATTAATCTACTCACAGGTAATCGTGATTCACAAAGTTTGGAGCACGCGATTGGTCGAATAAAATCGGGGGAAGTGACACGAGTTGTGCTGCTTGAGAATGACCTTTACCGCAGAGCCAGCGCGGAAGTCATTGAACCACTTCTCGATCAAGTTGAAGAGCTCATTGTGATCGATCACATCTGGCACAAGAGTGCAGCAAAGGCCGACTGGATTTTACCCGCCCTCACTTTTGCTGAAAGCAATGGCACCGTCGTGAGTAGCGAAGGCCGAGCACAGCGATTTTTTGCAAGCTACCCAGTTAACCCCGACAAAAGCCTGGCCCGCGACAGCTGGCAATGGATCAATCAAGCCCTGGGGCTTCGCTGGAAGAACTACAGGCAATTGCTTGAGGAGTGCGCTGGCACTTGCCAGCTTCTGGCCCCTATCACTGAGCTCTCGCCGAATGAAACTGTGAATGCTCACGGCCTAAAAGTGCCACGAATGACCCACCGCGCCAGTGGTCGCACCGCTATCAACGCCAGTAAAAATGTCAGTGAACCCAAGCAGACGCCCGACTCTCAAACCCCCTTGTCTTTTAGCATGGAGGGAAGCAACACCGATGCATCAATGGACCTTCGCAACATCGCCTGGGCTCCGGGATGGAATTCGAACCAATCGGTCCATAAATTTCAAGATGAAGTGGGTGGGGCATTGACGGGGGGCAGCTCTGGAATTCGTCTTTTCAAGGGTCTCAACAACCCGAAGGAGGCATTCACCCCTCCTCCTTCTCACAATGGCAAATCCGGTTTTTCGTCCATTCCGCTCTACCACATATTTGGTAGCGAAGAACTGAGCAATCTATCCCCACCCATTGAGTCTCGTGCACCGTTCGCCTACATCGCCATGAACCCTGTCGATGCGGAACAACTTAATCTTCATTCCCATGACGGCGCTGTTGTTACTTTTGACGGAGAACATCAGCGGTTCTGCCTTGAAATTGTGATCAAACCCGAACTGCTCAGAGGTTTAATTGGGCTCCCCATGGGTTTAGGCGGGCTTCACGAGGGTTTGTTAAACCACCCACTCAGTCTCGAGAAAGATGAATCCTGGAAACGTAGAGCCAGTAGCGGTGACGCCAATGTGATCGCAAGTGACAGTAAAAGCTCACCCCACATGGGAGCAACCCTATGAGCACCGCAATCCTCATTGGCACAGTATTAGCCTGCTTACTTTCATTAGCGGCAATATTGATTTGGCTCGAACGCCGATTGCTTGGTATTTGGCAAGACAGGTTAGGCCCTAACAGAGTGGGGTTTTTAGGTTTAGGCCAGGTTGTGGCTGACATGATCAAGATCTTTACCAAAGAAGACTGGATCCCACCGTTTGCCGACAAAGGGGTTTTTATTCTGGCGCCCACGATTGTGGTCATTGCCATGCTGATGGCCTTCGCAGTCGTGCCCTTTTCACCAGGCACCAGCATTAGCAACTTGAATATCGGCCTGTTGTTTTTCCTTGCCATGAGCTCACTGGCCGCCTACAGCGTCATGCTCGGCGGATACGCTTCCAATAATAAATATGCTCTGCTTGGCGGATTGCGCGCCGCGGCCCAAACCGTGAGCTACGAAGTTTTCATGGGTTTGTCTCTCATGGGAGTTGTCATTCTAAGTGGCTCATTCAACATGTCTGACATCGTTATCGCTCAAGCTGAAAGTGGCTGGTACATTTTCCCTCAGTTTGTGGGATTCATTGTTTTCTTGATTGCGGGGATTGCAGAAAGCCACCGTCTGCCTTTTGATTTACCAGAGGCCGAACACGAAATCGTGGCCGGGTTTCACACCGAATATTCCGGAATGAAATTTGGCCTGTTTTTTATCGGCGAATACCTCGGCGTCGCTTTAATCTCAGCGGTCATTACCACTATATTCTTTGGCGGCTGGCTCGGGCCGGACTTTTTACCTCCTCTATTTTGGTTTTGTTTTAAAACCTTTCTGTTTATCTGCTTTTTTGTATTGTTGCGCGCCGCTATTCCGCGCCCCCGCTATGATCAATTAATGATGTTTGGCTGGAAGGTAATGTTACCTATTTCGCTGCTTAATCTGATCGCCACTGCGGGAATTGTTCTTTGGAGGGCACAGTAATGTTATCCCAAGTCAAAACACTGTGGACAATTCTGCAGCACACGTTCACCAAAGCGGACACGGTACAATACCCTGAGCAAATGCCGTACTTGCCGCCGCGCTATCGGGCTCGGATCGTGCTGACACGGGACCCGGATGGAGAAGAGCGCTGTGTCGCGTGTAATCTCTGCGCCGCAGCTTGTCCAGTAGACTGTATTGCCCTTCAAAAAACAGAAGACGAAGAGGGACGATGGTATCCAGAGTGGTTTCGGATTAACTTCTCTCGCTGTGTACTTTGCGGGTTTTGCGAAGAGGCCTGCCCGACACACGCCATTCAGCTCACACCGGATTTTGAATACTGCGAATACAATCGACAGAATATGGTTTACGAGAAAGAAGACTTACTGATCAGCGGTACGGGGAAATACCACGACTACAATTTCTACCGCATTGCAGGCAAGGCCATTGGGGGCAAAGACAAAGGGGAAGCTTTAAATGAAGCGGAACCCATTAACGTAAAGAGCCTTCTACCATGAATATCGTCATCACTCGGCCCTATAATAAAAACGGAGCGTACTCACCATGACCTTGCTGTTGTTTTACACGGCCGCACTGATTGCAGTGCTTGCGACGGTATTAACAATCACGCGGACCAATATCGCACACGCCCTTCTGTACTTGGTTGTGTCTCTGCTTTCCATTGCAGTTATTTTTTATATCATCGGCGCGCCTTTAGCCGGGGCATTGGAAGTTATTGTCTACGCAGGCGCTATCATGGTGCTGTTTGTCTTTGTCATCATGATGCTCAATGCGGGCAAGAAAAGCGAAGACCAAGAAAAAGCCTGGCTTTCAAGTACCTCGTGGAAAGGGCCGTCCCTGCTGTGTTTTATCCTTCTCGTAGAGCTACTCACCTTGTTTGACGAAGGCATCAGCGGCACCGTCACCACCCAAATTTCGGCTAAAGAAGTTGGTATCTTGCTCTATGGCCCTTATTTATTAGCGGTTGAGCTCGCATCCATGTTACTGCTGGCAGGCTTAGTAGGTGCCTACCACCTCGGCAGAGACGAACAAGTCAGTGAGGAGGACAGCCCATGAACGGCATTCCCATTGAGCACGGCATTTTGCTCTCCGCTATTTTGTTTTCCTTGGGGCTTATAGGAGTTCTGACTCGCCGCAATATTCTCTTTGTATTAATGAGCTTGGAAATTATGTTAAACGCCGCCGGTTTGGCGTTTGTCATCGCATCGGCCCGCTGGCAACAAGCCGATGGCCAAATCATGTTTTTAATGATCCTGACTTTAGCAGCTGCCGAAGTCGCCGTCGGGCTGTCCTTGATTATTCAATTTTATAAACGTTTCCAGTCATTGGACATGGATCTACTGAGCAAACTACGAGGATAAGTTATGGACAGTCTTTGGTTGATACCCACTCTGCCCTTACTCGGGTTTCTGTTATTGACGCTGGCGCCATTAACGATTGGCACCCTGCCAAGAAAATTGACAGGACTCATTGGAGCGGGATCTATTGGACTGGCCGCACTGGTCACTTTGTTGGTGGGGCAAGATTTCCTGGCAAGTGGGCAAAGCTCATTCAATCAAGTGTTATGGCAGTGGTTTTCAACCGGTGACCTCCACATTAATTTTGGCCTGCAACTGGATGCCCTATCGCTGGTAATGCTGAGTGTGATCACCGGCATCGGCTTCCTCATCCATGTGTATTCCACTGGCTTTATGTTTGACGACCCCAGTTTTGGTCGTTTTATGGCTTATATGAACTTATTTGTTGCCGCAATGGTAATGCTGGTTTTAGCTGACAACCTGGCACTTCTGTTTCTCGGCTGGGAAGGCGTGGGCCTATGCAGTTATTTGCTAATCGGCTTCTGGTACACCGACCCACATAATGGTTACTGTGCACGTAAGGCCTTTGTGGTGACCCGTGTTGGTGATACCGCAATGGCAATTGGTTTGTTTCTATTATTTAGAGAAATTGGAACGCTGGATATCGGTGAGATCATAACTATTTCTTCGAGTCAGTGGAGCACGGGTGACAGTACGGTCACGCTCATAGCCTTTTTGCTGCTGGGCGGTGCGGTTGGCAAATCGGCACAACTACCACTACAAACCTGGTTGCCTGATGCAATGGCCGGCCCCACGCCCATCAGCGCCTTGATACACGCGGCCACCATGGTGACGGCGGGTGTTTACCTAATTGCACGAACCCACCCCTTGTTCATACTGGCGCCCGACGCCCTGATGGCGGTCGCCTTTGTCGGCGCTGCCACTCTTTTAGTGGCGGGTTTTACCGCGCTGACACAAACGGATATCAAACGTATTTTGGCCTATTCGACGGTAAGTCAAATCGGTTATATGTTTCTGGCTCTCGGTGTTGGCGCCTGGAGCGGAGCCATTTTTCACCTAATGACCCACGCCTTTTTTAAGGCCCTATTATTTTTGGGCGCAGGCACAATCATCCTCAGTCTTCACCATGAACATAATATTTTTAAAATGGGTGGCATGCGCAAAAGACTACCGCTAGCCTTCCTCTGTTTCATGGTCGGCAGTGCTGCTCTGGTTGCTCTGCCGTTGACTTCAGGTTACTACAGTAAACACGACATTATGCTTTACGCCTGGGCTATGCCAAACACAGGGCCTTGGCTTTGGGGGCTGGCTCTGATTGGCGCGTTACTCACGGCAATCTACACATTCCGCTTAGTATTTGTTGTCTTTTTTGGTCCCGAGTCCAGTCACCACCCCGACGCCACGGAAGTCAAAGGTTTAAGCATGGCGGCACCTTTATGAGTCCTGTGTTTGCTTGCATTGTCTGGCGGGTACTG
>CAJWCA010000127.1 GCA_913020395.1 uncultured Cellvibrionales bacterium | reverse complement strand
GCGCGAAATCCACTGGATGAACCGCTTTCGCCACACGAGCTTCATCCCAGCGAAACCCAGGCCACTCGGGCAGCTCCCAGATCCAAGGCGTTGAGGTCATGATAACCTTCCTTTTTCGTGTAATTAACTACACAATTATAAGGCAGCCCCCCTTGATTACAATCATAATCGTGTAGATTATTACACGAAAAAGCAAAATAATCGTGACCGTTAGCATTTGCCGGCTACACACTTCCTAGAAGTGCATACGACCCTGTCTCTTTTTATTAGGGTGCCTGAAACGGAAAAGCCCTCTAATTTTTATAAATAATTGTCTTATGCGATTGACCTTAAAGTTAGGTTTAAGGTTACAGTAGCAGCGACACAGAACTCAGAAAGCCCTACAAGCTGAAGAAAAGTGAGTCAATGCATCTGTCTATGCACCATTACCCTAGCCTCTTTAGGCTGCCGGAGAAAACATTTTGAAAATGAAGATATTGAAGTATTTTCTTGTCGCTCTTTCACTGCTGGGACTCATGGTTGCTCATCAATATTATAACGAGGATAACCATACAATCGTTTCGGCCAGAAAGGCTTCGGGTGATGAATTATTTAACACAGAAGAAGGTGTCACTCGGTATAAAATATTTGGTCAGAATAATATTGAAACCGTAATTTTGATCCATAGTTTTAATGGTTTTTTGGAGTCATGGGCCCCCAACGTTGACTCGTTAGTCAATGCAGGCTATCGAGTTGTTGTTTATGACCTTTTTGGAAGAGGGCTATCAGATCGTCCTCATAAGGATTACGACCTAACACTATTTCAAACTCAGCTCGATTCGCTTATTAGAAAGCTTGGGGCGAAAAATGTACATTTAATCGGATCTTCCTTCGGGTGTGTCATAGCAGCTGATTACGCCATGAAATACCCCGAGAAAATAGAGAGCCTTGTGATGGTGGGGCCTGCTGGCTGGCCTGATGAGAATGGACGTAATCAGTTGCTGGACATCCCTATTGTTGGCGATCTGGTCTTTCACTATTTTGGAAAACAGATTCTTAAGCCCAAGGTCGAGGCCTATTTTCTAGAGCCATCAAAACATTCAGAGTTCATTGAAAAATGGACCACTTTCTCGAGCTACCCTGGCTTCACGCGCTCGGCGCTTTCTACTCTCAGATACTCTCCTGTTCTCGATTACTCTGCTGGCTGGAGACGGCTTGGGGAGCTCAACAAACCAATCGCATTCATCTGGGGCAAGCAAGATGTAAGCTTCCCGTATTCTAATACAACAAAACTTTCAAAGCTGATCCCTCATGCCAGAATTATTGGGATCGACAATGCTGCGCACTGGGTGAACATCGAGCAAGCGGATCAAGTAAATGGGGCAATTGGTGAATTTCTAAGTGTGAAACGATAGTAGAGCCAAACACTATGGCAGGGCTTGTATTCGTCGGGTAATAGAATATGCTTATAACGCTAAGGAACACCCTGTTAATGAAGGATAATTAGGAGGTATTTTATGTTACGGAAGACTGCTTTAAAGGGCTTTACTCTACGATCTATTCCCGTTCGACTGCTACACGCTATTTTTTTACTACTAACATTTTCTGCGACAACTCTAGCCGCCCCCAACAAAATCCCCCTGAACCAGTTTAGTCATATGCCCATGGTGCAGGCACCGGATTTATCGCCGGACGGAAACACTATCGCGGTGATATTAAACCAGGAAGCATCCACACAGGTGGCGGTCGTGCCCTTTGACGACAATGCCGATATTCGCGTTGTGCTGAAGCTCGACGCTGATAAATACCGCATCGAAAGCCTTGCGTGGGCCAACAATGAAAGACTCATTGTCACGGTGTCTCAGCCCCTACATTTGCCTGAATGGGGCATGCGAGTGAGAACGACGCACCTCTATTCCGTTAAGACCGACGGGTCCGGCATGATTGAGCTGCGCCGTAAAGCCAGAGAGCGCGACCCCAGTCGGGTTAATTTTTACCGCAATAGCCCGACATTATTTAGCCTTCTACACCAGGATCCCGATCATATACTGGTTACTGTCAGCGATCGCAGCGACGAGTTTTACTCTTCTATTTTCAAAGTGAATATTGTCACCGGCCTTTATGAAAAACACGTTGCTAATAGCAATCGTATTGTTGAATGGGGGGCCACTTTAGATGGCGAGGTTTTACTGGGGATTGGCGTGGACAAAAATCGCCATATCGATACTCGCTACCTCTATACGCGTGACAATATAGATGCCGACTGGGAAAAGGTGAAAACCTTTGAACCCTATGTGACGGAAACCTTTTCGCCGGTGATCTATGAACCTCAAACCCGATCCGTCATTGTCATATCGGATCATAAGCTGAATAAAGAAGCGCTCTGGCGTTTTGACATTGCCACGGGAGAATATACCTTGCTGGGCGAGGCTCCCGGCGACCTGGATGTATCCCGGGGCATTACCCGCCTGGTTGGGACCAAAAATACCTTAGTGGGTTTTACTTACACCGACAACTACCTCAGGCGTGCGTTCTTTGATGAGGGCAGTCAAGCTTTGTCACAAGAAATAGGAGCAGTTTTTGGTCAAAGTGGCCTACAGGCCAGTTTATATGACTGGGACCAAGCAAAAAACCGCCACCTTATTTTTGCGGTGAGCGACAAATCCCCGGGCAAGTTTTACACCTATGACAAAACCAATAATAGCCTCGGGTTTTGGTACTCCATGTATCCCCACCTTGAAAAGGCTAACCTGGCGAGTGTGCAACCGTTCAAGTTTGATGCCCGCGACGGCATGAAACTGAATGGTTATTTAACCTTGCCAAACGATGTGAATAAACCCCCTGTTGTGGTATTTCCGCACGGCGGTCCTTTTGATCGAGACACTCAGCACTTTGACCCCTATGTACAAATGTTCGCCAGTCGCGGATACGCAGTACTGCAGGTGAATTTTCGTGGTTCAACGGGCTATGGTCGCGACTATTTTACCGCTGGACACCACGAGTGGGGGAAAAAGATGCAAACCGATTTGCTCGATGCACTCGCGTGGTTAAAAAACAGCAAACTGGCCGATACAGACAATGCCTGCATTGTTGGCACCAATTACGGCGGCTATGCCGCACTCACCGCGGCCTATCAATCACCCCAGACCTTTAAGTGTGTGGTCAGTTTGTCGGGCAGTGCCAACATGCGCACCTCTATCGTACAGTGGCGACGCGAGGGCAATGAACACTTTATTGAAAAAGTCATCACTCAGGACGAAGTGGAGCTCACCAAGTTGTCGCCGATTTACCACGCGAAAGAGTTCAATGCGCCGGTACTGTTAATTCATGGGAAAGTGGACGATCAAGTCAGCTTCAGGCAAACAGAAGATATGTATATAGCACTGAAACGTGCAAAGAAAAAAGTGAAAATGAAGCTGTATAAATTTGGCTCCCACAACCTTGAAGATGAGGTCAGTCTCAGGGGCTCAATGGCCTTGGTGGAAGGTTTTTTGGATAAACATCTAAATTGATGAAAAGTTTTGGGTCCTGCCTCAATGTCTATAACCGCCATGCTACCGCCTTGCGGACACACCCTTATAAAACCTTTAAAATCATGCAGTTACAAGCCACCCTTCAGTTTTATAAGATTGTGACCGACAGAAGGCATGGGCGACACTCCCCACGCCCCACGTGTTTGTTTTGCCTGTATCAGGAAAATATGTAATTCTTTCGACCCTGACCAATAATAAAAATTGAGGAAACTCTCAAAATGACGTTTCGGACCCCCATCGCTCTACTCGTAACCTGCCTCGCGCTGTTCGGTTGCGCCTCCCACCAATCGGTGGAAGACATGCAGATACAAATAGATACCACCCAGCGCGCCCTGGAAGAAACCCAGGAACAACAACGCGAAGCCAATACTGAACTGGTGCGCCTTGAGAAGGCCGGCATGGCCGACAGCGAAAAAGCGCAAGCATTGCGTGAAACCTTGATCGTGCTAAAAAAGCAACAAGACAAACAATCACAATCCATTGTGACAATGAAAGCATCCGTTAGCGCCAATACATCAGACATTCAGGCGATGAAAACCAGTGAAAGCGGCCGCAATAAAGCCGTTGACCGCCTCAATAAGTCTTATGAAGATATCGACAAAAAAACCCGAGAGAAAATTCAACAAGTGGGCTCTGACCCCGAAGAGAAAGAAGGCGAATAAGTCATGCCAGAACAACAATTAAAAACGGCTCTGTATATTATGGGCGCCTTGCTCATCGCGGCCATTGGCGCAAATATCTATCTGAATAGCGAAATACAGAATCATAAGTTAATACTAGAGGAACAAACCCAAATAATTGAAGGTTTGAAAGAGACTCTCAATAAGGTAGAAAAGCAAAACGAGGAAGCTTTACGTTATGTGAGTGATTACCACGGGGAGGACAAAGCGCGCACTGACGAATACTCTCGCATGAAAATATTGCTTGAGGGGCACGATGAGAAACTATACAACATTGTGAAGACCATCAACGAGTTGCACTGATTACTGCAACTCTGCCTGACAACACACACATTCCACAGAACCTACACAAGTCCTGGCCTTCCAATTAACAGGTTTGCCGGGATAGAAATTTGCTCACCCCTTTTTTAGGTTTCTTATTCAAGCTCTGTATAAGAGAGAAGGAAATACTGTCGATAGCATATTGATCACGAATTGAGGACAACATTGCCAACCACACCTTGACTGTCATCTCCGCATCGTAAAGAGCCCGGTGATAGCTACCGTCTGACGGCAGATTGATATAGTCAACCAAAGTACTCAGTTTGTGATTAGGCGAATCCTGATAAATTCTACGTGCCGCCAGCAGCGAACAGGTAAACTCTCCCGTATAACGTCGCGATATCAATTCCAGTTCAGCATCTAGAAAACGCTTATCAAAGGAAGCGTTGTGGGCAACCAGATTAGAGCCTCCTACAAAATCAGCAAAGCGGTTCATCACCTCACCACAAGGCGCAGCGTCTTCCAGCATGCCGTTGGTAATGCCTGTGTAATCCTCTATAAACCCACTAATGCGACAACCGGGGTTCATGAGCTCTTGAAAACGACCGACAACTTCTCCGCGCTCAAGGCGAACAGCGCCAATTTCGATCGCTCGGTCCCCCATCGTGGGTGATAACCCGGTTGTCTCGAAGTCTAAAACCACCACTGTGTCTGCCGAACTCATGCCTCTGCTCTCTGTTGTTTTCCATGAATTAGTCATGAACAGTAAAACGGATTATTATGACACTCTTTCTCATTCACGGCGCTATACTATTTCTATGCCCCTTTCTGACAATGACCCCCTGGTAAACGCCATCGTCGAACAACTTGAGCGAGAGCTTGCGACGGCGGCAGGTGCCAGCCAGGAAGCGCACTCAAGCGCGACTCACACAGAAAACATAGCAGATAACAAATACGACACACTTGCACTGGAGGCGGCCTATTTAGCCCATGGCCAATCTGTTCGGATTACCGAACTGCAGGAGACCATCAATTTGTATAAACGTTTTCGGCGCCCCGAATTTAACCGGGATTCTTCGATACAGCTTGGGGCCTTGGTGGACATTGAAAATGAGCAGGGGCTGGTTCAACGTATTTTTGTGGGACCAGCCGCCGGAGGACACATTATTGAAGGCCTCAATAGTTGCACTCAGAGCACTGCCAAACAGCCCCTGAGCATTCGTGTTGTAACGGCCTCCTCGCCGATGGGTAGAGCGATGTTAAACCACTACGTTGACGACGAATTCACTCTGACGATTCAAAAACGGACCGAATGTTTCACCGTCATCAATCTACAATAGCCTCACACAAAAGCTCATCGGCAATCTGGCTGAAATATAGGGATGCGGAATCTAAATCTGCTATTGGCGCTAACATTGCAAAGTCGAAAGGCCTAATTTTTTTATTGTTCATTACCCGATTTGGCCAATCTTGATTGGACAAGGCAATTTTACCCAAGGCAACAAAATCCGCCTGACCACTTTCCAGTAGTTGGCTGGCTTGTTGAGGCTGATCAACACCCCCGTTAGCGATAACAGGTAAACCGCTGTATTTTCTCGCCAGAGCAGCCAGAGAGAGGCTACCTGGAAATGCAGGGTCGCTCGCCAAAGGCTCCGTTGTGTGTAGATAATCAACACCACTGGAAGCCATCTGGCTAAATATTTCTGCCGCGGCCTCTTCGCCTGCCTGCCACAGATGCTCCGTGTCATTCACTTTTTTCTGGGAGAAGCGAACCCCCACCACAAACTCTTCGCCCACCGCGGCCCTCACAGCCTCAATGATTTCCCTGTACAGGCGTAAACGGTTTGACAACGTGCCCCCGTATCGGTCTGTCCGGCAGTTGGTATGGCGGGTCAAAAACTGATCCAGTAAATACCCATTAGCACCATGTATCTCCACGCCATTAAAACCCGCAGACTTCGCCAGCAACGCCGAGTTTGCAAAACCCTGTACGAGCTCGTTGATGGCATCTTGGTCCAAACTCTCTGGCGTTGGATAGGGACCCGTGCCGTAGTAAAAAGGCATTTGCGCCCCTTTGGGCTGTACCGATGATGGCCCCATGGTCGTGTGGGTAAACTCGCTATGCTGAGATAAAGCTCCGGCGTGCATTAGTTGCGCAATCATCAATGCGCCCTCGCCTTGCACACCCTCAACTATCGGTTTCCAGGATTGCGCATGCGTTTGTGAAGTCATGCCAGGCTGGTATTTGTACGCCTGACTGTACCGCTCATCGGTATATAACCCCTCGGTCACAATCAAACCAAAACCGCCTTTGGCAAAGCGCTCATAATAACGCTGCATCAATGGCCCAACAGCCCCGGTAGTCAGCGCACTGACACGAGTCATGGGGGCAACAAACAGCCTATTGCGGACGCTCAGGCGACCTAGTGGAGCGGGTTTGAACAGCTTGGAATGTGATGTATTCATGATGACTTCCTTAAACAGTTAAATTTAGCCGCACTTTGACATTCATCAAAAACCCAGTAAATATGCACACTAATTGAAACTTTAATAACTTTTAGTTGAATATGGTTCGAATTAATCAATTAGAAAGCCTGAAGGTCTTCAAAGCCGTGGTTGAATGCGGAAGTTTCACCGCCGCTTCTCGGCGCCTCAACATCTCCCCCGCCAGGGTCTCTAAATCCATTGAACACTTAGAGGCTGAACTAGAGGTCGTTTTATTCACTCGCAGCACCCGCCACATGCAAATCACCGACAGTGGTGAGCACTGCTACCAGCAAGCCCTGGGCTTGATTAACCAGTGGCATTCATTAAAAGACGAACTTCAGGACTCCCACGGGAGCACAAAGGGGCACTTGCGTATCAGTGCACCCATGACCTGGGGGCTCTCGACACTCGCCCCCTTGATTGAGAGGTTTACGGCGCGGTATCCCGAGATCACTCTCGACGTGCAACTGAGTGATCAGCATGTAAATGTACTGGAAGAGCAATTTGATCTTGTGCTTCGATTGACGGATCAGCTCCGGGACAGTGCGCTGATTTGTCGTAAAATTGCGGTGTATCACTTAGTTGCCTGCGCGTCCCCCGCCTATCTGGAGAAACACGGCGAGCCCGATACACCTCACGCGCTGAAGGATCATGCCTGCCTGATGTATTCGCTCCCGGGTACAACTCGCAAATGGGTGTTTACCGAAGGGCGCAAGCCACTGAATATCCACCTGGAGCCAGCTCTGCTGTCCAATAACAGCAAGCTACTACACACCTCACTCTTAGCCGGCCGGGGCATCGCTCTGATACCCGACTTCATCGTTTCAGAAGACTTGGCCGCAGGGCGATTGAGACCTATTCTCAAAGCCTTTAAACCAGCGGAGCTGAACTTGTATTCATTGAGAGCCGGCAACCGTATGCCCTCCCACAGGCTCAAGCTCTTGCACGACTTTTTGTGCCAGTCTCTGGGAACCTCATAAGCCCACAAACAGGCGCAATTCCACCTTGCACAAACCACCCTCATCTGGTTAGATGCGGCTGACAGCGGAAGGCCGTTTTGCCAACCCACGCAATTAGAGGGAGGAAATTATGATTTGTTTTAACTCGTCAACTAAAACACTGTGCCGCATTGCGTTTGCACGTTGTATTGCTGATCGCAGCGTTCAGTCCGCCACACAATAGCGCGATGAACATCGGACTGGACTGTTTTAGTAATAGACTTTTTGACAGAAACACAAAACACCCTTCTTTCTCGACGGAGCCCACACCGGGTGCCTGCAGCGAGAATATGGATGTTCATCTGCGTTATTAACTTACACTGTTAATAACTCGCGATCCCCTGCGATCGCAAAAAATGAAGATGAATACCATGAGCGCACTTTTACAAATCATTGACCTCTCTTTCTCACGCGGCCACCACCCGCTGTTTGAACAACTCAGCCTCACGATTAACGCCGGTGAACGCGTTGGTTTAGTGGGCCACAACGGCTGTGGGAAAAGTAGCCTGCTATCGCTAATCAGCGGCAATGAAGACCCCGACAGCGGCGAAATACGCACCCCCCGGGGCTTAAAAATAGCCTTTGTTGAGCAGTTTGTGCCGCAATCATTGATGCAGCAATCGTTGCTTCAGGGGGCTCTGGACGTTTTCAGCCATGAGGACATTCCCTCTATGGGCTGGATGGCGGAGAGCCAACTGCTTGGCCTGGGTTTCACCGAGGCACAGTTTTCTATTCCTGTTCGAGGCCTCAGCGGCGGCCAGCAAAACCTATTATTGATTGCCCGCGCCCTGCTGCAGGAGCCGGAGTTGCTGCTGATGGACGAGCCGGGAAACCACATGGACATTCTGGCGATGAGCCAGCTAGAACGATTTCTGGGTGAGCAATGCCAATGTCCATTCTTGATTATTTCTCACGATCGGCACTTGCTGAATAAGGTTTGCACCAAAACGGTGTTTATCCGTGACAAAAGAAGTTACGCCTTCGAGCTTCCCTATGACGCAGCCGCTGAGCGCCTGGAGGAGCACGACCAACAGGCAAGCAAACACCGGGAACTCGAAGAAAAAGAAATTAAAAGACTGAAGGCCACTGCTAAACGCCTGGCAATCTGGGGGCGTGAACACGATAATGAAAGCCTGTCGAAAAAAGCCAAGTCTATCGAAAAACGAGCAGCCAAACTGGACGAGGAAAAAACGGAAGTCAGTGCCGGTTCAACACTCAACCTGCAACTAGATAATTTGAATTTGTCAGCCCGTCAGATTTTGACGCTGGAAGAGGCAGTGATATACACGCCAGATCAATCCCGGCAACTATTATCCATTGATCACATTGTGATTCGCCCAGGTGATCGGGTAGCCATTCTCGGAGCCAACGGTGTGGGAAAATCTTCGTTACTGGAGACCATTCGCAAACAGTTTTCTGAAACAGAAAAATCAAGCGGATCGATTCGCTTTAATCCCAGAACAACACTAGGGTACTTTGATCAGGGACTGGAATCTGTCGACGTTCCCCAATCGAGAAGCACCTGGTTAAGTCAGCAGACGGAAAGCAACAATGATGAGATCAAAAAAACCTTGATCAATTCTGGCGTGAGCTATCAGGATTTTTCACGCAAGGTCGACAGCTTAAGCGGTGGAGAGAAGGCCAGAATGGTTTTTATGGCACTTCAGTTAAACAGGCCCACACTGATGATCCTGGACGAACCTACCAACCACATTGATTTGTTTGGAAAACAGCAGCTCTGCGATCAACTGGAAGCCTCTGGCGCCACATTGTTGATCACCAGTCACGATCGCTATTTTCTGGATCAAATTGCTACACGGTGGCTATGGATTAATGAGGGTGTACTACAGGAAATTCACGACAGTGATACATTCTACACATCACTTAAGCGAGCCATTTTACCGCCGAATGTCGACAAAAATGAGCTTGTAAAACCTTTAGATAGTGACGCAGGTTCAACAACATTATCAGAGGACACGATATTGCAGCGCATCGACATGTTGGAAAACAAACTACTCGCCGATCAGAAGAGAAAGATTAAAAATCAAAAACCCATCTTACAGCAAGAATGGCAGGAGGAACTGACATCACTTTGGTCTCAGCTTGATTCAGCTGATTAACTGGAGACTATTGCCCCTGTGCGCGTCACAACGGTGTGCACAGAGGCAATTATCCAACTTTAAAATTTCACTTTATTCAAGCTCATCCAACTTTCTGCTTCTTGCCTCAAACGCGAAGCTGTCGCGCTATCGATACCCTCCAGCAACTCGTCAACTACAGAGTCGTTATGGAAATCTTCGACAGAGTATTGTCTGGTAGCGAAGTCAACCCAATACCATTTATAACTCTCTTCTCCACTCCCGTATTGCGATTCACTCCAATATATTTCCGCCAGAAATCCGGTGCATTCAACACAGCCTTTTTGAACCATAGCCTCCAATTTAGAGACAGCTAAATCATATTCCTGCGTGCCGGGCGAGCTGATCTCAAGCACCTCTGAAACCTCATCAATCTTTTGATCAAAAGAGTCGGCCTTAGATTCAGCACTCCCCCCGTTGCCTCCGCAAGCGACCAATAATAAAAATGAAAATGGAACGATTAGCGACAATTTTTTCATAATCTTGTTCTTACTCCCCTTTTTTTAAACGATGATATTGATTTAAACTTACATCTTGCCTATATTGCCTCACTTTTAGTGACGTAAGAAAGGACCTTCCTCACAATTCGAGGAAGATGCCCAATCGACAGGCCTCATGTTGAGATTCGCGCCACAGAGAAAGCATGAGAATCACCCCCCGTTCCACTATAATCTATATCAATACTGCCTAATTTAAGGCCGACTCTTTCTGGACCCAAATAACGCATGATCACTCAGCAAGCAGTCAGCGGTATTTTATTCGCTGACATCGTGGGAAGCAGCCAGCTCTATGAGCTTCTCGGCGATGTGGAAGCCGAGCGCTCTATCGCTGAAACACTGCGCACCCTGTCCCGAATTTGTCAGGAGCATCAAGGCAGTGTCATTAAAACGATTGGGGACGAAATTATGTGTCGATTTGACAATGTCGATACGATGATCGCCTGTGCGATTGCGATGCAAAAAAACTTTAACCACTCCACTTCACCGAAATCCACGACGACACAGTCAACTTCCGGGCGCTTGTCCGCACACTCGATAAAAATCGGGCTTCACCTTGGCCCCACCATTATGAGAAACGACGACGTTTTTGGAGATAGCGTTAACGTTGCGGCAAGACTTGTGGAATACGCCCGCCGAGATCAAGTTATCTGCACAACAAGCACCTGGCGGAAAGCCAATCTGGATATGCTCACCCGGCTCGATGCAAAAGGGAGAAGCCTGAGCGCCATTCCCATTAAAGGAAAATCCCAACGCCTGCCTGTCCATGAAATCTTATGGAGGACTGGAGATTCAGATCTAACGCGGCTTGTCACCTTGCCTCACTCTGTCGAGTGCCTGCAACCCTGGCAGCTACGGCTCAATTACTTCGGCGTGACTTTGACCCTCTCCCCAGACAAACCTTCTATTGCACTGGGGCGTGGACTGCAAACTGGCCTTCCGGTCAGTATCTCTTCTGCCTCCAGGGCCCACGCGAAAATCATCAGTAATCAGGGGCAGGTCACGCTGATTGATCAGAGCACCAATGGAACGTTCGTGAAGGCTGAGGGACAAGAAGAAGTTCAAATTCACCGCCAAACGATCCCGTTGCGGGGCAAGGGCGTTATTAGCCTGGGCATTCCCGGAGAAAGAGCGCCAGAACATCTCATCAGCTATGAATACATTGAGTCAAAGCAAAGTATCGAAAATTCAACGGAATAACCGCCCGAAACTATAATGCCTTTTTAGCGCACGCTATAAGCTGGCCCGATCCGGCAGAATTGTCGCAATTCGTCTGACAAGGTGTGCCAGCCTTATTTGAGAGAACAGGAAAAACGGCACCTTCAAACACGTGTTCATGCTCCACCGCGCAAGATCCAGTGTTTTCTTCGGTCATATTCCGATAAAGAGATTCACCTAGAAGTAATAGCGGGATCAACAACGATGCCAATACGAGACCACCATGACGACTAAGCAGGCCTTCGAACAGCGTTACCGAGCGATTCGGTCCCTGAGACCTTTGGGTTTCAGAATGATTGGCGAGTATTGACACGCAGATTTGGCCTCTTTTCTG
>CAJWCA010000126.1 GCA_913020395.1 uncultured Cellvibrionales bacterium | reverse complement strand
TTATATTATCGTCCGGCTTTGAATTGAGCTATTTGGGGGTACATGCTTCTGGGGGTATCTAAGTACCCCCGGATATACCCCCGGAAATCCCTGTATTTCAGTATACACCGCCGGACGGTAATGCACACAAAAAAGCCGCAAACCCTTGCGGGGTGCGGCTTTCGTGGATTTCTTTGGATGGTGTTGGACACTTATTTGGTGGAGGCGGGGGGATTTGAACCCCCGTCCGTCAGCACGCTGCCCGCGGCTCTACATGTTTAGGTTCCGTTAATTAATTTAGCGATTCACAGCCCAACGGCCAAGACGTAAAACGCGATCCTGTTAAGTTTTAGCAGCGCCACTCCAGGCAGGTATTGCTGCGATCCCTTTCTGTATGACAGTCAATAGCGCGATAAGGGCACCTTGCTAAGGACTGCTAGCAGACGTATCCGCCAGGTCATGCAACAAAAAGCAGCTTACGCGGCTAGTTGTGCACCATAGTTGTCATCGTTGGCAACTAAAAGTTAACAGCTTTGGATTAACGTGATTATCTGCCCTCACGACATGCACCTTGGGTTTTGTTACCGGCGTCGAATCCTAATCGCCCCCAGTCTCACCGCCTGCACAAAACAAACAGTGAGCCTTATATTGTAAACGAAGTCGGCGAGTGATGGCAGCATTATATCTGCGGTGTGTGGGATTTCGTGGCAGCAACTAGCTTAAGAGGCTCTTTCTAGAGGCTGCCAGCCAGGCGGGTTTTATCCCGCCATGCTTTGTGAGAAGGTAATCAGAATCAATACCGGGCACACAAAACGCACATAGGTGGGCCATATCTTCCAGAAAAAGCTGTTTTCAATATCGGGGTGACCCGCCGATACTTCCGCTAGTAATTTATCCCTGTGCATTACCCAGCCCGCAAAGATACACAACATAACCCCGAGCAAAGGCTCGCTGTATTTTGTGGTGAAATCAATCACAAAGGTAAACAACAGATCAAAGTTAAAGATGATGGTGGTGCTGATGGCGAAGATCGTGAGGCCAATCAGGTAGGTTGACTGCTTGCGGTTGAGCTTGGTTTTTTCAACTGTCATTGACACCGGCACTTCCAGCATAGAGATGGAGGAGGTGAGGGCCGCGATGCTCATGAGGGCAAAAAAAGCAAAACCGACAAAGGTGCCCGCGGCGCCCATGCTGTCGAACAATGAAGGCAGAACCTGGAATATCAGAGAGGGGCCTGCAATCAGTTCGCCGGCGTCGTTATAAATGGTGAGGCCGTTGTGCTGGGCAACATAAATAGCGGGGATGATGAGCAAGCCTGCAGTAAAGGCGATGCCACAATCAACAAAAGTCACAATGGCACCCAGGCGCGGCAAGCTTTCTTCTTTGCTTAAATAGGAGCCATAAACAAGCATGGTGCCCACACCCAGCGACAAGGAAAAGAAAGCCTGGCCCAGTGCATCAATAATTAATTTAGGATCGGTTACCCGGCTGAGGTCTGGCAGAAGGTAAACTTTCAAACCCTCCATGGCGCCATCCTGTGTTAATACGTACACAATCAAACACAATAACAAACCAATAAGCACGGGCATTAAACGTGTTGACCAGCGCTCAATGCCATTTTCAATGCCGCTGCCAATAATCCACATGGTTAAAAAGGCAAAGCCACTGCCAAAGATCAGGTTGCGAGTGACTGAGTCTGTTGTGAGCCAGGTGCCGGCCTCTTCTGCGCCGAGCACCGCTGTCACGGGTTCGCCCAAATAGGCAATCATCCAGCCTGCCACAATGGTGTAAAAACTCAGGATTAAACTGGCGACGATAATGCCGTAGTAACCCACGCCGGCACCGATGAATCGTGTGAGTGGTTTGCGACCCAGGCCGCTCAGTGCGCTCACAACGTTGGCGTTAGCATGGCGTCCGATAATGAGCTCAGCCATAAGTGCGGGGTAGGCCAGTAAAAAGGCCAATATGAAATACACCATTACAAACGCGGCGCCACCATTGCTGGCGGTCTGTGTTGGAAAACCCCAGATGTTACCCAGGCCCACTGCGGAGCCTGCCGCGGCCATTACAAAACCTGTTTTGGAAGAAAATTGTCCCCGTGCACCGCTCATAGTGTTTGCCTTTTATTATTGTGCGTGTTGTAAAACACGTTGTTTTTGTCGATTCCAGTCTCGTTCTTTTTCAGTTTCGCGTTTGTCGTGCAGTTGTTTACCCTTGGCGATAGCAATTTTGCATTTAACCATGTGAGCTTTCCAGTAAAGGGCCAGGGCCACAACGGTGTTGCCCTTTTGGTTTACCGTATCTTCCAGCTTCTTAATTTCTTTGCTGTGCAGCAGCAACTTGCGAACCCGGGTGGGCTCGGTCACAAAATGCGTAGACGCCGTTTTTAAGGGTTGAATCTGAACACCCGAAATGAAGGCTTCGCCGTTGCGAAAAAACACGTAGCTCTCGGTGATTTGCCCCATGCCTTCGCGCAAGCTTTTCACTTCCCAGCCTTGCAGCACCATGCCCGCCTCAAAGGTCTCGGCAATATGGTATTCGTAGCGGGCACGTTTGTTTTGCGCAATCGTGTTGTCAGATGTTTTCTTTTGTTTCTTTGCCATGATGGCTACAACTTCTCTTCTATAGCGAAATAAGCGAGCTGCCAAAATATTTGATGGCAACGGTATTGATAAAGATTAAAAACAGTATTACCGGAATAAAGGTGCCAACTGAAAAGTTCACATAGCGCTCCAGGAATGTGCCCTTATAGTTCTCGTTCCCTGATTCGATTTCAGCATTTAATTGGGTTTTACGCCAGCGATAGCTGACAAAAAGACAGATAAGCAAGCCGTTTAGGGGCAGTATCGTGTCATAAAAAGTGTCGATAATCAGGTCGAATAAAGAGCGCTTTGCTCCGGCATAGTGAGTGAGCTCAGTCAGGAATCCGATTTTACCAAAGGAGAGCGCACTGGCGATCGCGAGAATTCCCATGCCGATGCCCAGAACCAGCAGCGCCTTTTTACGGCTGTATCCTTTGGCATCAATCAAGCTTGCCGTCGGCACTTCAATAATGGACACCAGAGACGTGATGGCTGCAAAAAATACCAATGCGAAAAACAGGGTGGCCACTACACTGGCACCCGCATAACCCAGTGTGCCCTGCAGGGCGAGGAAGATTTTGGGTAAAAAGGAAAATATCAGGCTGACAGAGGAGTCGCTGAGCTCTTCAGGTTTGATGTCCGGGTTGAAGGAGAATACGGCGGGCAGAATCATGAGGCCGGCGGCAAAGGCAACACCGGTGTCGCACAGCGCAACCATCTTTGTTGCGCCGGGCAGGTCCTCTTTTTTGTCCATATAAGAGCCGTAGGTAATCAAAATGCCCATACCTAACGAGAGCGAGAAAAATGCCTGAGACAATGCGCCACTGATCACCGCGCCGTTAATCTTGCTGAAATCCGGAATCATGTAATAACCAACACCAGACCAGGCATTGTCGAGTGTTAATACAAAGATGACGAGGCCAATCAGGAATAGAAAGAGTGTTGGCATTAAGACTTTTGCCGCTTTTTCGATACCATCTTTAACGCCATTGGCGAGGATTAGAAAGATGATGGCCGCCACGGCCAAGAAGTAGACAAAGATTGAGTTCGAATTAATAAATGTGCCAAAAGTATCTGGTGAGGCCAGTTGGTCCAGGTTGCCGATGGCGGCATTCACTAGATAACCCAGCAGCCACACCGTAATCACTGCATAAAAGACGGCAATCATAAAAGGAGTGATCAGTGCGAGCCAGCCGGCTATTTGCCACGGAGAATTGCCGGCAATACTTTTGTAGGCACCCATGGGGTCTTTACGGGTATGGCGACCCAGAGACAGTTCGGCCATCATCACGGGAAGGCAAAGCACGATGACACAGATGGCATAAATCAACAAAAAGGCGCCGCCGCCATTTTTGGCTGCGTTGACGGGGAATCCAACCAGGTTGCCAATGCCCACTGCGGAGCCTGCGGCTGCCAGAATGAAGCCGAGACGAGAGCCAAATTGTTCGCGGTTTGAAGACATAATTCACTCTTTTTATTATAGGTTTAAACGGTGTTTCAACGCTTTCCCATCGGTGGGGACACAACGCCTGAAAATTGAGCGGATAGTAACAGGGATTAGGAGATTTGTCCCCTTAGGCTGGCCGCTAATGTAATGACAGTCTACAATGCGCCCTTGTCTGTGGGGCCCTGTTTCGCATCTGGCGGCGTTGATGTCCTTTTAGAATCCGAGCGAGGTCTTGTGAGAAAAATAGAGCGCAGTGCGCTGGTCATGTATTCAGATGAGCAAATGTACAGCTTGGTGAATGACATAGAAGCCTACCCCCAGTTTATGGCGGGTTGCTCCGGGGCCGAAATTCTTCAGCGTGACGATACAATGATCGAGGCCCGCTTGGAGTTGAGCAAAGCCGGCATTCAGCAGAATTTTGTCACGCGCAACACGCTCGACCGGCCTCGCAGCATGCAGATGTGCCTTGTTGAAGGGCCGTTTTCCCATTTTGAAGGTGTTTGGCAGTTCAAGGCGCTGAATGCAACTGCCTGCAAGGTAACCCTGACGCTGGAGTTTGAGTTTACCAACAAGGTGTTAGATCTGGCGGCCGGTAAATGGTTTGAAGGTGTGGCCAATCAGCAGGTAGAAAGTTTGTGTGAGCGGGCCCGCACAATTTACGGCTAGTTCTGGGATAATGTTGTTGATCGAAGGGCCGAGGCCCAATTAACAGGTAGGTGGTGGTATTAATGGCGGATATGAATTTAATTTCGGTTGAGGTGGCTTATGCCCTGCCGGATAAACAGAAGATTGTGGCCGTGCTGGTAGAGCCTGGCACCACGGCAATGCAGGCCGTGATTCGCTCGAACATCACGCAGGAATTCCCTGAGATCAATCCCGAAACCGATAAAATGGGTATCTTTGGGCAGAGTCTTGGCACCAAGGGTCTACTGCCTGCCCGCGAGCACGTCTTGCAATCAGGGGACCGGGTAGAGATTTATCGCCCACTCACGGCCGACCCTAAAGAGGTTAGGCGCAGGCGAGCGGAGAAAGCCAAGGCCGAGGCGGGCAAGGCCTAGTCATAGGCCCTGTGCCCCGAGAGTTTAAGATTCAGGGCTTGATTCGGCAGCGTCAGAGGTGTCTGAGCTGTCGTCTGATTCGTCGGGCTCTGAAGGGCGGAAGTCACCGGTAAAATGGCTGAGCTTGTCGTCTTTAAAGAAAACGGTCAGGCGCTCTTTGTGGCTTTCGCCATTGCGCCGGCGCACGGTATACAGGTAATCCCAACGGTCTTGTTTGAAGGTATCCATTACCAGAGGGGAGCCCAGAACAAATTTCACCTGACGGCGAGTCATGCCGGGTTTCAGCTGATCAACCATTTCTTGTTTGATGATGTTGCCCTGCTGGATTTCGAGCTTGTAGACTCCCGGAAATTGAAAGTAGCTGCAGCCTCCCAAAGAGGCCAGGGCCAGGGCCACTAACATGATACGACAGGCTTTTTGCATAACAGGGCTTCCACAAGTTAAATCGAACGGGGATAATACCCGATCTTTGTAAACAGTGAGAAGGGGTTTTGGACAAAAATGACGGATGAAAATCAGGATTTACGGAAAGTTGGCCTGAAGGTTACCCTGCCGAGAGTGAAAATCCTCCAGATCCTCGAATCCTCTCAGGTACGTCATATGAGTGCCGAAGATGTTTATCGTTCCCTGCTAGAGGCAGGAGATGATGTCGGATTGGCGACTGTCTATCGCGTGCTCACCCAATTTGAGACCGCGGGCCTGGTCATTCGCCATAATTTTGATGGCGGTCACTCGGTCTTTGAGATTGCCCACGGCGAACATCATGACCACATGGTATGTGTTGAATCCGGTAAGGTGATTGAGTTTCACAATAGTCAAATCGAAGATCTACAGGTCCAGGTGGCCGCAGAACATGGTTATGAAATCACGGGTCACAGCTTGGTGCTTTACGTGAAGCCCATCGAGTAAGTGGTTTACCTTTAAAATAGCAAACAACAATAAGAGAGTTCTCAAGAGATGTCTGAAGAAAAGAATCAAGTACAGCTTAATATGGTTCAGTTGCTGAACCTGTCCTGCAATTTGTTACATCAGGGCTTTTTATCGACCACCAAGCAGCAAGCCAAGCAGGCATTAAAAGACCTGAAAGCGGGCAAGCGGATTCCAGTGGGGAAGGTCACCATACAGGAAACCTATCAGCTCCCCTTGAAACTAGAGCTGGATTACAGTGAATTTAAAGGTCCTTTCAACTTCCCTTCATTTGAAGCGGCGCTCAAGGGCATGCTGCAGCGTTGCGGCGAGACCCTGAAGGCCAAAAAAGACCTTAATATACTGACCAATGAAGAAACGGGCAGTGCCCTGGTGCATTTGCCGGGTGTTATTGAACAGGACGGGCGGTTTAATGTGCTGGTGACCTGTTTTGAAATGGCGAATAACAAGGAAATTGTAATTCGCCTACTGTTTGTTAACCCCGATCAGTATCCTCAGTTCCGCGGCAAGGACGATGTTACCGACATCGAAGAGGAATAAGGCACGGTGGGTGCTGCCTAGGCGGCACCCAGCATAGCCTCGGCATGATCCAGTGACTGAGGTGTAATGTCGGCACCGCCTAACATTCTGGCAATCTCTTCTACTTTATCTTCGCCGCGAAGCTCCAGCAGCGTTGTTTCAGCCTTTTTCTTATTGGCAATTTTAGTGACCTGCAAATGCTGATGGCCCTTGCTGGCCACCTGCGCAAGGTGGGTGACACAGATCACCTGCCCCCTGTCTCCTAATTCCCGCAATAACTGCCCAACTACGTCTGCAGTGGCACCGCCAATACCCACATCAACTTCGTCAAATACCAGGGTGGGGGTGGTAGAAGTAAGCGCTGTTACAACTTGAATGGCGAGACTCACGCGAGAGAGTTCTCCGCCTGAGGCCACCTTGGATAGGGGTTTGGGCTCTTGCCCCGGGTTGGTGCTAATGAGGAATTCAATGTCTTCGAGGCCTTGAGTGCCTGCGTGCTCGCCGAGTGGTGTGAGGCAAATACTGATTTGTGCCGTGGCCATTGCCAGCGACTTCAATTGACTGTTCACCAGCCGGGCAAGTTTGCTAGCCGCCTTGGTGCGTTTGGCGCTGAGTTTGCTGGCCGCCGACTTGTACTGCTGCAGCAGGGCTTCACTTTGTTGCTCCAGTGTCGCAAGGGAGTCATCGCCGCCGCTGATGGCTGCGAGCTCTTCTGCCAGTTCGGTGTGAAATTCACTCAGCGCTTCAGGTTTAACCTTGTGTTTGCGGGCGACCTCGTAAATGGTGGAGAGGCGATCCTCAACCTGTTGTAGTTTAAGTGGATCAATTTCGAAGTGGTCTATGTGCAGGTCAACTTCCCGGCCGGCTTCCTCTACCTGAATGTGGGCGCTGCTGAGTAGCTGCTCGGCCTCCTTTAGCTGGGGGGTGAGCTCGGGCATGCCGCTCAATAGCTGAAGCGCTTTGCCCAGCGTGGCGTTTAGGCCTGATTCGTCGTCGTTACAAAGGCTGGCCAGATTGTGGCTATCGGCCAGAATGCTGCCGGCATTGGCCAGAGTCTTTTGTTCATTCTCCAGCACGGCCAGTTCATCAGATTCCAGATTGAGTTGATCCAGTTCTTGCACCTGATAGCTCAGCAGTTGCTGGCGGGCGCTGATTTCGTCGGCGTTGTCTCTCAGGGTTAACAGCTTTTTATGCACTGTTTGCCAGTCTTGAAAGGCCTGTCGCACTTTGCTTGCCAGAGTTTGGCTGCCTGAGAACTCATCCAGCAGGCGGCGATGTGTCTCCTTTTTTAACAAAGACTGATGTTCGTGTTGGCTGTGAAGATCAATCAGCATGTCGCCGAGGGTTTTGAGTTGCTTCAGGGTGACGGTCTGGCCGTTGATGTAGGCCCTGGAGCGCCCTTCGGGAGTGATCACCCTGCGCAACAGGCATTGGTCTGGGTTTTCATCTTCGGGCATCAGGTCATTTTGCTTTAGCCACTGCTGTGCGGCGGCCAGCTTGTTTATGTCAAAATCGGCGCTGATGTCGGCACGTTTGGCGCCATTCCTGACTTTATCGGCATCAGTGCGATCCCCCAATGCCTGGCCCAGTGCGCCGAGCACAATCGACTTGCCCGCGCCTGTCTCGCCGGTGATTGCCGTCATGCCGGGTTGAACTTCAAGGTCCAGAGACTCCACCAGGGTGAAGTTGTGAATGCTGAGGTGGGTGAGCATTGGGATGTTCCGCCAATCCGTTAGAGTATCTGTGTTTTTATACAGTAGTTTTGAGTTCGTGGCTAGTCTCTTTTATTGCCCCCTTGGAAAGCCGATTGGCTGACCCCATATACCGCTGAACGCAATGCATTCATTTGTTTTTTTGACGGAGTCGATAGTGTCTGACGAGCAACCCAAGCCAAACCCCGAGGAGATTCTCGGTGAAGCCTCTGCTGAATCAGTGGAATCTGAAAACAACGAGGGTGAAACCCTCTCTGATGCCGGCGCGCAGATCAGTGCGCTCGAAAATCAGTTGATAGACGCCCGGGAAAACGTCTTGCGCGCACAGGCTGAGGCGCAAAACGCCCGTCGTCGTGCAGAGCAGGATGTTGAAAAGGCCCATAAATTTGGCCAGGACAAGATTATTGCCGATCTGTTGCCCGTGGTAGACAACCTTGAGCGCGCACTGGCCGCCATCGATCAGACTGACGAGGCGATGAAATCGGTGATTGAAGGCATTGAGCTGACACACAAGTCATTTGTCGACACTTTGGGGCGGCACAATGTCACGATTGTAGATCCAGAGGGTGAGCCCTTTGATCCCCAGCAGCACCAGGCCATGACCATGGTAGAAAACCCCGACGTTGAGCCCAATACCGTGCTGAACGTGTTTCAGAAAGGTTACGTTCTGAACGGTCGCTTGGTGCGCCCGGCAATGGTGGTTGTCGCAAAGGCACCTTAAAAGGCTGTTTGTCTGACAAATTCATCCCAAATAGGGTTGAAATATGATCAGGCGGGCCAATATAGGTAGCAACGAGATTGAAATTAGGGCGTGGCGAGTCAAACGGTCGGCACGCCAAAACAAGTAAATTTAAGGTTTTTTGGAGATTAGTTTCATGGGTAAGATTATTGGCATTGACTTGGGTACTACCAACTCGTGCGTTTCTGTATTGGAAGGCGGCAAGCCTAAAGTCATTGAAAACGCTGAGGGTGATCGTACAACCCCTTCAATCGTTGCATTTACCGAAGACGGTGAAGTGCTGGTTGGGCAAAGCGCCAAGCGTCAAGCTGTCACTAACCCGCAAAACACTCTGAATGCTGTAAAGCGTTTAATCGGCCGTAAGTTTACGGATGACGTGGTTCAGAAAGATATCTCCATGGTCCCCTACAAAATTCTGGGTGCCGACAATGGCGATGCTTGGGTTGAAGCTCAGGGCGAATCGAAGGCTCCACCTCAGATTTCTGCAGAAGTTCTGAAGAAGATGAAGAAGACTGCGGAAGACTACCTGGGCGAAAGTGTGACAGAGGCGGTGATCACCGTTCCTGCATACTTCAATGACTCCCAGCGTCAGGCAACAAAAGATGCCGGTAAAATTGCGGGGCTGGAAGTAAAACGTATTATCAACGAGCCCACCGCTGCGGCGCTGGCTTATGGCATGGACAAAGCCAAGGGCGACCACACAGTAGCGGTTTATGACCTCGGTGGTGGTACCTTTGATATCTCTATTATTGAAATTGCTGATGTCGATGGTGAGCATCAGTTCGAAGTATTGTCTACTAATGGTGATACCTTCCTCGGCGGTGAAGATTTTGACTTGCGCCTGATCGAGTATTTGGCCGCTGAGTTCAAAAAAGAAAACAGCATCGATCTGCATAATGACCCACTGGCACTTCAGCGTTTGAAAGAAGCGGCTGAAAAGGCAAAAATCGAGTTGTCTTCCAGTCAGCAAACTGAAGTTAACCTGCCTTACATTACTGCTGACCAAACAGGTCCCAAGCACTTGGTTGTGAAATTGACTCGCGCCAAGCTGGAGTCTTTGGTAGAAGAGTTGGTTGTGCGTTCTATCGAGCCTCTGAAAATTGCCATCAAAGATGCAGACCTTTCGGTTGGCGACATCGACGACGTAATCCTGGTGGGCGGCCAGACTCGTATGCCAATGGTGCAGGCGAAAGTTGCCGAGTTCTTTGGCAAAGAGCCACGTAAAGACGTTAACCCCGATGAAGCCGTTGCGATGGGTGCAGCTATTCAAGGTGCGGTATTGGCCGGTGATGTAAAAGATGTTTTGTTGTTGGACGTGTCTCCTTTGACCCTCGGCATCGAAACAATGGGTGGTGTTGCTACACCGCTGATTGAAAAGAACACCACCATCCCAACCAAGAAGTCTCAAATCTTCTCAACAGCGGATGACAACCAGACTGCGGTGACCATTCATGTTGTACAGGGTGAGCGCAAGCAGGCGTCACAAAACAAATCTCTGGGTCGTTTTGATCTGGCAGATATTCCACCTGCCCAGCGCGGTGTACCACAAATTGAAGTGACCTTTGATATTGATGCAAACGGTATTTTGAACGTTGGCGCCAAAGATAAAGCGACAGGTAAAGAACAGTCTATTGTGATTAAAGCCTCTTCCGGTTTGTCGGATTCCGAAATTGATCAAATGGTACAGGATGCAGAAGCTAACGCTGAAGCAGATCGCGAATTTGAAGAGCTGATTAGCGCACGTAATACACTGGACGGCTTGATTCACGCAACACGTAAAACCGTTGAAGAAGCGGGCGATAAGGCAAGTGATGAAGAAAAAGCCGCTATTGAAGCTGCATTGACCGAAGCTGACGAAGCTGTGAAGGGCGACGATAAAGCAGCGATGGAAGCGGCAACCACTAAGCTGACCGAAGCGTCTGGTTCGCTGGCTCAAAAGCTGTATGCAGAGCAGGCAGCACAGGCTGAAGCGGGTGCACCGGAAGGCGCAGGCGGTGAAGAAGCTGCACAAAATTCCGCCGATGACGGCGCTGTTGACGCTGAGTTTGAAGAAGTAAAAGACGACAAGTAAACGTCCTTTACTGAGTGTAAAAAGCAAACGCGGGCAATGCCCGCGTTTGCTGTATGTGAAATTCTCTATTTCCCCCGAGCCAAATACAGAAGCAGTGTTACATGTCAAAACGCGATTATTACGAAGTACTGGGTGCCAGCAAGGACGATTCCGATAAGGATTTGAAAAAAGCTTATCGCCGGGTGGCGATGAAGTTTCACCCCGATCGGAACCCCGACGACAAAGAGGCGGAAGAAAAATTCAAGGAGGCAAGTGAAGCCTACGAGGTTTTGTCCGACTCTCAAAAACGGGCGGCCTACGATCAATACGGCCACGCCGGTGTTGATCAGGCGGGCATGGGTGGTGGTGCTGGTTTTGGCAATTTCAGCGATATATTTGGCGATGTGTTTGGCGATATCTTTTCTGGTGGCGGCGGTGGAGGTCGCGGTCGCGGCGGTCCTAGTCGCGGTTCGGATTTACGTTATACGCTTGAGCTCGATTTGGAAGAGGCCGTTAAAGGCACTACAGTAAAAATCCGTGTGCCTACCCTTGTGCACTGCGACCCCTGTAGTGGCAGTGGTGCGAAGGCTGGTTCAAGGCCTGTGTCCTGTACCACTTGTGGCGGTGTTGGGCAGGTGAGAATGCAACAGGGTTTCTTCTCTGTGCAGCAAGCTTGTCCAAATTGTAAAGGTAAGGGCACGGTGATTTCCGATCCCTGTTCCGAGTGTCACGGCCAGGGTTTGGTAGAAGAAACAAAAACCCTTTCGGTGAAGGTGCCGCCAGGTGTTGATACCGGTGATCGAATTCGTCTTGCGGGCGAAGGTGAGGCCGGAGCTCAAGGTGGACCAACAGGTGACTTGTATGTGCAGGTATCTGTGCGCGATCACGAAATTTTTCAACGTGAAGGTAAAAACCTCTACTGTGAAGTGCCCGTCAGTTTTGTTGATGCAGCTTTAGGTGGTGAGCTTGAAGTGCCAACGCTGGATGGTCGCGTTAAGCTGAAAGTGCCAGGTGAAACGCAAACCGGAAAGCTGTTCCGTTTGCGTAATAAAGGTGTTGCACCCGTGCGCGGTGGAGCTCCAGGAGATCTATTGTGTCGGGTCGTACTCGAGACACCGGTCAATCTCACGCACAAACAAAAAGACTTGTTGAAAGAATTCCAGTCGACCATGAAGGGGGGTAAAAACTCACCTAAACAAAG
>CAJWCA010000125.1 GCA_913020395.1 uncultured Cellvibrionales bacterium | reverse complement strand
GAGCTCAGCGAAGCGGAACTTAAAATCTTTAATGCCAACCTTTTGCGCCGGCAAAACGGCGAACCCGTTGCCTATATTTTGCGGGAGAAGGAATTTTGGTCCCTGTCTCTTGAGGTGATTGAGAGCACATTGATTCCCCGGCCCGATACGGAACTTCTGGTTGAAACTACCCTGGATTTGTTGCCCGAGTGCTCGCAGTCCCTGCTGGATCTCGGCACCGGCACCGGTGCGATTGCCCTTGCCCTCGCCAATGAACGCCCCGAGTGGACACTCTTGGCCACTGACAAAAATACCGAAGCCGTTGCGCTGGCGGAAAACAATCGCCGGCGATATCAACTGGATAATGTGATGGTGTTGGAAAGTGATTGGTTTGCTGCGGTAGGTTCGGGCCCATTCCATGCGATTGTGAGTAATCCGCCTTATATTAATCGCGCTGACAAACACTTGTCAGAAGGTGATGTTCGATTTGAACCCAAAAGTGCACTGGTTGCTGACGAGGAGGGCTTGAGTGATCTTTCTCATATAACTTCCGGGGCCTGGCCTCGATTATTAAGCGGCGGTTGGTTGCTGCTTGAACATGGCTATCAACAGGGCGCTGAAGTGCGGGCATTGCTTGTGGCGCAAGGATATATTGACGTGGAGACTCGCATTGATCTCGCGGGGCAGCCCCGCATTACACTGGGAAAAAAGCCAAGTGAATGACGAACAGTTATTGCGCTACAGTCGCCAGATATTACTGCCGGAAGTTGATATAGACGGACAGGAACGCCTTTTGTCTGCCCATGTGTTGATCGTGGGACTGGGTGGGCTGGGTTGTCCGGTAGCCATGTATTTGGCAAGTGCGGGAGTGGGTTCATTGACCTTGGCAGATTTTGATGTTGTTGAGCTGAGCAATTTACAGCGTCAAATCGCTCACACCTCTCACCGGCTGGGAGAGAGTAAGGTGGCATCCGCCGCGGTGACTCTGGCCTCGCTGAACCCTTCGGTGGCGGTTGAATGTGTGAATCAAAAACTTGAGGGGCAGGCTTTGCTCGATCAGGTGGCACGGGCAGATGTAGTGGTGGACTGTAGCGACCGGTTTAGCACTCGATTTGCGATTAACAGAGCCTGTGTGAAAACGCAAACCCCACTGGTCTCCGGCGCGGCTATTCGCATGGAAGGGCAACTTGCAATCTTCGATGCCCGCCAGGCCCACTCTCCTTGTTACGAATGTTTGTACCCTCCCTCAGGTGACGAGCAGTTAAGCTGTTCCGAGGCGGGTGTATTGGCCCCGCTGGTAGGCGTTATCGGCTCATTGCAGGCCTTGGAAACCATCAAGCTGATTACCCGCTGTGGTGAATCCTCTGTAGGCAAACTCTTGGTTTACGACGCCAAATCTCTGAGTTGGCATTCACTTAACATTCCCAAAAAGTCACAGTGTGGCACGTGTTCGGGAGCTGTTTGAACACCGCTCTCGATGGTCCTCTATGATTTCTGGGGGATTGCACAAGAAACAGTTGAACAAGCCCCCCTGAAAGACTAAGGTTTCCACTGGATTCCTGAAGGGCGCAAGCAATGTATTCCCGTTATTTTGGATTAGAGGAAGAACCTTTTTCCATCGCTCCAAATCCCCGTTATTTGTTTATGAGCGAGCAACACCGCGAAGCGCTGGGGCACCTTCTTTACGGTGTTGGTGTTGGTGGTGGATTTGTCTTGCTCACCGGAGAGGTGGGCACGGGGAAAACCACTATTTGTCGCAGTTTGTTGGAGCAGCTGCCCGAGGCCACCGACATTGCGTTTATTCTGAACCCCTATCTCGATGCTAAAGAACTGTTGGCCAGCATCTGTGATGAGCTGGAAATTGAATACGAAAGCCATGCCCGCAATTTGCGCGCCCTGTCGATGGCCCTTTACAAATTTTTGCTGCGCAACCATGCCCGTGGCCGCAATACCGTTTTATTGATTGATGAGGCCCAGAATCTCGACCCTAAAATTCTGGAATTGATTCGCCTGTTAACTAACTTGGAAACCGATTCTAAAAAGCTGCTGCAAATTATTTTTATCGGTCAGCCAGAACTCAACGAGATGTTGGCCCGCCCGGAGTTGCGTCAGCTCGCTCAGCGTATCACCGCCCGGTTCCACATCGAGCCGCTTAATTTAAAAGAAACCCAGGCTTACATTCGTCATCGACTGCACATTGCTGGTTTACCCGTGAGTCAGGAGCTTTTTGCCCCCGGTATTGTTAAATATGTTTTTCGGCGCAGTGGCGGAGTGCCACGTTTGATTAATGTATTGTGTGATCGCATGCTTCTGGGCACCTATGCACAGAATAAAACTATGGTCGACAAGGCCACCCTGGACAAGGCGGCAGAAGAGGTGTTGGGCAAAGAGCTGCCCAAAGACTCACATCGGGTGTGGTGGCCGGCAACGGCTGCCGCAGCCGTTCTGTTAACACTTGCCGGGCTGGGGTTTTGGTTCTGGCCCGGAGCAGCAAACGATACTATCGCAGAGTCGGGCGTGTCGGCAGGAACAACGCCGGTCGTTGAACCGTCAATCAGAGCCGCCAAAGTGCCGGCCTATGCCAGCGAGTCTGCGGCATTAAATGATTTATTGGTTTCATTGGATTTGCCCCATCTCACAGGGCCATCACCTTGTGAGGGCAGTAAAGACAACGGCTGGCAGTGCCTGCGGCTGGCGGCCAAAAACTGGAAAAACTTTATCGATATCAATCGACCTGCCGTGTTGCGCTTGCTGGATGAGCAGCAGCGCTCCTCATTCATTGTGTTAGCGGGTTTGAGGGGGACCAATGCCGAGGTGTTGTTTGAGGGCAAAAAGACGACTCACTCCCTTATTGAGTTAGGGCAGCATTGGACGGGTGAGTATGCGTTTGTTTGGCAGGGGCCACACAGTTTTGAGAAGCCTTTTGCCAAAGGGGATTCCGGCGAAGTGGTCGGCTGGCTTGCCCGGCGTTTTGCCCAGCTCGACGGGCAGGAAACCGGATTGGCGGAACAGGACTTCAATGAAGCACTGTCACAACGAGTTATCTTGTTCCAAGAGGAGCAGGGCCTGGACGACGATGGAATTGTGGGGGTGAGAACCTTGCTGAAGCTTAATGAGAGGCTCGGCTTAGCGCTTACGCTCGAGCAGGGCCTGCCAGCTAATGTTGCGTCGGGGGAAGGGTGAGATGTCTTATATTCTTGATGCTTTAAACAAATCTGAGCAGGAGCGGCGCGAGCAGGAAAATGTTCCGAGTTTGCAGGCCATCCATGAGGACAGCGTGCATGGCCATACAAGGGCAGGCTTGAAGCGCTGGTTGCCGATCGCCCTGGCCAGTTTGATTTTGATTTTATTGGCAGTCATTTTGCTGATGTGGTTTTCCCGGGGGGAGGCCAATGTTTCGTCGCTCGACGCGCCGGGGCTCGCTGCAGGCGCTCGCGATACTGTTACCTCGGCTGCGGTTCGGGGAAATAGCGACGTCACTTACAGCGTTGCAGAGCCTCTGGCTGCTCGCACATTTGATTCTGATCCCCAGGGGCCCGCCGTGAGTTCGCTCTATGATCAAGCGACATCAGAACCCGTTCAAACAACGGCGGTGCCGGCCATTGTCTCACCGGAACAGCAGGCTCTCAGTCGAGTGGTGCAAGCTGAACGTGTCCGTGCGCAGATAGGAGGGCCAGAATCCTTGCCGGCTGCCCTGCGCTCCCATTTGCCCACCTTGGATTATTCTGCCCACGTTTATTCCAGTGATGAAAGCAGCGGTTTTGCCATTATCAATGGCCGGTCGCGCTATAAGGGCGATCTGTTGTCGAATAGTTTATTTGTCGAAGCTGTCGAAGAGGATGGAGTGTTACTCAACATTCAGGGTTTGTCTTTCAAGCTCAAGGCAATGAAAAGTTGGCCGCCACAATAATGGACCTCGAAACAATTAAGTCCAGGCTGGAGTCGATGCCGGGTGGACAGGATGATATGCCTTTTGGACCCGACGTGATCGTTTATAAAGTGATGGGCAAAATGTATGGCCTGATCTCTTGGAAAGAAACGCCCATTCGCATCAATTTAAAGTGCGATCCGGGTTTGGCGTTGATGCACCGCGAGATCTACCAGGCGGTGATCCCCGGTTACCACATGAATAAAAAACACTGGAATACGGTGATTCTCGATGGCTCACTTCACGAGGAGTTGATTCAGGATATGATTAATCACTCCTATGAACGGGTGGTGGCCAGTTTGCGCAAGACCGATCGGGAAGCACTCAAACGAAAAGCAGACATGGCACTTTAGTCATCGCCAGCAGGCGTCAAAAAACGAGAACAAGCTTATGACACCGTTATGGAACACAACTTCCCGGGTTTATTATTGTGCCTTGAGCTATTTGCGTCATTTTGACGGGCTGGGCCCTCTGGCCCTACGGCTTTATTTGGCGCCCATTTTCATCTACGCCGGGTGGAAAAAAGTCGTGGGCATAGAAGACACTATCGCTTGGTTTGGCAATGAGACCTGGGGCTTGGGTTTGCCCATGCCGGAGTTATTTGGCTGGCTTGCCGCTCTCACCGAATTGGGGGGCGGGGTCGCTTTGTTGATTGGTCTGGGAGTGCGTTTGTTTAGTCTTCCGCTGTTGATCACCATGATTGTCGCGGCGGTAAGTGTGCATTTGGAAAATGGCTGGCAGGCCGTAGCAGATCCAAGCTGGTTATTTGCCAACGATCGGGTCGTGGAGGCCTCTGAACGCCTGGTGACCATTAAAGAGATTCTGCGGGAGAATGGGGACTACGATTATCTTACTGCCAGAGGCAGTGTGGTTATTTTGAATAACGGCATCGAATTTGCCGCCACCTATGGGCTTATGTGTCTGGTATTGCTCTTTAGCGGGGGTGGCCGTTATGTCAGTGTTGATTATTGGATTGATCGCTGGGTTAGACCGGAGCAAACCAGGGGCTGAAATCTCTTGTGATACAGCGGTTAAGACCGCTAATTCTGGGGGAGCGCTTATTCCCTAAGCCCGTGTTATACTCGATCGAATTGCTATCAAATTCATTCGGGAAATCGCATTTTGATTGGGAAGTTCATAAAACGGCTGACAGGTTCAAGCTCTTCGACCACCAGCACACCGAGCAGTAAAACAAACCGTACCAACGCGACACCGCAGGGAGACGCAGGCTCATCGAGCAAGGCTCCGCGCAGTGGTCAACGCAAGGGCGAAGGTCAAACGAACGCCGGCAACGCCAAAAAAACAGCGGGAAAAAGCCGGCATTCACAGGCACATGCTCGCAGCTCTCATTCCGGGCGGCCAAAAGGTAAAGCTGCGGCCCCTTGGGATATCTCACAATTTCAGGTGCCACCCGCACCGGATAAAACCCGATTTCACGATCTGGACTTGCCCGATTCCCTGATGCATGGCATCGCCGACTTGGGTTTTGAATACTGCTCTCCCATTCAGGCGCAGTCGCTGCCCCATGCACTCAATGGTCATGATGTTGTTGGCAAGGCCCAAACCGGTACGGGTAAAACCGCTGCGTTTCTGCTGGCCATCATCGATGAATTGATCCGCAACCCAATTACTGATGAGCGTTACGCGGGCGAAGCTCGCTCTCTAATTATCGCGCCTACCCGTGAACTGGTAATGCAAATCGCCGAAGATGCACGGAGTCTGACCCGACACACCGACCTTGAGGTGCACGCCTTGGTGGGCGGTATGGATTACGGTAAGCAGCAAACACGCCTGCAAAACAACCTGGTTGATATTCTGGTGGCAACGCCAGGGCGCTTGCTGGATTTCTGTGGCAACCGCGATGTGTACCTGGACCACGTTGAAATCATGGTGATTGATGAAGCCGACCGAATGCTGGACATGGGTTTTATACCACAGGTCCGCAATATCATCAGGCAGACACCACGCAAGGAAAACAGACAAACCCTGCTGTTCTCGGCCACCTTCACCCCAGAGGTAAGGAGTTTGACCGAGCAGTGGACCGTTGAACCTGTTGAAATCGAGATTCAGCCTGACAGTGTCGCCACTGACACCGTCACCCAGCACGTTTATCTGGCCAGCAACGATGAAAAATACACGCTGCTGTATAACCTGATTAACACCGACGGCGTCGACAGCATGATTGTCTTTGCCAATCGCCGGGATGAGTGCCGTCGCCTACACGAAAAACTGTTGCGCCACGATATTAAAGCGGGCCTGCTGTCGGGTGAAATTGCCCAGAACAAGCGAGTGCGCACTCTAGATGATTTCAAATCGGGCAAGCTGACGGTACTGGTGGCTACCGATGTGGCGGGGCGAGGCATTCATATCGATGGCATTAGCCATGTTGTCAATTTCACCTTGCCCGAGGAGCCCGAAGACTACATCCACCGGATTGGCCGTACTGGCCGCGCGGGCAAATCCGGAACGTCGGTTAGCTTTGCTTCGGAAGATGATTCCTTCCGCTTAATGCCAATTCAGGAGTTGCTGGGATCTGATCTCAAGTGCGAACAGCCTCCCGAAGAAATGTTGGTGAAAACGCCGCCCATGGGGCCAAAACCCAAAGGGCTGGATACCGGTGCACCGCGCAATGATCGCCGGGGAGGCGGTGGTGGTTCCCATCGAGGACGCCGCCCGCAACAGGGAAGGCGCTAGCTGGACCCAGGTGGCGAGCGTTGCGGTGCTTGCTTTTGTCTATTATTGTCTATGCTCAGAAGATGACATTTGCAAAACAGGTCCGTAATCAATGAAAAGAATTTTGGTTATTGAAGACAGCGCCATGGTGACTAAGGTCATCAAACACGTTGTCAATCAAGATGCTCAAATTGAAGCTATCTATGCCACCAGTTTTGCCCAGGCAAAATTTGCCTATGAGCAAATGAAAGATGATTTGTTTGCAGCATTGGTTGATCTGAACTTGCCCGATGCCCCCAATGGGGAGGTGGTCGATTTCATGTTGGAGCACAATGTGCCCAGCATTGTCTTGACCGGCAGCTTTGATGAAGAGAAACGCGAAACCCTGCTCAATAAAGGCATCGTTGATTACGTCACCAAAGAAGGACGTTACTCCTATACTTACGCGGTCAATCTGATTAATCGAATTTATCTCAATCAACAGATTAAAGTCCTGGTGGTTGATGATTCTGCTACTTCGCGCAACTTCATCACTGATATCCTACAGCGCCATTTGTTCCAGGTGCTCGAGGCGGAAAATGGCGCCGAGGCCATCAAAGTCCTGTTGGCCAATCCCGATATCAAATTGTTGATTACCGACTACAATATGCCGGTGATGGATGGCTTTGAACTGGTTAAAAACCTGCGATACAAGTACGAAAAATCTGACTTGATCATTATTGGGCTCTCAGGTGAGGGTCAGAATAGCCTCTCGACAAAATTCATTAAAAACGGTGCCAATGATTTTTTGATGAAGCCGTTTTGTCATGAAGAGTTTCAGTGCAGGGTCATGCACAATGTTGAATCTCTTGAGCTCATTGAACGCATAAAGGATTCGGCCAATCGCGATTACCTCACCGGCGCCTATAATCGTCGTTACTTTTTTGAGGTGGGGCAGCAGCACTATGACAATGCTATCGCCAATGAAACTCCCATGGCCGCCGTGGTATTGGATTTGGATAATTTCAAATTGGTTAATGACTCCCACGGCCACGAGGCGGGTGACCTGATCCTAAAACGAGTGACTCAGGTTCTAAATGACTGTCTGGGGCGTTTTTTGGTGGCCAGGGCAGGAGGCGAGGAATTTTTTATTTTGTTGCCCGGGCTGGACAATGAAAAAGCGCTGTCGCTGATTAGCAAGGTGCGTCAAATCGTTGTCTCTACACCGGTTGTTTACAATGAGGAAGAAATTTTCTTCACCTTTAGTGCGGGTATTACTAACCGGCTGAAAGCCTCCCTTGACGAGCAGATTAATTGGGCTGATGTACTTTTATATCGGGCCAAAGAAGCGGGCAGGGATATTCTGATTGGCGATGACGATGAGGAAGACCTGCTATAGATCAGCGGTCTCCTCCACTCCTTACCCAAAAAACAGTCGCTCCAGCGACTGCCACGGGCATTGCAAAAATATTCACGACGGGAATCATGGTGGCCAGCATTACGGTGCCGCCAAAACTGAAGGTGTTCATTCCCTGATCCCCCAAGTAGTCACGTAGATGTTTAAACCGAGTCTGATGGTTGTCTGCGGGGTAATCTATATATTGAATGGCCATTGTCCAAGCCCCCCACACAATGCCGACAACACTGGCGAGAATGTTTAAACCCGGAATAAAACTCAATATCAAAATACCGATCACCACCACCAGCCCTCTGCTAAAAAAATACCACAGTTTCATCAACTCTCTTCCCAAAGTGCGGGGAATCATACTGGAGAGAGGTTCAGGGGGAGGAGGGGTATTCGTAAGGTGGGCCTCAATCTTTTCAGCTAACAGCCCGTTAAATGGCGCTGCGATCAAATTGGTAATAATGCCAAAGCTATAGCCGTAAACCAGAAGCACTGAAAAAATCATCAGCGGCCACAGGATCCAGGCGAGATAGTCGTAGAGAAAGTCCAGCCAGTCGGGTATCCAGCCGAGGGTCCAGGCAATGGCGGTGCTGAACTGGGCAATCAAAAAGCTGGTGGCAATTAAAAACAATACAAAGTTAATGGCGAGCGGAACAATGATAAATATCCGCAGCTGTGGGTGTAGCAGTAATGTTGCCCCTTCACGCAGGCATTCTAGTCCAGAGAAGGGGCTACGGCTCACGACTGACCGCCTGCCTGCTTGATTGCAGCAACATAATCATCACCGTAGCGATGCTCTGCGGCTAGCTGCAGAAACGTTTTTCCCTCTGGATTGCAGGCATTAATATCACGACCCTCTGCCTGAAAGAATTGCACAAAAGTGACAAAGTTCCCGGCCTTCATGCCTCGGTAGGCTTTTTCCAGCAGGTGAAAATCTGCGTTGACACCGGCTGGTGCCTCAAATGCCAGGAAGCTGCGAATGCGTTCATCGTCGAATACTTCGCCCAGGACTTTTTGTTTATCTTTACGGAGTGACATGTTCTACCTCAGAGTAAGTCATTAAGTTTTTGTAAGAGAATTTCGTTGACGGCCTTGGGGTTGGCCTGCCCTTTTGAGGCCTTCATGATTTGACCAACAAAATAACCCATCATTTTTGGTCGTTTGTCAGCGTCAGCCGTGCGGTAGTTCTCAAGTTGTTTAGGGCTGTTGGCAATGACCTCGTCAACCATGGCTTCCAGTGCGCCGGTGTCAGAGACCTGTTTCAATCCTTGGCTTTCAATAATACTGTCGGCGTTGCCATCACCCTTCCACATGGCTTCAAAGACCTGTTTGGCAATTTTCCCGGAAATGCTGCCGTCGGTAATACGAGCAATCAGACCCGCCAGGTCGCCGGCGGAAATGGGGCTGTCTTTCAGTTTCAACTCGGCGCTGTTAAGTGCTGCAGATAACTCGCCCATAATCCAGTTGGCGGCAAGTTTCGGATCGCCACATTGGTCCGCTACTGTTTCAAAATAGCGGGCCTGAACGGTGTCGCTGCTCAGAGCGTCGGCATCATAAGCGGATAGTGCATATTGGCTTTGATAACGGGCCGTGCGCGCAGCAGGCAGTTCTGGCAGCGTTTCTTTAATTGCGGCGATGTAATCATCGTCGAGAATAACCGGCAATAGATCCGGGCAGGGGAAGTAGCGGTAGTCGTTGGCTTCTTCTTTGCTACGCATTGAACGTGACTGATGTTTTTCAGCGTCGTAAAGACGGGTTTCCTGACGCACACTGCCGCCGTCTTCAATCAAGTCTATTTGACGTTCCACCTCGAGTGCAATCGCCCGCTCCATAAAACGGAAGGAGTTCAGGTTCTTGGTCTCGGTGCGTGTGCCTAAGGCCTCTTGGCCCGCGGGCCGTACGGAGATGTTGACGTCAAAACGCATAGAGCCCTGCGACATTTCACCATCACAAATGCCCAAAGATGTCACCAGAGAATGTAGCTTCTTGGCAAAGGCGACGGCTTCATCGGCATTGCGCATATCGGGTTCAGATACAATTTCTATCAGTGGGGTGCCGGCGCGATTGAGGTCAATGCCCGACATGCCGTGAAAGTCTTCGTGCAGTGATTTTCCCGCGTCTTCTTCCAGGTGGGCGTGGTGTATTCGAATCGCTTTGGTTTCACCGTTGGGCAGTTGAATGTCCATGGTGCCGGCCCCAACGATAGGATTATCCAGCTGAGTGGTTTGATAGCCTTTGGGTAGGTCGGGGTAAAAATAGTTTTTACGTTCAAAAACCGAGTTCTTGCTGATCTCCGCGTCGATGGCCAGGCCAAACATGATGGCATAGCGAAAGGCCTGTTCATTGGCGACCGGTAAGGTGCCGGGCATGGCCAGGTCTATCGCACAGGCCTGTGTGTTGGGTGAGGCGCCAAAAGCGGTGCTCGCACCAGAAAATATCTTGGTGAGGGTGGCCAGCTGTACGTGTACTTCCAGACCAATAACTGTTTCCCATTGCATGGTGTATCTCCTTAGGCGCTAACACTGGCTGCAGGAGGCTGCAGGTGGTGATCTGTGTGTTGTTGGAACTGGTGAGCAACGTTTAGCAATCTGGCTTCGGTAAAGGCATTGCTGATCAGTTGCAGACCAACCGGTTTGCCGTCAACCAGGCCGCAGGGCAGTGAAATGCCTGGAAGGCCCGCCAAGTTGGCTGAGATGGTGTAGATGTCTTCGAGATACATCGCCACCGGGTCGGTGGTTTTAGCACCAAATTTGAACGCGGGTGAAGGCGTAGTGGGGCCGAGGATGATATCGACACTCTTGAAGGCCTCATCATAATCCTGTTTTACCAGGCGCCTCACCTGTTGCGCTTTGTTGTAATAGGCGTCGTAGTAACCCGCTGAGAGTGCATAGGCGCCCACGAGGATGCGGCGTTTCACTTCGTCCCCAAAACCTTCCCCTCTCGATCGTTTATAGAGGTCTTGCAAGTCTGCCGGGTCTTTGCAGCGGTAGCCGTAACGCACACCGTCAAACCTGGACAAGTTTGCCGAGGCCTCTGCAGGTGCAATTACATAATAGGCCGGTACCGATAGCTCGGTGCGGGGTAGACTAATCTCACTGATCGAGGCGCCCTGTTGCTCATATTGTTTTATCGCCGCTTCGACTGCGGCCCCCGTGGCAGAATCCAGTCCCTCGCCAAAATATTCTTTGGGTATGCCGATTTTTAAACCTTCGATACTGTCGTTCAGGGTCGAGGTGTAGTCGGGCACATCTTTGTTGATGCAGGTTGAGTCTTTGTCATCGTAACTTGCCATGACGTTGAGCATGATGGCGGCGTCTTCTGCCGTTCGTGTGATCGGCCCGCCCTGATCCAGGCTCGAGGCATAGGCAATCATGCCCCAGCGAGAGACGCGGCCGTAGCTTGGTTTTAAGCCGGTAACACCACAAAGGGCGGCAGGCTGGCGAATTGAACCGCCGGTGTCTGTCGCGGTTGCCGCGGGGCTAAGGCGCGCCGACACGGCCGCAGCGGAGCCTCCAGACGAACCTCCGGGTACTGAGTCTTCAGCCCATGGGTTTTTTACAGGACCGTAAAAAGAATTTTCGTTAGATGAGCCCATGGCAAACTCATCCATATTGGTTTTGCCTAGCATGACCGCGCCACTGTTTTGGAAGTTATCGATGACAGTGGCGTCATAGGGTGGCAAAAAGTTGTCCAACATCTTCGAGGCGCAACTGGTTTTAACCCCTTTTGTGCAGAAAATATCTTTGTGGGCCAGAGGAATGCCACAGAGTGCCGGTGCGTTCCCCGCGGCTAATCGATCATCGGCTGCCTGTGCCTGGACGAGGGCTTGCTCCCGGGTCACCGTGATGAAACTATTGAATTGTGCGTCCATTTTTCCGATGCGTGTCAAAAAATGGTTGGTGAGTTCAACACTTGAAAACTGTTTGTCCCGAAGACCCTGGGAAAGTTCGGCCAGGGTCATGTCGTGCAGGGCGACGGTGTCGTTCATTGCTATTTATTTCCTGATTGTGTGCCAGAGAGGTTCTGCGGCGCTTAACTCAAATTAGTCGATGACTTTGGGGACCAGAAAAAGGCCGTCTTCGGTGGCCGGCGCATTGGCTTGCAGGTCCTCCCGCTGGTCGGTCTCGGTCACCTGGTCGGCGCGCAGGCGCTGGACGGCATCGTGGGGGTGGGCCATCGGTGTTATACCGTCTGTGTCTGCGGCCTGAAGTTGGTCAACCAACTTAAGCACCTCTGAAATACTGCTCGCAACATCGTCGATGTTTGCATCCGATATTTGAATGCGGGCTAACTCCGCCAACTTCTCAATATCGTCTCGATCCACTGCCATGGGGTAAATCTCCAAAAAGGGGTGTTTATGGCCATAATTGGCACATCGGCGCACAACTTACCATATTTGTGCCTTGCCCTAAATCCCTGCCGTTGATAGAGTGCCATTCTTGAAAGAATTTTAGAAAAAACAAGGGTTTGAACCTCTAATGCTAAAGCGCCTTCGTGGAGCCT
>CAJWCA010000124.1 GCA_913020395.1 uncultured Cellvibrionales bacterium | reverse complement strand
GTATGTCATCACTCTGCACGGGCCTGAGCCGGTGAGCGAACAATACAGTGGTATCGACTATCAACATTATGTCGATAAACAATTGGCTCCCGTGGCCGATAGCATTATACATTTCAAAGGGACGAGTTTTGACCAGATCATTAATAAACAGCTGGGCTTATTTTCTCGTTCGGAATAGATCTGGCATTTTTAATAGCAATTAATTTGCAATGTCCGAAGAGTATGTTACAAAGCGTGCAGGTTATTGATTTACTTTAGGTTAGAGGTTAGCGACTAGTGGACCCATTTGATTCGACTCTTTCTCTATCCGAGACCCGCCGTCGGGAGGAAGAGGCATTGGGTTGGGTAAGCTCCCGTTCTATTTTTGAACACAGTCGGGATGCCTGCCTGGTTGTGGACCGAAAAGGCAAGCTGCTCTCTTTAAACCGGTCGGCGAAAGAACTATTTGCCTATCAATCCCATGAAAACTTGCCTCTGGTTTCTCTCTTGCCCTGTTTTGAATCGGGTCAGGATCTGGCGATGGCTTTGCGTGCTTATGAAGGCAGTTTGCCTCTGGCGATCACCGGTTTCAATAGTAGTGGTTCGCGCTTAACGCTCCAGCTAAATGGTGTTGAATTGGGCGAGCATCGTCATATTCTACTGCTGAGTAGCGATTCGCTGGCATACCCTCTAAGGGAAGAGCTTGTCCGTCAAAGGGAGCTGCAACAAGTCACCCTGGCCAGTGTTTCAGATGGCATTATTGTGACGGATGTAAAAGGGGTAGTATCGGCGGTGAATGCGGCCGGCAGGGACATGCTCGGGCAGCCAAATGAGACGGTCGAGGGGCAGCATATAGATAGAGTGTTGCGTTTTTGCGGTTCAGACCCCGCTCACGAACAAGCCCCCTTATTCTCCCGTATGCTTGAGCGAGGTGATCAAGTGCACGCGGAGTCTGATGCTCGCCTGCTGGTTGAGGGGCGCAATCCGCTGCCTGTCAGTGCGCTGGCTGTTCCCGTCCGCAGCAGTCAGGCACAGATTGTAGGGTCAGTCATCACGTTTAAAGATACCAGCGAGGCCAGGCGACTCTCTGCAAAATTGAGCTGGCAAGCTAATCATGACGCATTAACCCTGCTTCCCAATCGAAGCTATTTTGAATCCGAGTTGTCGCGGGCCATGGAAGCCGCGCGTTTTGGCACCGCGGTTCATGGATTAATCTATGTAGATCTCTACCAATTCAAGATTGTTAACGATACTTGCGGGCATGCGGCCGGCGATGAATTGCTCAAACGGCTATCGCAGCTGTTTGGTAAAACACTGAGAAGCCAGGACTTGCTGGCAAGATTGGGTAGTGACGAGTTTGGTATTTTGCTGCGTAATTGCACGCTTGCAGGCACGCAGCGGGTCGCCAATTTGCTGGTGCGTGGGGTGGAGCAGTTTGTTTTTGCCTGGGGGGGCAAGCGCCTTTCTGTTGGTATCAGCGTTGGCGCTATTGCGATTGACCGGGACAGTGAGTCGGATGCACAGGTCATGGCGGCAGCCGAGGCGTCTTGTGCGGCCGCAAAGGAGGCGGGTAGAAACCGCATTCACCTTTACCACAATCACAATAGTCAGATTGTTGAACGTCGCAGGAATGAGATGCACTGGGTCTCCAAGATCAATGAGGCTCTCGCTGAAAATCGATTGGTGCTGTATCAACAATCGGTAGTACCCGTTAGCCCTCTGGCGGATGAAGACTATAAACCCCACTATGAAATTCTGGTGCGAATGCGTGATCCCGAGGGCAAGGTTGTTTTGCCTGGGCAATTTATTCCCGCCGCTGAGCGATATGGCCTGATGGAGGATATTGACCGTTGGGTGCTCACCAATGTTGTTGATTACATTGCCAGGCGCGAACGGGCAGACCTGCCTGCAGCGAGTTATGCTGTCAATCTTTCGGGGCCTACCTTAGGCAATGAAAGTTTTTGCGATTTTGTCTCTCAGGAATTAACACGGACAGATATTGACCCTGCAGCGTTGAATTTTGAAATTACTGAAACGGCTGCGGTCGGAAATTTTAACCGGGCCATAAGGTTCATTGAAACGTTTCGGGCGCGCGGCTGCTTGTTTTACCTGGATGATTTTGGCAGTGGAATGTCATCTTTCAGTTACCTTAAAGACCTGCCCGTCGATTTCTTAAAGATCGACGGTGCTTTTATCAAGTCAATGGATAGTGACTCGGTTGACTATGCTATGGTCAGTGCAATTAATCATTTGGCTCACGTGATGGGCATTAAGACGGTTGCAGAATACGTAGAAAATGAAGAAATCCTCGCGCTTTTAGAAAAGCTGGGTGTTGATTACGCCCAGGGGTTTGGTATCGCAGAGCCCGCTCCAGTTCATTCCCTCAGATAAAAATTAATGAAGAAAGTCCGAAAGACGTCGAAGACAAGGCCTGTGTTCAGGGTGTTGCGTTGGGGAATCCTGATGCTGACAGTCATCAGCCTGGTGATTGTGGTGTGGGTAGATCACATCGTTCGTGAGAAATTTGACGGGAAGAAATGGGCGGTTCCCGCTCGAGTGTACGCGCGTCCGCTGGAGATGTATGTCTCTGCGCCCTTGTCTCAGGAAGGGCTGGAGTTTGAACTTCGCCGACTGAATTATTCTCGTGTTCGGTCCTTGACTAAGCCAGGGCAATGGCTCGTACAGGGTGATGAATACCGAATTTTTACTCGTGGTTATGACTTTGCCGATGGTGCAGAGTCATCTCGCAAAATTCGAGTGTGGCTTAAGCAGCACCGTATTGAACGTCTTCAGGCCGACTCGGGAGGTGACATTTCACTGATGAGGCTGGAGCCTCTCGAGATTGGCGGAATCTACCCGAATCACCCGGAAAACAGAGTGATTGTGTCTCTCAGTAAAGTACCTCCACTTTTGGGAGAGACCTTAATCGCGGTAGAGGATCGAAATTTTGTTAATCATTTTGGACTTTCTCCCAAGGCGATATTGCGTGCGGCACTGGCTAATCTCAAGGCGGGTTCGGTTGTGCAGGGCGGCAGCACCATCACTCAGCAACTAGTGAAAAACTTTTACCTGGATAGCCGTCAAAACCTCGCTCGAAAAGCAATAGAGTCTGTCATGGCGCTATTGTTGGAATTTCACTATACAAAAGCGGAAATTCTAGAGACTTATATTAATGAAGTTTATCTGGGTCAGAGTGGTTCGCAGGGCGTGCATGGATTTGCACTGGCGGCACAACATTACTTTTCAAAGGATCTGAGCGAACTCAACAGTGCCGATATTGCGCTTCTGATTGGTTTGGTTAAGGGGGCCAGCTACTACAATCCCTGGAGGCACCCGGAGCGTGCAACATCGAGACGAGACTTAGTTTTAAAGGTGATGTACGAAGGGCAGCTTTTATCCGAAACCGAATACCATCGGGCCCGAGCTCTTCCGCTGGGGCTTGTCGAGCCACATAAAAGGCAGAGGCAGTCCTATCCGGCGTTCCTTGATTTGGTCAAGCGGCAGCTGCTCAAAGATTACAAGGAAGAAGACTTAAAGACAGAGGGTTTATCGATTTTTACAACCCTGGACCCCAAGGCTCAGAACCGGGCGGAATTGTCTATGGCTGAGACACTGGGGCATTTGGAAAAAGACTACAAGCTGACTAACGGGAGCTTAGAGGGGGGGCTGGCAATGTTGTCCCTGGGCAACGCCGAGGTGCTGGCTCTGGTGGGTGGAAGAAATGCACAGTTTTCGGGCTTTAACCGCGCGCTGGATAGCCGCAGACCTATCGGCTCCCTGGTTAAACCCGCCGTCTATTTGGCAGCGTTAGAAAAAGGGTATTCACTGAGCACACTCATTAGTGATGCACCCGTGGCCGTCAAGGGGCCAGACGCCAGCGTCTGGAGGCCGCGAAATTTCTCTCGCCAAAGTCATGGCACGGTACCTATGTTTGAAGCATTGGCCATGTCTTACAACCAGGCCACGGCGCGTTTGGGTATGAATCTGGGTTTGGAATCCGTGGCGAGCACTCTCAGAGACAGTGGCGTTGAGAAACCTTTTACTGTCGTGCCTTCGTTGTTACTGGGGTCTATCGAGTTGTCTCCTTTGGATGTAGCCACTATGTATCACACATTTGCAGCAGATGGCTTCTATACCAAGCCTCGCTCGATTCGGTCTGTGCAAACCCCCGGCGGCGATACGCTGACTCGCTACGCGCTGGAATCAGAGCGCCGATTTAAGGCGGCATCGGTCTATATGTTGAATTATGCCCTCAGCTTGGTAATGCAAGAGGGCACCGGCAGGCGGTCGGGGCTGGAGGGCATGGCGAAACAGCGAGTCACTGCGGGAAAAACGGGCACCACAAACGACCAGAGGGACAGTTGGTTCAGCGGCTATGATGGCGATCGTTTAATGAGTGTCTGGTTGGGGCGTGATGATAATGGCACCACCCCCCTCACGGGTTCTTCGGGGGCGTTGCGAGTGTGGGCGGATGTTATGAGTCACTTGCCGGCACGGAGTCTGACTATGGCAAAACCACTCGAGCTTGAATATTATTGGGTTGACCCTCAAACCGGTGCCATGAGCGGCGAGAACTGCGTGGGCGCTCGCCGCTTGCCTTTCGAGAAAAGCCAGCGTCCGCAGGAGAAAGCCCACTGTGAGTGGAGAGAGAATCCCGTTTTACGCTGGTGGAAGAAAGTGTGGCAATAGGCTGTTATCTCCCCTCGCAGAGGAGTGACCGGTGTGGCCAATATGTCTAAATGGAGTAATCTTTGATGAAATACCCTGTATTTTTTGTCTGTCTATTGGCGGGATGCAGTGTTAATCCGGTGGCAGTGGAAAATATTACTACTCGGCCTGATGTTGCAACAGGCACCAATGTCGAGCCTGCTGGCGGGGCTCAAGGTGTGCGTCATCCAGGGCCTGTTGAGCCCGGAACAAATAAGCCAAGCGCCGCCAGCGACCTTATCGCTCGAGAGGCAGAGCAGCAGTTTAAGCTGGGTCATTGGAGTCAAACAGTGCAATTGGCCGAAAGAGGCCTGAGGATAGATAGGCATAACGCGCATTTGTACCTTTTGTTGGCGAAGACCTATGCTGAATTGGGCAATGGTGAGAGATCTGCTCAGTTTGCTCGTCAGGGTTTGTCCTATACAGATGTGAGAAATAAGCCTTTAAGGGCGGAGTTAGAGAGCTTGGTTTCGACAGCACCCCGCTAGTGATTTTGTCAATGCTGGCGAATGAGTGCTAGTATCAGAGTGAATATGGATATCGTCCCCTAGGCGGATCGTTTTGGGAAATGAGCTGGATACCATGATTGATAGTGATAATAAAAGCGGAAACAACGATGTCCCCTCGAGTCCTAAGAGCGAGGCCGAAGACCGAATCGTAGAACGGCTCAAAGTCTGCAGAAGCATGGCAATAGACTTTGCTACGGAGCATTTCCCCCTGTGTTTGAAATCACTTGACGATCGTTTGTATGAACTGGCTGAAAAGTCGGGCAATAACCAAGAGCAGGCGCGACTGTTTGAAGTGCAAAAGGAGTTCAGGGAGAATTTCGAGGCCCTGCAGCATTATTTTTGCGGAAGTGTGGGTGAGGCTTACATCAAGTTCAAAAAAGGCACACTGGATACACGCACCGATGAGAGCGATGAAGGATCACACCTTTCTTTACTCGAAAACGAAAAGCTAGAAGAAAGTATCGCGGTCTCGTCTATTGCCTTAAGGGCAGACAGTCATTTTGCCGAATTAATATGGAAGTTGAACCAGCGGTATGCCGTGCTGCACGGCGGGGCGAAAGTACAGGAAAGTAATAACCCCTCCAGCCCGATTCAATTTTGCGAGTCCCTTCGCAGAGCCCTGAGTGTTATCAGTCTAGATGCCAAGTCAAAAATTATTGCCTATAAGATATTTGATAAAAACTTCGTGCCTAAAATTGGGCGTTTACTCGAAGAGATTAATGACTATTTAATTTCCGAAGGCCTGTTGCCCAATTTACACTTTACGCCTGGTGTCGACCGCTCTCCTATGCCTCCTGCGGGTGCAGGCTTAACGGGTAATGAAGCCCCTAATTCTCAAGCTCCAGCATACGAAGGTGATGGGGGCTATAACCGATCAGAAAGAAGCGCTCAATATCAGGGCGATTTGATTAATGCGATCCGTGAGCTTCAGGGGCATCTTGGGCAGGGTGGATCGATGGCTGGCGCCCCCCTCGTTGGAGGCGCTGCTCCTTCTCAGCCCGGAGGGATAAATTTTCAGGGCTCTGGTAACGTCGCCCCCCCAGGGGCGTTCTCCCCTGGGGGGGTGCCTGCCGGAGGGGCCGGGAGTAGAACTGTCACCGTTTATTCCAATCAGCAGCTTGTAGGTGCTCTGCAAAATATGCAGACACAAGCCTTGAGCCTGACATCCGAGGTATTGGAGTCCGGTGGCACGGAATCTGTCTTGGTGCCACAAGGAATCGCCACGACCAGTAATTTGCTGACCAAGCAATTGCAGGCAGACAATGAGGATGATGCGGCGGTAGATCATTCCGACATGCATACTATTGATCTGGTCGGGATGTTGTTTGAATATATGTTGGCGGATGACAATTTGCCCCCTTCGGTTAAAGCACTGTTAAGTTACTTGCATACGCCCTTTTTAAAAATTGCCTTTATCGATAAGGATTTTTTTGAACAGGCAGAGCACCCTGCGCGACTCCTTTTGAATAATTTGGCGGAAGCCGGTACCAAATGGGTCAGTAATGACGGCAGCAGCCAATATGATATTTATCCCAAGATCAAATCGGTCGTTTCCCGCTTGCTGGAAGACTTTGAGAATGATGTTCGGATTTTTGCAGAGCTGCTTTTAGAGTTTAGCGCTTACACAAAAAAGGTCAGTCGTCGACAAGACTTGATGGAGCGTCGAGCGCTGGAGAAAGTTCAGGGCGAGGAAAAGCTCAGAGAGGTTAAGGTTCGTGTTAATCAGGAAGTGAGAGGCCGAATGGACGGCAAGAAACTTCCCTCTGCCGTATTGTTATTACTGTTGCAGCCCTGGTCTGATTATCTTTCGTTTATATTACTTCGTTATGGCGATGAATCGGACAGCTGGGCCGACGGCCTGGCTTTGGTGGACGAAATTCTTTGGTCCCTGGAACCAAAAGACAATAATGACGATAAAACCCGGCAAGTGGAATTGGTTGATACGATTGCGACTCAACTGGAAGCGGGTTTCGAGACCATTGCCTACGACCAGATCAAGGCCAAGAAATTGCTGGATGCTTTGTTCTCCCTGCAAAAATTAGCGCTGCAGTGCAAAGAGGTTGAAGCTGCCACCGACGTTATGCGTGATAAATTGGAGACGATGGCCTCTGAGAAGGCGGGTGATACCGTTGTTGAAGAAGAGATTACTGCCAGCGAGCGGAAGATGGTGGAGAATCTTAAGTTGATCGAGTTCGGTACCTGGTTTGAATTTAAGCCAGGCACACGCTTGAAAGTCGCCTGGTATAATTCTAAAACGTCCCATTATATGTTGGTTGATCAGATGGGGAAAAAAGTGGCGATGAAATCAGGGCTAGAGCTCGCGCGGGATATGATCGCGGGAGATGCCAAGGTAATCGCGGGCAGTACTAAGCCCTTCTTCGAGCGAGCGTTAGAAAATATTTTGCACAGCCTGAATTCGCAAGCAGAGGTTGAGAGCAAAGATGATGCAGCGGAGACGCGGGATGAGTAACCAAAATCAACGCAAACTGAGGCGAGTAGAAGTCCATCAAAAGATTGATGTATTTGATCTGGTTGCAGGCATGAATGTTGGTCGATTGGTGAATATTCACCGGGAAGGGCTGATGATTATCGGCGATGTCGATATGAAAACGGATTCTCTCTATCAGTTGTGTTTGCGCTTGCCGGAACCAATAGACGGTAAAAAGGAGTTTTCGGTAGGTGTTGATTGCTTGTGGGTACGTGCCAGCGATGACCAACGTCAGCACTGGACCGGATTTCATATTATTGATATCTCGGCCCATGATCTGGCACTTATCGACAAGCTAGTTTAAACCATCACCGCTTTAAACCAGACTTGAAAAAACCTTCTCGGCAGCGGCCAGGGTAAATTCAATATCTTCACTCGTGTGGGCTGCGGACATGAAACCCGCCTCAAAGGATGCGGGTGCAAGATAGACCCCCTCATCTAACATGCCATGGTAAAAACGGTTGAAGCGCTCCCCGTCACAGGCCATCACCTGCTGAAAGTTTGAGACTTCTGTCTCTGTTGTAAAAAATCCGCCGAACATCGTGCCAACGTGATTTGTAGTGAAAGGAACGCCGGCTTTGTCTGCTTTTTCTTTTAAACCCTTCACCAGTAATTCTGTGTTACTGATCAGGGGGGCGTAGAAACCTGGCTGGCTAATGAGTTCAAGTGTTTTGAGGCCCGCCGCCATTGCTACCGGGTTGCCCGACAAAGTACCCGCTTGATACACAGGCCCTAGTGGAGCGATTTGCTCCATGATCTCGCGGCGCCCACCAAATGCACCCACAGGCATGCCGCCGCCTATGACTTTCCCGAGCGTGGTGAGATCTGCTTTCACATTGTAATGGCCTTGCGCACCCGTATGGCTAACTCGAAAGCCGGTCATCACTTCATCGATGATGAAAACAGTTCCATTTTGATCGCAGACTTCACGGAGGCATTCCAAAAAGCCGGGTATGGGAGGGACACAGTTCATATTGCCCGCCACCGGTTCAACAATAATACAGGCGACCTCTTGGCCAAACTCGGCAAAGGCCTGCTTGACGCCCTCGATATCATTGTAAGTCAGAGTAATGGTGTGGTCGGCCAGAGCACTGGGTACACCGGGAGAGCTCGGTACACCCATGGTCAATGCTCCGGATCCTGCCTTGACCAGGAGTGAATCTGAATGGCCGTGGTAGCAGCCTTCAAATTTAACGATTTTGTCCCTTCCTGTATATGCACGGGCCAGACGGATGGCGCTCATGGTGGCCTCGGTACCCGAGTTAACAAAACGTACCAGGTCCATGTCAGGCATTATGCTGCACACTTTATCTGCCAGCTGTGTCTCGAGCTCTGTTGGTGCTCCGAAACTTAAACCCATTCTGGATCTCTCTATCACGGTATCGATCACCTCGGGGTGGGCGTGCCCCAAAATCATTGGACCCCAGGATTGAACGTAGTCGACATAGCGTTTTTGGTCCGCGTCAAACAGATGAGCACCCTTTGCGCGTTCGAAGAATATCGGTGTGCCTCCCACGGCTTTAAAAGCCCTCACAGGAGAGTTAACACCCCCTGGAATGTGTTTTTGGGCTTGTTCAAATAAAGTTTCAGATCGGCTCATGTCCGCTTCCTGTATTAGCTAGAGGTGGATAAAAATAAGAATATAAAAGGCTGTAATCTACTGCAGTTTTCGGCTGCTCGCTGAGGCGTTTTTATCAGCCCAGTAAAAGCGATTGGGGGTTCGTTGCCCCATGCCCAATTGGCGACTGTGCGCCAGTGCGTGCCAGGTGAAGTTTTGACCCTGTTCAACGGCGTCAAGCATGCGCAGTTCGTGGGCGAGATAGGCGGCAATGCTGGCGGACAGCGTTGAGCCGCTACCGTGACTGACAATGCCCAGTCTCTCCCACTGATAGGACTTTTTAGAGCCATCTTGGCGATAGAGTCGGTTTTCTATGCTGGTTTGATTTCGGCTTGTGCCGGCGATTAACAGGTTTTCACAACCCATTTCTAAAATTTCCATGGCACAGGCATCAATTGTATCAGCCTGTCGGCCCATGTTTTGAGCTTCAACCAAATCCGGAGTAATGATCGTCGCCTGGGGAAGCAGGAGCGATTCCATGGCCTGATTCATTTGATTCATGACCATAGCGCTGCGTTCTTCGTCTCCGGAATAGGTGCTGACCGGGTCCAAAACGACATCAATATTGGGATAATCGCTCAGAATGCTGTGAATTGCCTCAATATTTTCAATGCTTCCCAAGTGGCCGATCTTAATTACCTTAACAGGCATATCCTCTAGAATCACCCGGGCTTGCTCGATAAGCAGGCTTGGGTCGACCGGCACAATTTCTTTTAACTCAGCAGTATCCTTGGCCCAGAGCGACGTAATAACGGGAGTGCAGTGGCAGCCGAGGCTGGCGAGTGTTTCGATATCGGCTTGAATGCCCGCACTGCCACTGGGATCCAAGTTGGAAAAACTCATAACTACCGGGGTGTTAGTTTGGAAATGACTCACGGCTCGCTCCTGAGCTAGCAAGATTCACTAGGTCTTTGAAGTTTATCACAGACCTCCGAATTTGCCGCTAAAAAGGCCTCACGACAACCAAAATGACGGCACCTACAAGCACCAAAACCGGGAATTCGTTAAACCACCTGAAGAAAAGGTGGCTGTGGAGGCTTTTGTTTTCCTTTAAAAGTCCTATGTAGCGCCCACACATGTGGTGATAGGCTATCAATACGACAATCAGTGCCATTTTCCCCCAAAACCAGATCGCGGTACTGTAGTAATCCCAATTCAAGCTCGCCAGCGCAAGACCAAAAGCGAGTGTCGCAATCATTGAGGGTGTGGCGATGCCTCGATAGAGTTTGCGCTCCATGACGTGAAAGCGATCCTGGCTGATTTTATCTTCACTTTGGGCGTGATAGACAAAGAGTCGAGGCAAATAAAATAAAGCTGCAAACCAGCAGACAACCGAAATGATGTGGAAGGCTTTCAACCAGAGCATAAACATTAGATCCGATAGTAGTTGTTGATAGTGTCGCGTGTGATGATACCGAGTATCGGGCTTGTGGTTCCCTGTTTGACCACGCATAACGCTTCGATATTGTCGTTAGCCAATAAAACTTGCGCTTCAAATAAATTCGCCCGGTCGTGCAGATAGTCCAGGCTCAGTCGGCGGGCAGGAATGTCATCCAGATAGATTGGCGTGCCGTCAGGGTCGTGTTTCTCGGTCTCAGCGGGCGTGTTCTCATTGTTTGCACTCAGAGAGCCTAGATGATGGGCCAAGTCGGCGGCTCGAAGAATGTAGTGTGGGTCTCCATCCACAACGATCCAAAGCGGCTGTTCCTGCAGCATGTGCAGTGAGGTGGCGTGGGTCAGTTTTTGGGCGCAGTTGGCAATGGCGCTATTCATAACGCTGCGCACGCCGACACGGCTTAATATTTGTTTTGCCGGGCCTCCGCCTATATCCTGACCCGCGGCCTGAAGCTGCGTTTGGAATATGCCCTCACAGTGGAAAAATTGCCGAGTCGCAAAACAGGCAACCACAATGATCAGCATACTGGGGAAAATTATGTTGGGGTTGTAGGTTAGCTCGACAATGGTCATTAGGGCCGCGAGCGGTGCATTGAGAACAGCCCCCATCATCGCGGCCATCCCGAGTGCGACATAAAACGCTGAGTTTGCCGCTTGATCGGGTGCCAGAGTGCTGCCGATGATGCTCATCACACCGCCAAGGCACGCGCCGATAAACAAACTGGGTCCAATAACACCACCCGGCATGCCAAGCCCTAGGCTAAGGGTGGTGACAAACAATTTGCAGGCAATAATCACTAACAACCATTTCAGGCCGAGTTGGCCATTCATGGTTTGCGCGACCGTGTCATAGCCCAAACCCATGACTTGTGGGACCGCGATTGCGACCAAGCCAGTTATGAACCCGGCCACACAGAGTCGAGCAAAAATGGAGTGTTTATGAAAGCGTTGAAAAAGATGCTGGAGCTTTATATAGATCGCTGCACACGCGGCGATGACGAGACCTGCGAAGGCCATGAAGGGAATTTCCAGCAGGCTCTTCATTTGCACCTCGGCACCAAAGAGTAGGTTGTCGTGCCCAAATACGGCCTGGCTGATGGCGGCCCCTGAAACGGAGGCTAGGATGACGGGAATAAAGCCGGTGATGGTGTATTCCATCAGCACCACTTCCATCGCAAAAATGACTCCGGCCATGGGTGTATTGAAGGAGGCCGCGATCGCTGCGGCGACACCACAACCGGCCAAGGTCCTGAGGCTGTTGTTGGGAAGTTTAAAAAATTGACCGAGCTGGCTGGCGGCGCCAGCACCTAAGTGCACGGCAGGACCTTCGCGGCCGACAGACTGCCCAGTGATCAAACAGAGCGTTGCGCCCACAAACTGCACCACTATGTTTGTCAGTGGCATTTGTCCTTGATGGTTGTGTAGGCGGTCTAAAACATGAGTCACACTGATCGCGCGATGGCGAAGGTCGATCATTTGAATCAGCAGGCCGATGACAAAGGCGCCGCCAAACACGAGAAGAAATCGCCAGTGTGGCGCTAGGCCTTCAAAATTTTCGCTGTTAAGGGGAAGCATCGTGCCGAGAGGCAAATCGATGGCTAGTCGAAAAAGAACGATAATAGCGGCGGCCAAAACACCGCTGATAAGACCCAATATGGTGAGTTGAGGGAGCGCGTCTTGATAGGCGAGCTGGTGGCGAAACTGGTCGACATTGTGTTGCCAATGTTGACGCAAGGCCTGTCGAGATAGGGCTTTGCTCTTTTGCGTCATAGAGATTCTCTGGCAACTTTTGGGGGCTGTGGGCAATTAAGCCCTAAAAAAACACAGTAAAACTTTTGATTTTGCCATGAGCCTTCTATCATAGGCCCTTATCTTATCTCTAGTTATTGCAGAAGCCAAACCGCTTCTGTCAGCAAAAGAGTGGTGTGAGGGTAATCTTCGCATTTTATTGCAATTTAAAGGGGCGTTGTTTTGATTAAAGTGGGTATTGTGGGCGGCACGGGGTATACCGGTGTTGAGTTAATGCGTCTGTTGGCGAGCCACCCTAATGCAAGTTTGGAGGTTATTACTTCGCGA
>CAJWCA010000123.1 GCA_913020395.1 uncultured Cellvibrionales bacterium | reverse complement strand
TAGCGATGAACGTATAACCACGGAAGAGGCGTATCGCTTACTGCATAAAGCGATTGCTCAAATTGATGTAGCAATCTTCGCTTTTGATGCGGAAGATAAAGTAAAGCTGGCCAACCCCGCCGCTGGCCGCCTAATGGGAAAGGACTACAAAGAACTCGTTGGAAAAACTGCTGCACAAATGGAACTCGGAGACTGTTTAGCGCTGGAACATGCAGAATTAGTGGAACGTGCATTTCCCGGCGGCAAGGGACGATGGCAGATACGTCTGGATAATTATCGAGATTCTGGCATGCAACGAAAGCTATTATTCATTACAGATCTAAAAGCCGTATTGCGTGAAGAGGAGTTAAAAGCATGGAAAAATCTGATCCGGGTGATCAGTCATGAAGTCAACAACTCACTGTATCCCATCAGCTCCATCAGCCAATCACTCAGAGAGTTAGTCGATCAGAACCCTCTGGCGAAGGATTGGAAAGAGGATGTTGGTGAGGGTTTGACAGTCATCGACGAGCGAGCCCGCAATCTTACAGACTTTATCAAGCGCTATACCAAAGTCGCCCATTTACCGGAACCCAATAAACAGTTATTTTCCATTCGCAGTTTTATCGCCTCTATTGGGATAATGCAGGAGAACCCAAGCTACATTCACATCAATCCACAGAATGAAGAAAACTTAGAATTATTTGCGGACAAGGCCATGTTCGAACAGCTGTTGATCAACTTGCTAAAAAATGCAATCGAAGCCGGCCCTCCCGTTACCCTATCATGGGGTGAAAAGAACCGCTCTCAGTGGTTCAGCATTATTGACAGTGGGCCCGGCATTAGTGAACAAGCCAATCTTTTTGTACCTTTCTATTCTACCAAACCCGAAGGATCGGGCATTGGCTTGGTATTGTGTCAACAGATTATTGATAAACACCTGGGCTCACTAGACATTAGCAACCATCCTGAGGGAGGTTGTCAGGTTATGATCACCCTGCCAAGTGTTTGATCAGTTGTTCCTCTGAACTTGCACCTCGCCCGAAGGCCTCAAGATTCTTTAAAACACGCTTTTTATCCTATTCTGTTCTATAAAACAGAAAACCTATGCTCACAAAGTTACACCAGCCTCGCTACAACGGGACCATCGACTGCTAGACTTAAGACATAGGCACAAACTGGTGGACTATACGATGGAAGATAAAGAACCTACAGAGCTCACATTGGAAGCGGTGGACGATGAAAAACAAACTGATTCCGGCCCTTGTGGAAAGGCCAAGTTTCAGGTCGACTCGCGTTCAAACAAAGGGGGCGACCGACGACTGCTAAAGGACCGTCGCAGCACTATTCGATTCCAGGTAGACAGGCGTTCAGGCGCCGACCGAAGGTCTTCGGCTGAGAAATGGGATAACTGCCACTCGTTTTAGATTCGGTGTAGTTGATATTGAGAAGAAAGACGCCGCTACCCTGATGAAACAATGATGTTTAAGAGACTAGTAGATAACCTTTTGAACGAATAGTTTTAATATATTTATAAGGCGGCTTTCTATCATTAAGTGCTTTTCTTAAGGCTGAAATTCTCATATCGAGAGAGCGATCGCCAGCACCAAATGGAAACCCTCTCAAGGCAATGTTCAGGTGATCTCGGTGAATAACCTGACCCGCCCTACTGGCCAATAGCTCTAACAAAGAAAACTCAGAGGGGGATAAGTCGACTTTATTCCCGCCCACCATTACTTCTCTGGACCCGGAGTACATTACAATGTCCTGAAATATCTGGCCCGCTCCCTGAACGTCTTTTCCCGAAAAAAACGTACCATTCACTTGACCTGAGACATCACACTTTATTAGTGAGCTGTCCCACCGAAAGTTAACCTCGATGCCGTCTGAAGCCAACAATGGATTATAATGGGTATGGTTACCAATAGTACCCCCCGCAACCGCACTCTCGAATTTCTCTCTGCTATCTTCCCTTATATTTTCAGGAACAAAACTGTCAAACCACGCTTTTCCTACAATGCTTTCATAACCCGACTTTAGAATTTTGCATCCAGACTGATTGATATAAGCCACTTGGTGATCGGCATTAAGCACTATAAAAATGGTTTCCATTGAATCGAGATAACTGAGCATCTCTCTCATCGCCGGAAAGCCTGCTTCCCCCAGTGTCAACGTTTTATACAGGAGGTTTGCTTCTACTTTCAAAATACTCATTTCCATATATTTGATTGATAATCTCTTATCGCTTCAAGGCCTTCGGAAAAATTCCACTTACACTAATTACAATCAGATCATCCTTGAATGGAATTCAATATATGACAAGCAAATGAACATGTAAAATCGATATAAACGTTACAAAGGGACTAGAATATATTTCGACAGAAATTTTACATAGACAAGTGGCCACAAAAAAAATTTGAAAAACGGATTTTAATTTGATCACAAAAAAAAACACTCTAGAAGCCTCTATATATGGGCACTTCACTTTTCCGCCTCGTAGACAAGAAACGAACGATTGATGAACGTTCGTCCACTATTCGGCGAGTAAGGGACTGTAACAAATCACGCCTGCAGCTATAGAATCATTCATCCAAAGAAAGAATCTAGTAATTCCCGTATAGCATAAGCCATTGCGCAAGCACGACTAGACGGTGGACCATCCACAAAACAAGCAAGAAGGCATGCCTTGTGAACCCGCTTTTCATTTGGTAGTCTATTAATGAAAGTCACACATCTCTACCAACCCGGGCCCAGAATGACAGAAGCTTATATCTACGACGCTATCCGCACTCCCAGAGGCAAAGCACGCCCGGACGGCGGCCTGCATGATCACAGCCCCCTGGCACTGCTGGCCCTACTGTATAAGGCTCTTGAGCAGCGAACAGGCCTCGACCCCGCATTTGTGGAAGACGTCATTCTTGGTTGTGTGACTCAGTCAGGAGAACAGGCTGCCAATATTGCTAAAACCTCTACTCTATATGCAGGGTGGCCCAGCCAAATACCCGGAATGACTGTGAATCGATTTTGCTCATCGGGAATTGACGCAATACAAATTGCAGCACTTAAAGTGATTGCTGGTGAAGGGGAGCTATTCGTTGCCGGTGGTATTGAAATGATGTCTAGGGTTGCGATGCTGTCTGACAAACCCGCCGCTTTCCTGGATAAAGAGCTCGCCAAGAGGCTTGGCATGCACCTGATGGGTAGTGGCGCTGACCTTATAGCCTCACTTTACAAGGTCACACGCGAGGAAGCGGATAAGGTCGCATTTGACAGCCAGAGAAAGGCATCTCAGGCCAGTGAACAAGCACATTTTAAGTCAATCATTCCCGTTGCAACGGATCAATTCGGCACCCACCTTTCACACGATGAAAATATTCGTCCGCAAACGTCTTTAGACTCATTATCAAAGCTAGCACCCGCTTTTGAAACACTGGGAAAATCAGGCATTGACCAGACATTTCTGAAACAGTATCCCGACTTAAGCGAGATATCCCACATACACACCGCAGGAAACTCACCAGCAATGGCCGACGGAGCTTCACTTCTCCTGGTCGGATCTCACAGAGCTGGAGAACAGCTGGGACATCAGCCCAGAGCACGAATACGGGCAATGGCAACAGCCAATGCCAACATTCAAGAAGTGGTGAGTGGCTGTATTAACGCAACACAAAAAATATTGCTGAAAGAGAACATGAGTGTCGCGGACATCGACCTTTTTGAGATTCACGAAGCGTTTGCCGCAACTATTGTGAAGTGCCAAAAGGAGTTACAAATTCCCGACGACAAACTCAACGTCAACGGCGGCTGCATAGCACTGGGGCACCCTCTTGGTGCAACCGGCGCTATTATGACAGGCACATTGCTTGACGAGCTTGAAAGACGGGATTTGAAACGAGGCGTTGTGTCGGCGAGCGGTGCGGCGGGTTTGGGCAGTGCGATATTGATTGAACGGATTTAGCGGGCGCAACTGTTCCGCGAAAAGAAAGTGTTTTCAAGGCCTTGTGTGCAATCACACTAAAAAGACAAAAATAGAGAAAGCAATATGACGATAGAATTAGTCAACGAATTTACACCCACACTGAAAGAAAGTGATCACCCCTACCTTAATGGTGCATGGACTCCCAACTATAAAGAGTTCAACGCCGATAATATGGAGGTTATTGGCACTATTCCAACGGATGTCTCAGGTGTTTATTTGCGCAACACTGAGAATCAAATTCATGAACCTATCGGTCGATTCCACCCCTTTGATGGAGATGGAATGATTCACAGTGTCAACGTCAAAGAAGGTAAGGTTTCTTACCGAAATCGATTTGTGCGCACAAAAGCGTTTCAAGCCGAGCAAGAGTCGAATCAATCACTTTGGGCTGGTCTGATGGAACACCCTTCCAAGTCGACGCGGCCGGGGTGGGGGGCTCAAGAAGCGCTCAAAGATTCTTCCTCAACGGATGTTGTGGTTCACGCGGGAAAGGCCCTTTCTACTTTTTATCAATCTGCTGAGGGCTACCGCCTGGATCCCGTCACACTGGAACAGCATGGCACGGAAGGTTGGGTGCCTATTGATGGGATTTCAGCCCACCCCAAGGTAGACCTCGCTACGGGAGAGTTACTGTTTTTCAATTATTCCAAGCACGCACCCTATATGCACTATGGCGTGGTGGACTCAGACAACAAACTCAAACACTACACTCCCATTCCGCTCCCCGGACCACGCTTGCCTCACGACATGGCTTTCACCAAAAATTATTCCATTTTAAATGACATGCCTTTGTTCTGGTCGGAAGAGCTGCTTGAACGAGATATGCACGTGGTAGATTTTCATCCAGAGATGCGCTCTCGATTTGCCATTATTCCCCGTTACGGCAATAGCGAAGACATACAGTGGTTTGAAGCTGACCCAACCTACGTATTGCACTGGACCAATGCCTACGAAGAAGGCGATGAAGTAGTGCTGGATGGTTATTATCAGGAATGCCCGAAACCCGGTCGGCACGAGAGCGCCCCCCCAGGGCTCGAACGCATGATGGCTTACTTGTCACAAGGCCTCATGAAACCACGCCTACATCGCTGGCGCTTTAATTTGAAGACAGGCCAAACAGTAGAGCAGCGCTTGGATGATCGAACCTTGGAGTTTGGGACCATCAACCCACTCTACAATGGCATCAAGTATCGCTATATTTACAATGCGATTCCCACCCCAGACTACTTCACTTTTGATGGTCTACTAAAATATGACCTGGACACCGGCGAGACACAAGAATATCGCTTTGGCGATCAACGATTTGGCAGCGAGGCGAGTTTTGCCCCCAGAACGAACTGCCAGCATGAAGATGATGGCTACCTTGTGAGTATCGTCACCGACCTGAAAGAAAATAGATCCGAATTTATAATGGTTGATGCGGCCAAGGTTGACGACGGGCCCGTATGCCGCGTTATTTTGCCCCACCGTATTTGCAGTGGTGTGCACGCGACCTGGGCTAGCGCCAACGAACTTCACGCCTCAGACAACTAAAGGTAATTATTCGCTATGTCGACAAATCATCCGATATATATTCTGGGAGGCAGCCAGACAGACTTCCAACGAAATTGGTCGCGGGAAGGGCTGGGTTTATTTGATATGTTCAAAACTGTTTTGGGTGATGCACTCAAAAGCAGCGGTTTATCGCCAGATCAAATAGAGGTGGGGCATGTCGGCAACTTTGTAGCCGATTTATTTACGGGCCAAGGCTTAATCAACGGTTTTTTTGGGCAGGCTTACCCAGAACTCGCTAGCATTCCAACTAGCAGGCATGAAGCGGCCTGTGCCTCGGGCTCAATCGCAATTCTGTCAGCCATGCGGGATATTGAGGCGGGGCATTATGGTCTGGCCTGTGTTGTAGGCCTGGAATACATGCGAAATGTTGACGGCAAAACAGGCGCAGATCATTTAGGTGCCGCAACCTGGCGTGGCGTTGAAGCGACCGACTGCACCTACCCTTGGCCCTACATGTTTAACCAGATCATTGATGAATACGACTCTCGTCACGGCATCAACTGCGATCACCTCTCAATGATTTCAGAAATAAACTACACCAACGCTCGTAACAACCCCAATGCTCAAACCCGCCACTGGAAGTTTGACAAACAGAGTTTTACAGACAGCAATCAATTCAACCCGGTTATTGAAGGTCGCATTCGCAGACAGGATTGCGGACAAATTACTGACGGAGCGGCTTGCATCTTTCTGGCCAATGAAGCCACAGCGAAGATTTATGCAAAACAACAGAATATCCGCCTCGAGCACATTCCACAGATTAAAGGCTGGGGACACCGCTCTGCACCTATTGCACTGCAGACCAAGCTAGACATGAGCAAGGGGCAGCAATTTTTGTTTCCCCACGTGAATCAACTCATGAAAGACACGCTGACACGCGCTGGGTTCAACGACGTTTCTCAGTTAGACGGCCTTGAAACCCACGATTGTTTTTCCATTACGGAATATATGGCTATAGACCACATTGGTTTAACCGCGCCGGGTGAAGCTTGGAAAGCGATTGAAGGAGGCCGCATTACTCTTGATGGAGACTTTCCGATAAATCCCAGCGGCGGTCTCATCGGGCTTGGCCACCCGGTAGGCGCGACGGGTGTACGCATGTTGTTAGATTGTGCCAAACAAGTCACAGGGAAATCGGGCGACTGTCAGATTAAGGGGGCAAAAAATATGGCCACGTTTAATCTGGGAGGTAGTGCAACGACTTGCAATTCTTTTATCGTCGGGTGTTAATGTCTTCCTCCATTAGAGAAGGCATTGCACACACATGAGTGAATTGATAAATGTTTCTGAGAAAATCAAAAACCTCAGCGGCATGGCGCGTATGAAACACCTTGCGGAGGAAACCGAACGCTCGGGCATGGCGGGAAATTTGGACTACACCATTCTTGACTATGCACCCGGTTCGGTTATCTATCGCTATACCCCTAAGGAGCGTCATACTAATCTGATCGGTTCGCTGCACGGCGGGATAATAGCTTCCCTGTTAGATACCGCCATGGGTGCTGCAGTGCTCACCACACTGGAAGCGGGCGAGTCCCATACCATGACGGACTTAACTGTCAAATTTATTCGTGCAGTCAGAGACTCCTCCGAACAACTCACAATCCATGCAAACGTTGATCACGCCGGGCGTCGGCTATTTGCCACAGAGGGTATTATAAAAGATTCCAAGGATCGGATTGTGGCCAGGGCTATAGCCAATGCCGCTCGACTATAGACAGGGGATGCTGGCGCTCATTAAGCTCTCACTCGACGGCTAGTCACCAAAATCAAAACTCACTTCTCTGGGGTCAAGGGTTTCCCCACATTCACTGCACTGCACCAGCCCCACCAAACCTTTGTTGCATTTGGTGTGGGTCAGCTTCATGGGTTTTCCGTTGCCGTCACTGTCACACCACTTATCGCCCCACTGCAGGAGAGTAAGAAACCAGGGGAATAGATCTTTACCCTTGTCGCTCAAATGATATTCATAACGCACAGGTCGCTCTTGGTATGGCTTCGGTTCGAAGATCCCCTCATTCACCAGAAACTTAAGGCGATCTGCCAGGATATTGGTCGCCACCGGCAGCTCTTTATTAATTTCGTCAAAGCGCTTCAAGCCATGAAAAGACAAAGAGATTAAGTTAGACGTCCATCGATCACCCACGATATTGATTAAATTTTTATAGAGACTGCGTTGACTGGGAACGTGTTCGAGCGAAATAGAAGAACGCCTTCGAACCTTTTTATCACGCTCGTCCTGACGGGCTCCGGGGCCCGGTTTGTAACTGACATCCCAAACTTTAATTGCCTCATCGCAACTACCGCAGTGCATTTGCGGCTTAAAAGCCTGACCACAGCGCTGATGCACGAGCGTTACCGCATCGAGCGCGGGCGTGCTGAAATACTTTCGCTCCCAGGTGACGGCCATCATTGCGCTGGCGTAGAGCTCAGCTGACTTCTCAGTCAGGTAATAACCCGGGCGGCGAGTAGACGCCGTAGCCTGCTCTTTGTGCAGACAATCAATGGAAACCAACCATTTCAAACGATCCGATAGCACGCCTTTAGACACGCCGGTTGCCGCCTTCATCTCGCCAAATGTGCTTATGCCCCAAAACACCTCTTGAATAATCAACAGGCACCACTTGTCTCCGATTTGATCCAGTGCTCGATTGATGGAACTTGCCCGCGTCGTAAGCTTTGTCATTATCTCTCCTGTTCCGACAGGTGTATTGTGCCCTATTTACTAAAGGAGAGGCATAAATTTGTTATTCCGCAACGCTTCGGGTAACGTTGTTTCGCCTGAATTTCATTGAAAACTATGGATGTAAGATGCACGTTATTATTGCGACTGAAATCTTTGGTATTAATCCAGCCGTGGAAAGTTTAGCTGAAGACCTGAAGAACGCTGATACTGAGGTGTCGATAGTTGATCCCTACGATGGCGTTGAGCAGAAGTTTGAATGTGAGCAAGACGCCTATGATCAGTTTATAGGCGACTGCGGGCACGATGGGTTCTATTCAAGAATTGAAGCACGACTATTACAAGCGGACCAAGCCACCATACTGATTGGATTCAGTGTCGGTGCTAGCGCTGGGTGGCGTGTTTTGGCCGGCGACTCCGGTAATCTGATTCAGCATTTTGTGGGTTTTTATCCAACTCAGATCAGGCACCACCTCGATATTGATCCCGCCTGCCCTTCAAGCCTAATCTTTCCGGCACGGGAGGAACACTTCGAATTGGATCCCGTGATTGACCGCCTGTCTTCTAAGGCTCAGGTGAAGTGCCACAAGACAGATTACTTACATGGATTTATGAATCCGCAATCAATGAATTTTGAAGCGTCTGCTGCCCGCCAGTATTTCACCTTGCTTAGTTCCATTAAACAATTGCTTGCTGCAGATCAGTTTCTTAATGCTTTGAAGAGATGTTAGTGGGCAACTGACCGAGGGCAGGTATCGCCCTCCCCCGGCCTTCGGTTTATACCTCTTATTCGATCACGTGAGATTTTTTCCATAGATAATAAACGGCGGGTAATACCAATAGGGTTAATAAAACGGCGCTTATCATGCCGCCCACCATTGGGGCCGCTATTCTGCTCATCACTTCAGACCCTGTCCCTGTACCAAAGAGTATCGGCAACAAACCCACTATGACTGCAGCGGCTGTCATCATGACAGGGCGGACCCGCATGCCTGCTCCTGTAAGCAGCGCCTTTTCCAGGTCTTGTTTAGTTAAAGGTTGATTGTCGGTTTCTCGCTCAAGCGAAATATCTCGCCAGGCCTGATTCAGGTAAAGCAGCATAATGACACTGATTTCTATGGCAACACCCGCCAGCGCGATAAAACCGACACCCACCGCAATCGAGAAGTTGAAACCTTGAAAGTACATAAGCCAAATGCTGCCGATCAGGGCTAATGGAAGGGTCCCCATTAATAGCGCCACCTCGCCTACGTTGCGGAAGTTGATATAAAGAAGGATCGCTATAATGGCTAAGGTTAAGGGCACGACTACCATTAATTTTGCTTTAGCTCTCTGCATGTATTCGTATTGACCGGACCAGGCTATTGAATAACCTACGGGAAGGTCGAGTTCTTCCTTTACCGTTTTCATAGCAAGATCTACGTAGGTGCCAATATCGACGTCTTCGATGTCTACAAAGGTCCACCCGTTAATGCGTGAGTTTTCACTTTTGATTCCCGGGGGTCCATCTTCGATGAAAACATGTGCGACATCACCGAGGGCGATACGCTGGCCTCCGGGTGTGACGATGGGCAATAAACTCAGCTGCTCCGGTGAGTTGCGATAGGATTGGGGATATCGCACGTTGACCGGATATCGCTCTAAACCCTCTACAGTCTGAGTCACATTCATTCCGCCGATAGCGGATGAAATTACCTGTTGGACATCGGCTATATTTAAGCCAAATCGCGATGCTTTCTCTCGATCGATATCTACTTTGATATAACGACCGCCCGCTACCCGCTCTGAATACACAGATGCCGTTCCCGGCACATCGGCCAATATCGATTCTAGTTGCAGGCCGATACCCTGGATAACATCGAGGTCTGCGCCTGCAATTTTAATTCCTACGGGCGTTTTGATGCCGGTTGCCAACATGTCTATTCTGGTTTTGATTGGCATTACCCACGAATTGGTTAAACCGGGAATGGTTAACAGGGTGTTCATTTCTTCCTGTAAAGACTCTCTGTCTACACCCGGCCTCCACTCTTCGGGGCTTTTAAACTGTATGAAGGTTTCGATCATTGTCAGCGGCGCCGGGTCGGTGGCTGTTTCAGCTCGACCTATTTTTCCAAACACGGTTTTCACTTCGGGGATCGTTCGAATGAGTTTGTCGGTTTGCTGCAGGATCTCCCGCGCCTTGCCAATTGATATGCCGGGATATGTTGTTGGCATGTACATCAAGTCGCCTTCATCCAACGGCGGGATGAATTCACTTCCGATATTTCTAAGCGGCCAAAGGCTGGTCAGCAGAAGCAACAGTGCCAACACTATGGTTGTTTTTGGTTTGGCTAGCACTATTTTCAATACAGGCATATAAACCCCGATAAGAAACCGGCTCACAGGATTTTTATGTTCGGGTAACACTCTTCCCCGTATGAAATATCCCATCAACACAGGCACCAGGGTAATCGCAAGCGCTGCGGACGCGGCCATCGCATAAGTTTTTGTAAAGGCCAAGGGCGAGAACATTCGCCCCTCTTGAGCTTCCAGCGTAAAAACCGGGACAAAGCTGACAGTGATAATAAGCAGACTAAAAAATAATGCCGGCCCTACTTCAACCGCAGAGTCGGCCACTACTTTCCATCGATTTTCAGATGTGAGCGGCGTTTTCTCCATATGTTTGTGCATGTTTTCAATCATCACAATGGCACCATCAATCATGGCTCCAATCGCAATCGCTATTCCACCCAGGGACATAATATTGGCGTTAATCCCTTGAGCGTGCATAAAGATAAAGGCAGTCAATATGCCAACCGGCAAACTAAAGATCGCCACCAGGGAAGACCGCACATGGAACAGAAAAATCATGCAGACCAACGCGACTACAATGAATTCCTCTAGCAACTTGCTCCAAAGGTTTTTAACCGCCCGCTCGATTAAACCCGAGCGATCATAAACGGTGACAACCTCCACACCCTCTGGCAAACCCTGCTTGAGCTCTTCCAGTTTTCTCTTAACGCCGTCTATGGTAGTTTGTGCGTTTTCCCCAAAACGCATAACAACCACACCGCCTACGGTTTCACCTTCTCCATTGAGTTCAGCAATCCCCCTGCGCATTTGTGGGCCAATATTAATGTCTGCAACATCTTTAAGCAGCAGCGGTGTGCCGTTTTTGTTAATACCTAAAGGAATATGAGCCAAGTCTTTTTCGTTTTGAATATAACCTGAAGCACGTACCATATACTCAGCTTCGGCCATTTCTACCACTGACGCGCCGACTTCCTGATTGGCGCGCTTAATGGCCATTTGAATATGCGACAAGGGTATATCAAAAGCCCGTAATTTCTCCGGACTGACTGTGACCTGGTATTGTTTGACCATTCCCCCGATCGCAGCCACCTCAGAAACACCCGGCACGGTTTGCAATTCGTATTTCAAGAACCAATCTTGAAGAGAGCGTAACTGACTAATATCCAACTGTCCGGTTCGATCTACCAAAGCATACAGATACACCCAGCCAACACCGGTGGCATCCGGTCCAAGCTGGGGTTTAGCATTTGCTGGTAGAGAGGCAGCCACCTGGCTCAAATATTCCAATACACGAGAGCGGGCCCAATACAGGTCGGTATCCTCTTCAAAAATGACATAAACATAGGAGTCCCCAAAAAAGGAATACCCCCTGACCGTCACAGCACCAGGAACGGATAACATAGCGGTTGTTAAGGGGTACGTGACTTGATCTTCAACTACCTGAGGCGCCTGCGCGGGGAAGCTTGTTTTGATAATCACTTGCACATCAGAAAGATCAGGAATTGCATCAACCGGTGATTGTTTTACTGAATAGATTCCCAACCCCACCAAGACAAACGTCGCCAACAATACGAATAAGCGATTGCCTATCGACCAGCGAATGATTGACTCAATCATGGTCACCTCCAGTCACCTGTTCACCGTGGTGTTGCCGTTTAAAGTCTGAGTCTTTACTAGACTCAGAATCGATTAGGAATTGTGCCGAGCTCACAACACTTTCCCCAGGCATCAATCCCGAGACCACCTCAACGTATTCTTCTCCCATTCGTCCCAATTCAACTTCTATTGATTTAAACCGCCCCTCTCCTAGATTCAAAACCACTCTGTTCTGCTTTCCTGTGCGAATGATCGATTCTCGCGGAACCAAAAGCATTTCCTGATCAGATGTGACATGTATAGACACTTGCGCAAACATATTGGGCTTGAGTAAACCCTCACGGTTCTTAAAGCGTAAACGCACACGCGCTGTGCGTGTCTTCGGATCAAGACTTGGGTAGACATAATCTACTTTTCCGCTCCACTTTTCCCCAGGCAAATAATCAAGAGTCATGGTAACAGGCAACCCCAACGCTACTAAGGCTGCCTGCCGCTCAAATACTTCAGCCTCTACCCACACATCATCCAGATTAGCCACTGACATCAGCGTAGTGCCCGGCTTCACAAAAAAACCTTCACGAATATTCAGATTATCAACAACGCCTGTCTGAAGTGCGTAGAATGTCATACGCGATTTCACCTTCTTTTCTTTTTTTAGCTGTGTAATAAGCGCAGTGCTAACATGCAGGGCTTTCAGTCGATCTTCAGCAGCCCGAACTAAGCGGGCATTATTTCTGTTTAGCGCAATAAGCAATTCTTCCTGGGCGTTTACCAATTGAGGTGAATATAATTCGTATAACGC
>CAJWCA010000122.1 GCA_913020395.1 uncultured Cellvibrionales bacterium | reverse complement strand
CGGGCAACTGCTGCATGAGCTCGCGATCAAAACGAAATAATTCCAGGTCGACAAAGGGAATATTCAACTGCTCGGAAAGCAGGCTTAACAAGGCATTCTCGTCAACGTATTCCAACTCAACCAATGTTGCACCGAGCTTTCGCCCGGTCAGTTTTTGTTCCTGCAGTGCGTGAGTCAATTGTGCATCTGTGATCATTTGCTGGCTAACCAACAAATCTCCCAGACGAATACGTTTTGGAGCGGCGGCCTGTGTCATGGCGTCGAGTATGTCCCCTGCTTGGGTGTGTTTTTTCTATCGGATTGATGCTCTGGGCCAGACAAAGCCTCTATGCGCGCAAGCACATACCGTCGTACATCTGCGCTGTTCTGACCGGGCAGTGCCCGTTGAAAAGCAACAAGTGCCCGGGAGGGTTCCGTCATCGCATCAAGGGCGACGGCCAGGCCTAACCAATAGGCGGTATTTGACGGCTCGGACTGCAATAATCGTTGATAGGCTTCCGCAGACTCTCTATAACGAGAAATCTTTTGTAGTACCCCTGCTTTTAAACCTAAATATTCTTTGTTCTGATCGTAGCTTTTTGGCTGCGAATCAATCAAATCAGTAACGCCCGTAAGATCTTTTTGAGCCAGAAACCAGTAGCTCGACATTATCGCCAACTCGGTACCGGGCAGGTCTCGATGACGCGACAGCAACACTCTGGCTTCCGCATATTTTTGCTCCGATAATAATAATTCAAACAAAACACGCACGCTCTTAGACGCACCTGGATTGACACTCACAAAGGCACGTAATTGCAGTCGCGCGGATGATGCGAGCCCCTGACCAATCAACGCTCTGGCTTCGGCAGCCGCATTTCGGTCTTCCCACTCAGCGCTGCGCACTACCGTTACTCGCGAGCCCTCAGAGGGAGCCACCACGCCCAGAACGGTACTGGCCAACACGCGGGAACGTGACTCAGGGGGCTTTGATGAAGGACGATCCGGAGTTTTAACAGGCACTCCATTATCCTGGGGTGTATCACTGATGGCATAACCAAAGCGATTCACGTTAGGCCAGAAATGTTCGATAGCCGGATGCGCAGGCGCCACGGCACTCGCCCGCCTCAACAAAACACCGGCACGGGTGGTGTTGCCCTCAAGGGCATAGTCCTGCGCCAACTCAACGTAACGTTCAGCGATAACATTCAAACCGTTCAGCGCCTCTGAATTGCCAGCGTCGAGTTTTAGTGCGTCTTTATAATAATCAAAGGCGTTGTCACCAATGGGCGATGTCAGCCGATCCAAGCCCAGTGCTCGTCTGGCATTTTCTAATACGTGTTCGATGTGAGATTCTTGGGCGGTAGAGGCCAAAACAGTCGACTGTCTGGAAGACTCTTCAGCCTTGGCTTGTTGTTGGATCGTGTTTTCCTGAGTACGTTTTTCTGCCATCTCCCCAGCAAAGGCGGCAGACGGCATTTGTGTTAAGGCATCGATGGTTTCGCCATAATAGTCCGCTTTAGGCTGGTCGAGCAGCGCCTGCAGCCGTTCTTTGGAGTCTGCCTCCAGAGTCTCTGAAGCCTGAGTTTGTGTTGTTTTAGTGGTTTTCTGATTATCCACTGAAGAATCTTCATCGGAGGTCTTGGGCACACTCAGCACGGAGGTAAGATTCTCGGCTGAATTGTTCAGCTCATTTTCCTCGTTAGGCGCAGCGCTGAAATAGATTGCCGCCCCCACCGCAATAAATGCCAACAGTGCAGGCAACAGCCCTGTAAATCGACTGCCCACTGACAATGTTTCATCTGCCTGAATGCGCTTGGCATCTCCTCTGGGCACCGGCTTTTTATCCAGATCCCGAAGCATGTCATTAACCAAACTCACTACCACACTCCCATCAAACGAGGCACGCCGACCACTGCCAGCGCGGAAAGCGCCCCCAGTATTGGCCAGAAGAACGCAGCACCACTTGCCGACAGACGACCATGAAACCGGCTCTCTCCGGTATCTTTAATTGCACTGATCACATGCGTTCGGGTGATGCTCTGATCTCCACGACCATAGGCCGCCAGCATTGCCTTATGGGCAAGGATATTCATCAAACGAGGAATGCCCCCCGATGCCTGATACAGTAAGCGGGAAGAGGCAGGAGAAAAAAGTTCACGACCACTGAAACCCGCCGATGCCAATCGGTAGGCAAGGTACTGGCGAGTATCTTTAAGGTCGAACCCTTTCAACACTTCAGAAAACACGATGCGCTGTTTCAATTGGCGCAAATCGGGTCGCTCGAGCATTTCATCCAATTCCGGCTGCCCCAGCAGCACAACTTGTAACAACTTTCGTTTTTCTGTTTCCAGATTGGTGAGCAAACGCAAAGCTTCAATACTTTCACGGGGCATGGCCTGGGCTTCGTCAACAACCAGCACCACTTGCCTACGCTCCTGAGCCAGCGTTAACAAACGTTTATATATGTCATCCAGCAATTTATAAGCCGGCACTGATTTGTCGTATTCAACACCGATTTCACTGGCCAGAAACCACTTTAATTCGTCGGGTGTTAAATAGGGATTAGGGATATAGGCGGTGATGTATTCGTCGCCGAGCGAGTTTAGCAACTTTCTGCACAGTAATGTCTTGCCTGTGCCCACCTCGCCACTGATCTTAACAAAGCCTTCACTGTGACGCAGCGCCAACAATAAGGTATTCAGCGCGTCGCGGTGACTGCGCTTATTAAAAAAGAACTGTGTATCAGGGGTCAGTGAAAACGGCCGTTCGTGTAGGCCAAAATGTTCCTGATACATATCAACTACTCCACACGCAAATGATTAACGAAAATCCTGTTGATATTGTTTGCCCAGACGTTGAATCGAGTTTTGCGATTCCGATAGTGCGTTTTTCCAGCTGTCTTTGCCCACGACAATAGGCCGTAGCAAAATGACTAATTCCGTTTTGACACTGCTGTAGTTCTTTGTTTTAAACAAAGTATTTAACACTGGTATATCACCCAGGCCTACGTTTTTGCCCTTCTGATCGACAAGCACCTCCTGCATAAGCCCACCCAATACGACCACTTCGCCACTCTGTGCCCGTACGATGCTGTCCGACTCTCGAATATCGCGCAATGCCAGCGGTAGAGAGAACTTTTCATCGCCAACGGTTAACTCCTTGGTTTGATCCTGAACATCGCTAATCACCGGGTGGATGTGAAGTATAACTTCTCCATTCTCCGCAATTTGAGGCGTCACATCCAGCGCAATTCCACTGAAAAATGACGCCAGTTCGATATTCGGCGTGGAGGTGGTTGCACTGGCGTTTGAGGTGGTATTGCTGGAAATACCCGTGACAAAAAACTCATCCGAGCCCACGCGGATAACCGCCTTTTGATTGTTAACGGTAGAAATTCTGGGGCTGGACAAGACCTGAACATTGCCCTGCGTTTCCAGAAGAGATAATAAATCCGAAATATCGCTCACCCGAATCATGGAGGAGAAGATCTCACCGACGGACTCGGTGGCCTCAATGATCTCAGTAGGCGAGATAAACTGAGACACATTATTCACCAGCAAGAGTTCTCCATTGATGGCCGTCCAGTCGATTCCCGACTGATGTCCCTCACTCAATCTCACTTCCAGAATTTTGGCTTCAAGAATTACCTGACGTTTAACGCTGAGTTCCGCTCTCTCTAAGAATTCCCGTACAGCATTGAGTTCCTGTGGCATGGCTTTCACCACAACCATACCGGCCTGGGGCGTGACCATGATGAGCCGATCATCTCGCTCACCCCCAATGATGGCCGCAACCGTGCTACGCAGACCACCCCAAAAATCCGTTTTGTTCAGGGTTTGCACTCTGGAACCACTGACACTTTTTTCTCCGCCTCCACTGCCAATCACGCCTTTGTCAAAATAGGGCAGCAAGCTGTCATTACCCGAAGAGGAGGAATTTTGTGATCCACCACTCTCGCCACTACTGTTTCCACGGGAAGAGGTAATATCACCCAATTTTACGCTGGTATCAGAGAGCCCCACTCTCTGTACGTCCAGGTAATTGATGTAAAAAATTTCTGTGCGCAACTCGCTGGGGTAGACCGTGTAAATGCCATTCTGGCGTTTGAATTCATAGCCATAGATATCGCGAGTGACATTCATCACATCGACAATTGAAACGTCATTTAACTCAAGTGAAATTGAGCCACTGACATTGGGGTGTACCACAACATTGACGCCAGTCCCCTCAACCAAGCCCAGGAAAAAGGAACGCGCAGGCACATCCCTCACCGCCAGATCAAAGCGTTCCGAGTGAACATCCAGGGGAGCCTCTTGAAGGGCGCCGGGCAACAGGGCATCCGATACGGCATCGGGTACAGCCGTGCTCGATTTATGTTGCTGGACCGCCTCGTTGATCGCGTTCTCAATGGGCATGGGTTCCCGCGTCTGTTGCGCACAGCTGGCAAGCAAACAAAGAGCGCTTGTAAACAGTGCAACACGCTTTCCAGCCTGCTGCCAATAATGCCTGTTCTCTGACATGTGCCCTTTCCCTTATCGATTGACGGGTGTCTTTTTAAGACCCCGGTTATTCTGTAAATACACCTGCCAGCGTTTGCCGGCCAGACTGACCTGCACTGAATGCGGCATAATATGTTCTAGCACCACGCCACCAGACCCCGCAATAACATCATTTTCGGTCAATTGCTGCCCGTTGATCAACGCCACTTTCCGCTGCTTACTCATTAATACCGAATGTAAAATCAGCGATTCTGTTTTGCTTTTTTTGCTGACAAACCCCAGCGGGCGAGTAGGATCTCTAAGTGATTCCGTCGCCAAGCTCAAGGTAGAAGACAATAACAATGCCAACGTGCACATGCTGATTAAACAGCGTCGATTAAACACCCAGCAAACCCTCCTCTGCGCTCAGGGTATACACTCTGATTTCAATTTCAGCGCTGGGGTATTCGACAACCGAATAACTCATCCAGTCCCAATAAAAACGCCAGGGTAAAGACTCCAGGGTTTGTAAATAATCCAGCACCTGAAAATAACCACCATTGATCTTCAGCGCGGTGGCATGTTTGTAGACACCCGCCTCAAGGCTGGTATCGGTTTCTTCACTATCATCCAGACCAGAAGAATCATCTGGCGTTTCCTCTGGCTGTAATATGATGGACTCCACGGGCAAAGTCTGCGCACTCAAAAGACGCAGCCCTGTGGACTTTGCCAGCACTTGCTGTAACAACACGGGGAGATCACTGGCAGCAATCAATCCCTGGCTCAAGGTTGCAAGCTCGGCATTCAATGACTCAAGCTCAGCGTTCAGCTCGCGCTGTTTCACTTCAACGGGCCTATTTTGCTTGTTATTGGCAAGGTCAGTAAACAAGGCCAGTTCACTTTGCCGGGCTTTCAATTGCGTTTCCAAGTTGGCCATTTCAGAGAGCAGGCGCCCATGGCGCTGCTCTTGGGGCGACAGGAAGACAAGATTCCACAGCATATAAACTACGGCTAAGACCGAAAATAAAACCAGTGCCCGTTCGCGAAGGCTTAGCGCATCGATTTTAGCACTGAGTAATAACCATTGCGCTTTCACGAATCGTCCCCCGGTTGATTGAGCTGGAATCGCATGGCATCTGTGCGGGACGGGTCGCGCTCGATGTTCATCACGCCAAATCGCACCTGTTCAAAACCGGTCTCCTGCCTCAGATTTTGCAGGTAGAGAGGCAGTTGGTCCGCCTTGCGCAACCAGCCACTCAGTTCAAGTGAGCGACCTCCATCCAAGAGGGAAAACGTGTCCAGAGATACCGTGCCCAGCCGCTGCCTCGCCAGTCCTTCCAGCTGAGTAGAAAAGCCGGCCGTATTACCCAGGTTTTTATCCTGAAGCAGCGCTTGAAGCAGTCGTCGTTTCTCGATTTCTTTTTCCAGATGCGTGTTTTCACGCTCCATTGCTGAGCTGTTGTCTTTAGGCATTTTGGAGCGCAGCACAGCCACTTCAGCGTCCACTGTTTGAATATCGTTTTGGAGGATACTCACTTGTGTTTGTAGCTGGGTGTTTTGGTAGTTGCCATACAGCGAATACAAAACCAGCAAGACAACAACAACCCCCGACAGCAGCGCCAACTGCGACGCGCGTAAAGGATCTTTATTAGGCCGAAACTCGGGTAAATAGAGGTTAACCTGCTGCATCAGATCTCCCCCACAGGCCGCAAAGTGGCACCCACTGCAGGCAGGCACAGAGACAGAATGTGAGCTTCAATCGTTTCGGAGAGCTCAAAAGATTCTGATACAGGTAAAACTTTTATGTCCGCAGACAAACTACTTTGAATCCCGTCGGTTATCTTGTCTTCACTGATATTGTCGCCGCAGAAGTAGATCGTGCGAGGAGGGACCTGGCGCATTTGCCGCTCATAGTAATCCAGCGAGCGTTGCAGCTCTAACACGAGGGCCTCTTGGGGAAGATCGTCGAGCAAACCCGCACCATAGTCGAGTTTAAACTGGCGTGATAAATACAGGTTTCCCGCTTTATACACATGCAGGCTACCAGAACCCTGGCGGAATTTGACCAATGCGGTGCTGCGGCTTAGAGCCTCTTTGTCGGCGCCCGCCGACAATACGTTTTGCAAACACATTTCACCGATATCAATCGCCTTTAACTCAAGACGCGCCTGCTCGACAAAACTGACCAGTGAACGGATATACTCTTTTTTGACCACAACCGCATAGGCCATGCTGGCGCCACTACTGCTGCTGTCTTTTGGGAGCAAAAAGGCGTCGACCGCTGCCTCTTCCAGAGGGTAGTTGATTAAGTCTTTGATTCGCCAGCGAATGGCTTCACCCAGTTCTTTGGGTTCAACCTTGGGCGCCTCCACCAATAGTAATTGATAACTGCCAACCGGCATCACTACATGACAGGGGGCGTTTTTTAAGTCCAGCGCATCGATGCGCTGTTCAAGCATATCTCTTTGTAGCTGGCTGTCTCGTTTGGGGTCATCTGTGGCGGGATCGAATGACAGGAATTCGCAAAGATTCAGTTCAGCGCGGGAAGACGAAGCGCCAGGGCCCTGCGCAATGGCAACACCTTCAGAGGAAATCTCCAGACCCACAATGCCGGTCTGCTTGGCGTTTTGGCCAAATAGCTTACGCAGAACAAATCCCCCAATTCCTTTTTATTTTAATATACGGATAAACTCAGGTAGAAGTGTAACAATATTTATCGATAACTCTATTAAAATTCGTTTAAAATCAGGTGTTTTTGCCCATCTTTGTATCCATAACATTAAAATTGAGTAGAAAATGTTAAAACTCGTGTTGTTTGAACCGGAAATCCCACCCAACACAGGCAATATCATCCGATTGGCCGCCAATACAGGTTGCGAATTACACCTCATTGAACCCTTGGGTTTTGAGATGAATGACAAACGCCTGCGCAGAGCCGGGCTCGACTACGGCGAGTGGAAAGATGTGGCGACACACGCCAGCTGGGCCGCATTTCTGGCACAAGAAAAACCCCATAAAATCTATGCCATTAGCACCAAAGGCAAAACCCGCCATAGTGACGCCCACTTTGCCGACGGCGACTGTGTTGTTTTTGGACCCGAGACCCGGGGCCTGCCCGATAATGTGCTGTCTGAATTTGCGCCGGAATCAATCATTCGTATTCCAATGCGTGCCGATAGCCGAAGCATGAATTTGTCAAATGCCGCAGCGGTCATCGTCTTCGAAGCCTGGCGACAAATGGGATACCCCGATGCCCTCTAACCTCCAGAATCGTGACACTCAGCCCCCACAAAATCGGCCCACATTGGGTTTGTTTTATGGCAGCTCAACCTGCTACACAGAAATGGCGGGTGAGAAAATCGCCCAATGCCTGTCAACCTTACTGAATCGTGAAGACGCTGTTGATATGTTCAACATCGCCGATGAAGATATCGCCACCTGCGAAGAATATGACTGTATTATTTTCGGTATTCCCACCTGGGATTACGGAGAACTGCAGGAGGACTGGGAAGAGATCTGGGAGTCGCTAGACACACTGAATCTCAAAGACAAACCCGTCGCTTTATTTGGCCTCGGCGATCAGATTGGTTACCCGGAGTGGTTTCTGGACGCCATGGGTTACCTTCACACAAAAGTGGTTAATCAGGGCGGCAGACCCTGTGGTTACTGGCCTATACTGGGTTATGAGTATGATAACTCCCAGGCACTCACCGCCGATGGTGAACATTTTGTTGGGCTGGCCCTTGATGATGAAAACGAATTTGATCTCTCCGAAGAGCGTATCCACCGCTGGTGCCAACAAATTCTGGCAGAGTTTGGATTAAGCTAAATGCACACTTGGCAGAAGGATGAACTCGCCAACAGACAAGCAATTTTTTTGGCGGGCAACCAACTGGCCGAGCGATGGAACAGCGGGCCCGATACGCGCTTTGTTATCGGAGAGATTGGCTTTGGTCGAGGTTTGGGTTTTCTGGCAACGTGGGCGCTTTGGCGTGAAAAGGCCGCCCCCGATGCCCGGCTCGATTACCTCAGCGTAGAAAGTCAACCACTCGAACTAGAAGATCTGCGCCGCCAATTAAAACTCTGGCCCGAACTAAAACCTTTCGCCGAGTCCTTGTTAGACCAGTACCCCTGCCTTCTCAGCAAAGGTTTTCACAGGCTGAGTTTTGATCAACAAAGAGTTAATTTGACCCTGATTGTCGATGAACCTCAGGCTGGACTTGAGCGCTTACACCTCAGCCAACACCCGCTATTCAAATATCCGCAAGCTGCGATAGATGCCTGGTATCTGGATGAACTGAGCCTCAGTCACATGCCAGAAGCTGCGATCGACCCTCTTTTTTCTGCCCTGGCATCCCTCAGTCATCCAGGTTCTACATTGTGCAGTAATTTTGCGACTCAGCGTGTCGAGCGCGCACTCGGTACCGCCGGTTTTTCCAGCCAACAAATTGATGAGCCGGACCTGCCTCTTCGTATTGAGGCTACCGTTGACCGGCCCAACACATCACCAGAGCCCGCCGACTTTGTTGAGGGCGCATACAATTCACCTTTTCCTCCACCCTGGCACTGCGTTCGAGCCCCTGTTGTTTGCCCCCCCAATCACAAGAAACGGGTCATCGTGATCGGAGGCGGTATCGCGGGCTGCCACACTGCCGCCGCTCTGGCCCACCGGGGGTACCAGGTAAACCTTCTGGAACAACATGCACAGTTGGCCACTCAGGGCTCTGGTAACCCTCAGGGTGTTTTGTATGGAAAGCTGTCACCGCGAGAGGAGACCCTCGCGGAATTTAATCTCAATGCACTGGAATTTGGTCAGCGATATTATCGAGACTTTTGGCACGCCGCCCCTGAGGCGGGTCAACAGTGCGGCGTTTTGCAACTTGCCCACACCCCCAAAGAAGAGAAGTTGCACCACTCTCTACATGCCCGCTACGGGCATGCGGACCGATTAGTTGAATTTGTTTCGCCCTCCCGAGCCTCTTTGATCGCCGGCATTGACGTGCCACATTCCGGCCTTTATTTCCCTAAAGCGGGATGGGTCAACCCAGCACGTTTATGCCAACACCTCGTGCAGCACCCCAACATTTCGGTTCACACCCAGGTATGCATTGATGCACTGGAATACAGAGACCGCTGGCACGCCCTTGCCCCCGACGGGCAATCACTCTACACGGCAGATTTTGTTGTCATCGCAACGGCCAATCACACCCGCCAGTTTTCTCAAACCCGGCACCTGCCGATCAAACCCGTTCGTGGACAGGTAACGTATCTGCCGGCAACCGACGCCAGCCGTGCTTTAAAAACGGCTATATGCAGCGTAGGGTACATCGCCCCATGTGCGCCGCAATCGCAGTCTCACTGTATTGGCGCAAGCTTCGATATGAAAACCTCGTTTGATCCAACCCTTGAGTCGTCAGAGACACGACAGCAGGACCATATCGACAACCTGGACAAAATCGAAGGCCCAACGCCCGCGCTCGCTCACGCGCTGAACATTGACGACCACAGACAACACTCGGAACTCCTGCGGGGCCGAGCGGCCTTTCGATGCACCACACCCGACTATTTGCCCCTCGCCGGGCCTGCACCGTGTTATGAGGCGTTTTTAAAAGACTATGAATTGCTGCGTAAAAATGCCAAATCCTCTATACCAAGGGCTGGAGATTATTGGCCTGGGTTATTTCTGAATGTGGGACACGGCTCTCGCGGGCTCACCTATTCGGCCGTGACCGCTGAATTACTTGCCGCCCAGATTGACAACAACCCTCTGCCTCTGCCGCGCCACTTGGTGCAAGCACTCAACCCCGCCCGTTTCATAATTCGAGACTTGATACGCAAAAAAATATAGCGGCTATACTTATACTTCGATTGCAGGTATTCGCTGCAAAAAACCAACAATAAGGAAAGCCCATGTTACTCACACCAGGTCAAAGACGTTATGAACTGCCCGCCGGGGTCGATTCAATTCACAATTATTACGAGCATCTGGTGCTGGAACAAATTTCGGATTCAAGCGAACGGGCCCATCACGATGTGGATTACCTGGCAGACATTGCCTGTGTTGCTTTGAATCGATTGCCCCCCCGCTACATCCGCCACAACGTGGATATGACGTTTTTCATGTCGGCCGAAGACATACAGGAAATCCATACCAAGGTAGAAAACGCCGTGAAAGACGCCATTGAGTATGTCGCCAGTCGCGAACTGGAAGACACGGCAGACGCAGAATAAACCCCTCTAGAGTCCGGGCTCCGGTACCCGTAATACCTGAGACCCGGCACCACACGCTATCACTGTTCGCATAGCGGCCTCTACTGTCAGGTGGGGCAATAACTCGACACATCGGGCAGGCAAATGATACACCATGCCCGAGGTTGGAATTGGGGCCGTTGGTACAAACACCGAATATGACCCATCTATATGAGTTGCCGTGACGATGGCCGTCATTGTCGCCGGTGAATTCTCTCCAAACACACGGGCCTTGCAGACCTGACCGTTGAGTAAAGATTCATTGCTGTCTCCTCCTAGAAACTGGGTAACGATTTCACGGATCGTTTTATAACCTGGCGCCAGACGACCTAATATGCGATCGAGCCAGTGGTGCAGCCAACGGCCGACACCGGTTTTGATCAACAGGCCAATTAAGAAGCAGGTGGCAACAATAATTAATACCACCACGCCGTCTGCCATGATCTCCTGGATTTCTGCACGGCTGGTTAGCCAGTCGGTCATGGGCTGAATAAACGTGGTGACCAGGCGAAAAAGCCACTGGAATAATATCGCCATTATCGCGACAGGGAGTACGACAGCCATTCCACCCAGCAGGGTAAGAGAGACAAAAGCCTTCAAACGATTCATAATTTTTCCAAGAGCGGTTGCACGAGCACATTCAGTTGCCATAACCTTAACAGACTCGAATTGAGAGCAGGTAATCCCGTTAATGATATTTTCATGCCGCCCAACGTTAATGTTACTGGGCACACTCTTGTTACTCAGCGCCGAGTCTGCATTCAGCCTCGACTACCGCATTATTGAGAAGCGCCCACACAACACCAAAAACTTCACCCAGGGTCTGCAAGCCGTGGGGGATTACATGATCGAAAGCTCAGGACATTATGGGCGCTCCTACATTACCCGCTATCCGCTTGAAGGGTCGGCCAATAACAAACAACCACTACCGGCGACAGAAACCTGGCCCGTGGCGGGGAATCTCTTTGCGGAAGGTCTTACGCAGATGGGAGAGCGTTTGTATCTCTTGAGCTGGACCAAGGGCATCGCCACTCTCTACCGGGCCCGCGATATGAAACCCCAACGCATCTTTCGCTACCGCGGAGAAGGCTGGGGTATCACCCACGATGGCAGTCAGCTCATCATGAGCAACGGCAGCAGCAAGCTGCAATTTCGGGATCCCATCACATTCAAACGAAGCCACATCCTCAAGGTCCGATTGAACAACAAGCCCGTTACCCGCCTGAATGAACTCGACTTTTTCCGCGGTCATATCTGGGCCAATGTCTGGCAAGAAAACTTCATAGTTGCCATCGATCCCATAAGCGGTGAGGTGAAACAGAAAATTGACTTATCGGCGCTAGCTCGTGAGAGTGCCCCGCGCAAAACAGACAGTGTGTTAAACGGTATTGCCGCCGACCCCAAGGGTCGAGGTTTGTGGATTACAGGGAAAAACTGGCCGTGGCTGTATCTGCTTGAAATTCCACTGCCCTGACCTGATTTCGCCCGGCGCGTTTGCAGGCATACATCGCCTCGTCGGCTGCCCCTAACAATTGCTGCCCAAGCAGACTCAGATCCTCCGTTCGCATAGGCGGCGGAGCCCAGGCGCACAAGCCAACAGATACCCGAAGTGCAATCGAAGTATCTGCCCCGGCATCACCACTGCTGATGCCCTCCTGCAGTTCAAGCTCAGATTGCAAGACCTGCAAACCTTCTACCGCCACTCTGATACGTTCGGCAATGGTGTGGGCCTCGGCTATGTGGCAACTAGGCAGTACCACAACAAACTCTTCTCCGCCGTAACGGGCCAGAAGATCTGTTGTGCGCAACTGTAGTTGAATTTGGGCCGCTACCAGTTTGAGACAAAGATCCCCTGCCTGGTGCCCCCAGTTGTCATTGATTTGTTTGATATGGCAACTAAAGTATCTAAATGCTCACCATCATTAGGATATATGGCCATACCAATATTGAGGTCTGTTTGTAGGGAGTAGCCATCAATCATTATCCGATGAGAAAAGGATTTTTTAATTCTATTCGCGACAATTTCATTTTCTAACTTACCATTTTCTGGTTCAACGATAAGCACAAACTCATTCTCACTAATTCGGCCAAGAATATCGCCATTTCGCAATTTACCTTGGAGCTTTTTGGTTACTGAAACCACTAGTTTATCAGCTGCCTGAGCTGAATATTTATCGATAATATCGTTGTAATTATCAAGCCGTAATACAAGT
>CAJWCA010000121.1 GCA_913020395.1 uncultured Cellvibrionales bacterium | reverse complement strand
CCATAACAAGAGGTCGCCGTTCTCGGTGCGCAGGGGACGGGGTACCATGTCAGTAATGAGGTTTCGAAGCAGGTTGCTGTCAATATTTAAGGGGGTCCACAGAAACCAGGTGGACAGACCTAAATAAACAGGCACAAGTTTAGCGCGAGCCCAATGTTGAATGCTGGCAATCAAACCATACAAAATGAATAACAAAGCGGCTACTTGCCCGTAGTCGCCCTGCATAAAACCCGATTCCAGATGAAAGCCGAGGCTCGGGATTCCGATGAACCCCAGCACCGTGCTCGAACGCAGACCGCACTCAAATCGATAGCGAGTATAGCTGGCGAAGTGGGGTGCTATTAAAGCCCACCGGCCATAGAGAAATCGACTTAGGGCGTCACTCTTTCCGGGCAGCTCGATGTGTTTTTTGGCTTCGCTCTCCTCAACAATTTCCGAGTAAACCTTGGCAAAAATTCCACTGTAGGGGATGGCGATGGCGAGAACACCCACGATGGGGTGGAGACCAAAGAGCTGAATGAGTAACAAGCCCCAAAACAATTCATGAACGGCACGAATGCTGACACAAAAGGTTCTTACGCTGCGGTGATGAAATTGAAGGCTAAATAAAAATCCTATAAAGGCCGCCAGAGTTACACCAAGCAGTGCGATCGCAACGGTGTTGGTGAGGGCAGAGCTCAATTCCGGCCAAGGCAACCAGGTGGGCGATAGAAAACCCTTGGTCAAACGCGAGAACTCCTGCCAGGGTGTTTGAGTGTTTACTGCAATATCGGAAAGTAGGAAGCAGGTGATTGCAATGGCAATGAAGGTGAGTGAGATTCGCGCACTAGTGGATAATGTGTATTTACCAACGGTGTATTCACTCACCGCGAGGGCTCTGCAGCGGCTCTTTCAAAGTCTCGAGATAGAGTGGGGCGAGTGTTTTTTCATTCACTTCACAGACCGGTGCGTCCAACACGATTTGGCCTTCTTTAATGCCGATAATCCTGTCGGCAATGGAGAGTGCGAGTTCGGTGTCGTGCAAGGCAATCACGCAACTGCCAAAGCCTTGTTTAAGCAGAGACAGCACTTTTTTGGCCATGGGTTTGTCCAGCCCACTGACGGGTTCGTCGGCAAGCAGGATCGAAGAGTGGCGATACAGCGCCCTGGCAATGGCGATGCGTTGTTGTTGTCCGCCCGATAAAGTGCCGACATCAGTAAAGAGGTCATCATTCAAGGATAGCTGTTGAAGTAAGGTGTGGATCGCCTCTTTATGCTGGGTTGATGGCCAAACGAGGTTGCGTAAATTACTTAGCCAGTGTTGCTGATCCAGCCGCCCCATAAGCACATTGTGGAAACTGGATAGGTTCTCAACCAGCCCCAGCTCCTGGGGTATCCAGGCGATCGTTTCATTATTAGCAATCAGTGTTTTGTGTAGATGTTTCAGCAGGCTAGATTTCCCTGATCCGCTTTTCCCCAGTAATACAATGCGCTCGCCGTCGTGGAGGTGCAGATTAATTTCATCCAGCACCACCCGGTCGCCATAACTGATGGTTTGGTCGTCGAGCGACAGTAGTTTTTTTGGCGAGGCCGAAGTCATGTTGTTTAGTCGATAATCCCGATGCTCAAGGCCGTATCCAGAATGGGCTGATAGTGTGTGTTATTGGCCGGCACAAAGGCCCGGCGGGGAAATGCGGCTAAAAGGGCGGGGTCTTTCATATTCAGAATTGCTTCGCTGACTTTATCGCTGAAACCTTTGCCCCAGACGGCATCAACATCGCCACGAATAGTCCACTGGTAATCAGGGTAGGTGGGGGTTTCCCAGATAATTGAGACATTGTCGGGGTTGACCTTTCCAGCCTTTACTTCGTTTTCCCACACTTTGTAGTTCAATACGCCGACTTGGTAGGCACCGGATTGGACCAGGGCGAGCGTTCTGGAGTGGTTGCCACTAAACCCTACACGTTGGAAGAGTTTTTCAGGCGATTGTTCGAAGTGTTTACGTAAATAGAATTCTGGCATGAGCCTGCCAGAGGTCGAGCTTTTAGAGCCGAAGGTAAAGCTCATATCTTTTAATGAGTCCGGGAGTGTTTTTGCGTATTTTAAGCCGCTGCTGCGGTGGGCGATAAAATAACTTTTAAAATATTGGTCTTCATCGCCCTGGGCGATTGCCTTTGATTGAGGCACGAGTCGTCTTGCCTGTACACCCGTTAAGCCGCCAAACCAGGCTAGCTGCACCTGATTGTTGCGAAATGCGGTCACCGCCCCCGCGTAGGACTTTACCGGTACGTATTTTACTTCTACGTCCAATGTTTCAGATAAATATTCAGCCACTTGGTTAAAGCGCTGCTTCAGACGTGTTTCGTCCTCATCGGGAATAGCGGTAAAAACAAAACTTTCGGCAAAACTGGCGCTTGCAAAAAAGAGGCAAAAACTGACAAGAAACAATCTGAAGCACAAAGGCATAGTGGTGTCCGCGCGGGTTGAGTAGGAGTGAGTGCTAATGGGTGCGGGCATTTTAGTAGAAGGGGGACATCAATGCTATGCATCAATGGTCAATAATAGGGGCCGTGTTTGCCGTATGGCCTGACCCCTTTGTCCAGTCTCGTTGGGTGTTCGTTTGAAAGGAGGGTTAAATCTTCCTATTCGATTTGCGTATCAGCTTCTTTGTACAACGACTTTCTGGGTTCGCTGAACAGCCGCCTAACCATAGGGACAAAGTGGTCAAGTGGCAGGGATTCAAACTCAGCGTCAAAAGCGTTTTGATCATACTTTTCACAGAACTCTTCCGTGTAGGCATAATAAGGGTGATCTTTAAACGCATCACGTTGGTTATTGTCCATGCCAAAATAGTGGAAGAAGTAGTACCCCTGAAAGATACCGTGGTGTTTGACCATCCAGTAATTCTTTTCGCTGATAAAGGGCTCGAGAACGGTGGCGGCGATATCGGCGTGATTGTAGGAGCCGAGGGTATCGCCAATATCATGCAGAAGGGCACAGACAACATATTCTTCATCTCGGCCATCTTGCTCTGCCCGGGTCGCTGTCTGCAAGCTGTGCTCCAGTCGGTCTACAGGAAATCCGCCAAAATCGTCTTTTAGCAACTTCAGGTGATCAATGATCCTGTCGGCAAGCCCGGCTCGCGCCTCCAGGGCCCCCATGCCCACGTGCATCCAGTCTTCTTCCGTGCCATGTTTCATTTCTTTAAAAGTAGCTCGTTCCGACATGGTCTTGTCCTTCTTGAGGTGGCGTATTGGTTAGAGGAGTTTTTTGGCCAGCGCGACACAGTGTTCGGCATAGGCATCGATATTGGTGCCATTTTCTTTGTAGAACCAGTGTTTCAGATAACGCGATTCAATTGTTGCAAGTAGGGTGCTGGCGGTCAATACCAGGTTGGAGTCGACTTTATTTTTTGTGTGAAAGGGTTCCAGGATGCCCATGATAATTCTCACAGAGCGTCTTTCAACTTCCTTGGCCTTGGTTTTGTTTTCAGCCGACATGTTTTTGGCTTCCATAAACATAAAGAAGAACCAGGGCTGAAATAGCTCAATGATATACGTGAAGGTGCGGATCAGCAGGTCGCGCTTCTCCTCGTCGCTCTTGGCTTGTGCGAGAAAGACCTCGTTGTGGTCAATTAAGCAGTGACTGGCAAACTCCTCAATCATGTAGGCGAGGTCATCTTTGCCCTTAATGTATTTGTAGAGCCCACCCATGCTGATCTGGGTTTCCTGGCTGAGGTCTCTCAGGCTCATGGCGTGAAAGCCTTTTTTGCTGGTGAGCTTGAAGGTTGCCTTGAATATCTTCTCGAGATTGCGAATAGCGGGTTCTTCCCGCTTTACCTGAACGCGGTCCCTGAAATAAAAAAACAGTTCCTGATAGAGGTTTTCATCGGTGATGGGGAAGGCCCGGCGAAACGCCTCAAAACTATGATTTTCGGGCCATAAACCAGTCATTATCAAAAAACCTCAGTTAATCAAGGGACTAGGATCTTTTTAGCACTAAAGTGCCCAAGTCGAGCTGAGACAAGGCTTGACCTGAGTTTGAATGCACAGTATAAATTAGCGAGCGATCGTTCGCTAATATAAAAAAACCTGCTTTGCTGGTGACGTCTGTCCGTACTTGGCACGTTCGTACATGTCAGGCTTGACACACCTTTAGCAATGATGGCGTAAAGATCGACTCGCAGATGTAGGTCAACCAGTGTTGGCCAGAACTATAAAAATGACACGAGAGAGACACACGACATGATTAAACTGAATTCCAAGCATATGCTGGCCCTGGCGGTCAGTGCTGCTGTCTTGCCGGGCACAGCTAATCTGCAGGCCCAGGGTCTGGAGCTGGAAGAGATTGTAGTAACGGCCCAGAAGCGTGAGCAGAGCCTTCAGGATGTACCGATCTCCGTCAGTGCCTTGAACGGCGATAAATTGACTGACGCTGGTATTGAGAAAATCGCCGATCTGGTGAGCTTTGTGCCCAATATCCATATGACCGAGTCCGGTTTGAGCACCCAGTTGCGTATCCGCGGTATTGGCTCTGACAACAACCAGGGTTTTGAACAGTCCGTTGGTCTCTATATGGACGGTGTGTCCTATGGTCGTCAGCAGCTGATTCGTGCGCCATTCCTGGATTTGGAGCGTGTAGAGGTTCTGCGTGGCCCGCAGTCGATATTGTTTGGTAAAAACAGTATTGCCGGTGCGATGAACATGATCACCGCCAAACCTACCGACGAGTTGGAAGGTTCTATCAGCGCAACCTATGAGCCCGATATCAATCAGCGTGAAGTCACCGCTGTGATCTCTGGCCCCCTGAGTGAGAATGTGAGCGCCCGCTTGGCCTACCGTTCTTATCAGGAAGATGGCTATATCGAAAACACTGTGCTCAACCGCGATGAACCTAATCGCGACGAAGACGCGCTGCGCCTGACGGTAAACTGGGATGTGAGCGATGAACTGAGCATCAGTTTTAAAGCGGAGCAGGACACCTTCGACGTGAGGGGCCGCCAAGTAGAAATTATTGGTTCACTGCCTTCAACCCACCCGTCTTTCCCCGGCTTTAAATACGGTGAAATTGTTGCCTTTCTAGGCCAGCCAGGCTTTGAAGATGTGCAGGATTTCAAACGTCAGGTTGATGCGGATGAGTTCAGCGACAGCGAGGTCAACAACTACACGCTGACCGCGGATTACCAGATGGGTGCAAATACGCTGACCTTGATATCAGCTTGGGTGGATTATGAATTCCACGAGCTGTGTGACTGTGACTTTACCAGTGCGGATGTTTTCACCGTAGGTCTTAATGAAGAATATGAGCAATTTAGCCAGGAAATCCGTTTGGCGTCTCCGGGCGGCGAAGCGGTGGACTGGATTGTGGGTGCTTATTATCAGCAATCTGAACTGGAATACTACGAGCCCTTCACCGTTAATGCCACCAGTGTGCTGGGGCCATTGTTAGCGGGTATTGGTTGGCTTCCGGATACCGTAACCAAGCGTGACTTTGCTCAGGATCAAGATGCGGCCGCCGTGTTTGCACAGGCGACATGGAACCTGCAGGACGACTTGCGTGTCACTGTTGGAGCCCGTTATACAAAAGAAAACAAGGATGCCACGCGTTCATTGACCTTGTTTGATGGCGATGATGTTGCGTTCCCTGCCGGTTCATTCCAGCCCATCATTTACGGCGCGGCCTTTGGTATTGAATATACCCAAACTACGGGTCACGACCTGGATGGCGGTCGCAGTGAGTCAGCGTTCACGCCACTGGTTAATGTTCAGTATGACCTCAACGAAGACACGATGCTGTATGCCAGCTATACCTCCGGGTTTAAGGCCGGCGGCTTTGATGCCCGCGCCAACAAAGTGGCTTCTTTTGAGTTCGAAGAGGAAAAAACCAAGTCGTTTGAAGCGGGTATGAAAGCTCGATTTGCAGATGGCGCGGCTGAATTAAATCTGGCCTGGTATTACACTGAATATGAGAACCTGCAGGTCAGTCAGTTTGATGGCGCATTGGGTTTCAACGTTGGCAATGCAAAAGAAACGGTTGTTCAGGGTCTTGAGCTAGATGGTCGTTGGGCCTTGGCTGAAGGTCTGGTCATGAGCTATGGTGCTGCTTTCCTGGATCATGAGTTCACCGACTTCAGCAACGGTAACTGTTATGCCGGTCAGGTGCCCGATGGTGACGTTATCGATGGTGTTGGACTTTGTGATTACACGGGCAAGTCAGGTCAGTACACACCTGAGCTTACCGCCAATCTCGGTTTCGACTACACCCGCTCAATCACTGAAGATTTAACCTTCCGAGGCGTGCTGGATATGCAGTACACCGACAGCCACGATATCCACCCAAACCTGGACCCTGTGCAAAATATCGATGCTTACAGCACGGTTAATCTGCGTGTAGGTGTTGAGGCTGAACAGTGGTCACTGGCATTGGTCGGTAAGAACCTGACCGACGAATCTGTGCTCACCTATGCGGCTGATGCCCCTTTGTCTGCGAGCTCGTTCCAGGCTAAAGCTTATTACGGCTTCCTGAAGCGTCCTAGCACATTGGCGGTAGAGGCGAGCTATCGCTTCTAGGTTTTAACGCTGTGTTTTGTCGCCACACACCCGCTGGGTGTGTGGCGAACTTCCTCTCCTCTTTCTTTTGATTCTCCCTCTTTTCACTGTGCAGGCAAGATAGGCCGGCATCGCGTATAATCTGCAGCATTCTATCGTTATGAGTGTTCCGCACATGTTAAACATTGGTCAACTAAACACCCTAGAGGTGGTCAAAATTGTCGATTTCGGCGTCTACCTGGATGGAGACGATGATTACGGCAACGTTCTGTTGCCCAAGCGCTATGTGCCCGACGGGGCGGAGCGGGGTGATCGGCTGGAAGTGTTCATCTATTTTGATTCAGAAGATCAGATTATTGCCACGACAGAAATGCCCTATGGCATGGTTGGCGATTTTGTCCGACTCAAGGTTGTGGGTGCAACAAACGTTGGCGCCTTTCTGGACTGGGGTTTGAGTAAAGACCTGCTGGTTCCCTTCAGTGAGCAGCGTGTACCCCTTCAGGAGGGCAAAGAAGTTCTGGTTTATATTTATACGGATAATGCCTCCGGCCGCATTGTGGGTACAACCAAGCTCAATAGATATTTGGACAAGACTCCCGCCCTTTATCAGCCTGGAGACGAAGTATCTCTGCAGGTTGCTGAGATAACAGACCTGGGTTTTAAGGCCATTATCAATGGCGAGCACTGGGGCCTTTTGTTCAGGGCGGAAACCTTTGGCAAATTATTTGTCGGCAAAAAACTGAAGGGTTATATCAAAGCGATTCGCCCGGATGGCAAGATCGATCTTGCGTTGCAAAAGCCGGGGCGTGACAAGCTCGACGACCTTGCCGAAAAGATCATGACCTCACTGAACAAAAAAGGCGGTTATATCGCCATCTCCGATAAATCATCACCCGATGATATTTTTGCAGCATTCCGCACCAGTAAGGCGACTTACAAAAAAACCATTGGCAACCTGATGAAGCGCGGTTTGATCAAAATCGAGCGAGAGGGAATTCGGCTCTGTGAGTAGGGGCGAGTTGCCCCTGGGTTAAATCGAGTCTTTTTGGCTCGGTTCAGCTCATTTTGCCTGATCGAGTATGGCCGCCAGTTCCGGTCTATGGGTGCGAATTTCTTCCTCACTCAACCCCTCCAGGGAATGTGGATACTTAAGCCACTGCTCTGTTTCATAAAGATAATAATCCGGTGCAATGTTTGTTTCATTGCGGGTGGGTTTATAATAGGGCACCGCAATCCGGATATCGTGAGGAGTATTGCGCCGGGCACTTTTTTCGAGGTGTTGAATCACCGCCTGCAGGGTTTTGCCCGTATCGAACACATCGTCGACAAACAGCAGTTTATCTTCACGCCTGCAGTTTTTGATTAGGTAATTCATACCATAAACTGCAACGTTTTCCGCTTTGCTGTCAATGCTGGAGTAGTAGGCCGTGCGGATAGCAATGTGATCGGTTTTGATTTCAAAATATTGCAGCAGCTCTTGCACGGCGATCCCCATCGGCACCCCACCGCGCCAGAGGGCGACAATAAAAGTTGGCCGAAAACCACTTTTCACTACCTCCGCGCCCAGGCGAAAGGAGTCCTCTAACAAGGTTTGGGCATCCAAATAAAGCTTTTCGCCCATAGTGTCTCTCCAAATCAGGGGTGAAAATCAGCTTGATACTGAGTAGTATTTCAATATCAACAACAGGTGGCAACAATCATGTCCAAACAGTTTATCAAGGAGCAGGAGCTGCTGGAAGATGCCTTTCGTCTGGCCGTTGCTGTTTATAATAGCGGATTCCGACCCACTGTGATTGTGGGTTTGTGGCGGGGTGGCAGCACCGTGGGTATCTATGTGCAGGAGTGCCTCCAGCATCTGGGAGTTGAAACTCGCCATATTGCCGTGCGCACCTCTTATGAGGGGGCGCCCAGCTACGAAGATATGTTGACGGATAAAGACAAGGTTAAGGTTCATGGCCTGCAATATCTCTACGACACTCTGAATTATGAAGACTCGCTGTTAATTGTGGATGACGTCTTCAACTCGGGCACCAATATTCAGGCGGTGATAGATAAGTTGCGCAATCGTATTAAAGCCAATATGCCAAAGGATATCCGTGTCGCCACGCTGTGGTACAAACCCGAAAATAACCGTACTGACCGGGTGCCCGACTTCTATTTGCATGAAACCCATGACTGGCTTGTTTTGCCTTATGAACTGACTGGCCTGAGCTGGGAGGAGCTTTGTCAAAGCAAGCCGTTTGTCAGGAGTATTATTGAAGGTGTGAAGGCTGTGCCTGACAGTGGGGCGCCGGATCGGCAGTAGTAGATCGCGGTTTCTCCGGAGATGTGACTCATCCTTGAGACTTCTTACTTATACCCTATACTATCCAGATGTATCAGGCTGTGCTGGACTGGGGTCCGTATACCCTTGAAACCCACATCTACGATGGATGACAATGCAGTTTAAAGGTGCTTACAGAAAAAAAACAGTTTACGCCACTTCATTAACGGCTTTGCTTGTCTCTCAGTCTTTGTGGAGCGAGGAGGGCATGAGCGATGAAACGGCGATGCTCTTTTCACTATCCATCGAACAGTTGATACAGGTTCAAGTCACAACCCCCTCCCGTAGTTCACAATCAGTTGAGGCTTCCCCCGGTGTGGTATCTGTGATTACCGCGCGAGAAATTGAGCTTTTTGGTGCAAGAGATCTTGGCGAAGTGCTCTCTCGTTTTTTAGGTTTTGATGAATACGGAACACTATCCAATGGTCGCAATAGTGTGACTGTTCGTGGCGATCAAGCCAGCTCCAATAATAATCACGTTCTGTTTCTATTGAATGGCATACCACTCAACCGGGAAAGTTACACCGGTGGTATTTGGAACGAGGCTATGTTGGTGAGTATTCCCCTGCAGAGCATTGATCGCCTGGAGTTAACCCGAGGGCCGGGTTCAGTGCTTTATGGCACCAATGCTTTTGCCGGCGTCGTGAATATTTTTACCAAGACGGCTGACGAGCAGGAGTCGAGTCTCTCGGTGGGTGTAGGCAATCAGCAAAGTCGCGCTCTCGATCTAACCGGGGCGGGCACGCAAGGTGAGTGGCAGTGGACCTCCTCCCTGCGCCTATACGATACGGAAGGTTGGGGTTTTGAGACAAATGATCTGTCTGGGCAAACATTCAAAAGAAATGCCGAATCCACGAGCCCTGGCTTTCTAGGTTCACTGGCCAAAAACGGTTTTAAAAGCAATTTCTACTGGGGCAAGGCCGATCAATTTACAACGCGAGGGAGTCCTTTTGGGCTGGAAGCGGCCACCACGGACAATGAAAAATACTCTGTGAATATGAGTTATACCTACGAGGCAGATAATCAATGGGCATTAACGGGCTCTTTGTCTTATGTCGCGGGTAGAACCAAACATAAAGTCTCCTCGGCGATACCCGGGCAGTTGAACACTATTCGTTATAAAACGGATGACTATCGTTTTGAAGGTCTGGCTCGCGGACGGATGGGAAAAGGAGATGTATTGCTGGGGGCCACAGTGGACTATTTTACTGGAGCAACGCCGCTTCCCTTTAAAATCGTCGATGACTGGAATGACAAGTTATACGGAGTTTTCGGGCAATACGAAATAACTCACGAATCGACCAAGTACTTCCTTGGCTTTCAATATAATCAGACTGAAGAAAATAACAGTGTCGTGCCTCGGCTGGGCTTGATTCATAATTTATCCCCTAACTCAGGTTTGAAATTGCTTTATGGGCAGGCATTTCGCTCGCCCTCTGTGGTTGAGCGAACCATCAGTGTCAGTATTCCCAATCTGAGTTTGAAGGGGGATGAAGGTCTGGATGCTGAAACAGTGACCACCTACGACCTGCAATATTATTATTCAAAAGACAACATCAGCGCTTCTGTGACTCTGTTTAGAAACAAACAAATCGATCTAATTGACCGACAGATGGTTGAGGCTGGCAGTTTTGTATTTGCAAACACCGGTACACTTGTAATCGAAGGGCTCGAGTTTGAGGCGAAGTATATTCGAGAGGGTTGGTATTTTACCGGCAGCTACGCGTACCAAGAAAATGAAAACGGAGAAGGTGTAACCGATGTAACGTTTCAGCCCGACCACAGATTAAAGCTGGGGGTGGGTTACGCTAGTGATCGGTGGTCTATAGGCGTGTTTAACAATTATAATTCGAATTACCAGAATAATTTCAGCTTGTCAGGTGATACACCTTCCGTAAACGCGTTGTCGGAATCTTTTAATCGACTATCGGCAAACATTGTCTATCGACCCTCGGGAGAGTCGGGCTGGCGTTTTCAGCTTTATCTCGACAATATTTTGGGAGAGACTTCGCGCCTGCCTCCAATATCGGGTGATCCGCTCTCTGCATTGGGCACAGCGCCTGTACTTGCCGACCGGTTTGCATTGCTAACCGCTACCCTAAGTTTCAACTGAGTGAAGATCTTTTGTAGTGTTCATCCCCGCGTGGCTGCAAAATGGCGATGTGATACTTGTGTTCGATTCAGTTGTGGAGAGTGTGTGCCGGCAGGGCATCAATTGCAATTATACGGCGGGTCGCCAAAGTGTCCGATTTGTTTTAACAATCTGGTTTTTCTTGGGTCCGCGGGCGGCTCACCTCCTCTGATATTTGCTTTGTTGTCTTGCATCGTATTCCCCTTTCGCAGTAACTCCCGTTTAATGATTGTTCTTTTAACTTTGTTATTCAGCCCTTTGTTATTGCTTGTGCAGTACACTCCGCTGGCCGTTTTTACCCTCCTTCCTTTATTGCTTCTCGGCGCCCTGACCTTGGATTACGGCGCTTGTATTATGAATAGCATGGCTAAGAAATCGAGTGAGCCCCCTCCCGCTGGCAGTGCTTTGCAAGGTCTGAACGTAAACTACCTTGTCAGGCATGCAGCGCTGGTTTTGGCCGTTGTTTTTTTGTCGGCGGAAGGCCTCTTTAGTGAGAGTTTGCCGGGTCGCATGTTTGGCTTGGCCTTTATCTTTTTATTGCCCGCGGCTTTGATTGTTTTGGCAAGGGACAAGACTTTGTCGTCAGCCTTAAACCCGGGAACACTATTGTTGGTGGCAAAAAGCTTGGGGCGAGACTATGTCCTGATCTGTGCCTTAATGGTGCTGTTTGTTTATTGTGTTGGCGCCACGGCCCATGTTGCTAACATGGCCTCTCTCCAAGTGGCTTGGGCACTGTTGTGGCTCGCCGGTGTGATCTATGGAATCTATTTTTTATATGCCGTGTGTGGTTATGCCTTGTATTATTATCAGGATGACCTGGGCATGCGAACACACTCGGAAGAAGACACTGTTCTCTTAACGAAGATGGAGTTTCAACGACAGCGCGCTCTTGGGGAGTCCGGAGTGCTAATGGCGGCGGGTGAATTTGTTCTGGCGAGAAAGCTAATACAATCTACTTTCGAGACCTGCAAGGATGATCAGGAACTCCATTTGCGTTACCACATGATCTTGATGAAAATCGAAGATGATCAGGCCCTGAAGAATCACACCAATTATTTAATAAACCTCTTGCTTGCAGAAGACAGTGATTCAAAGGCCTCAGAGGTCTATGTCGCGACGCTGCGTAAGCTCGGTGAATGCGAGATAGCCGACCCCGCGCATCGCATCTCTCTAGCCAGGCAGCTGAGAGCTGAGCGTCGAATTAAAGAGTCTATCTTTCTACTAAAGTCATTCCACCAACGATTCCCCGAATCAGAGCTTATTCAGCCCGCCTACGAATTGGCTGCGGATATATTGGAGAATGATTTGGGGGATCAAGGGCGGGCGGCCGCACTCCTGCAGTTTTTAAAAGACAACCCACCGGGTGAGAGTGGGGCTCATAGCGAAATTCAATAGGGCAATTTGTGAAAGTGTGATGGATTTCCGTTATAGTGCACATCGCATCGGCTATTATGAATGAATATTCATTTTTAGTGGGTGTCTTTCACAATAACCATATTATAAGGGGTTGATATGCATAAGGTTTTTCTAGTAATTACTTCAGCGCTGTTGTTTGCGGGCTGTGCCGGTATGCCACCAGTATCGGAATTGAGCCAGGGGGTTCAGAAGACGGTATTCATTCAACACGGTGAAAAACCTTTAGCTTATTCAACGGGCGTGATCGATGCATCGAGCTTCTGGGCTGAATATGGCGGCGGTGTTTCCGCTCAAACAGGGGGCTGGTTGTGGTCCGGTTTGGCCACTTCTGGTCAGGGTGATAAAAACGAAAAGGCGCTGACTAATGCACAGTTAGTGGAAGGTTTTTACGCCGATTACAACATGGTACCCAAAGTCAGTGAGGCCTTGCTTCCCGAGATATCCCGTCTTTGGGGGCAGCCATTTGCCGAGGGTGAGCGAGTGGTTGTAGAGGCGAACTCTATTTCTGTAGACCCTGAAACTCAGATTCTGAGCGGCTACACATCTGATGCCGACCTGATCTTGATGGTGGATATTCGCAACATCAACCTG
>CAJWCA010000120.1 GCA_913020395.1 uncultured Cellvibrionales bacterium | reverse complement strand
TAACCGGCATGCTGACCCGCAATAGGCCCTGGGGGTTGGACTGCTCGCCGGTCACATCATCTTCCAGTTCAGAAAACTCTTCCAGCAGGGGCAGGGCACGCTCGTAATATCTTCGCCCCGCCTCGGTTAGGGCCAGGCGCCGTGTCGAGCGGTTGAATAGTCGAACTCCCAGCGCATTCTCCACTTCGCCGACATATTTGCTTGCCAGTGCTTTTGACATGCCCAGGCGTTCACTGGCGGCAGTGAATGAACCCGTCTCAACAACGGCAATCACCGTTCTCATACCATCTAAAGTATCCATGCTTGTCAATATATCATTGACAATAATTCAATGCCAGAGGGCTTTGTCAACAGGGTGATATTCCGGATACTGCACCCATCGACAAACAGGGGCAGCAAAGAGATTCCCCTACAGGAGATTAACCGATGGCCAAGATTGAGATTTACACACGCCCCGGGTGCGGTTATTGCACTCACGCCAAGCGCTTGCTTACCAGCAAAGGATTGGGCTTCACCGAACATGATGTTTATACAAACCCTGAACATGTGAATGCCATGCGCAGCCGGACAGGGGGGCGTACCTACCCTCAGGTCATTATTAATGATCTGTCGATCGGGGGCTTTGAAGAACTCTTGTCCCTTGAGCAACAAAACCGATTACCCAAATCAAGCTCTGCTATTTAAGCGGAAAACAACAGCGACATTTTGTCACACACCCAAACCGGAGAATTACTATGTCTACAATCACACTTTACCGTCACGCACTTTCAGGCCACTCACATCGTGTTGAAGCTTTATTGTCTTTGTTGGGTTTAAATGCCGAGATAATTGATGTTGATCTTGCCGCTGGCGCCCATAAACAAGCTGACTTTCTGAAGAAAAACAGCTTCGGCCAAGTGCCGGTTATTGAAGATGGCGAGCTTACCTTGTCAGATTCCAATGCCATTCTTGTGTATCTCGCTACACAATATGATGCTGCGCGTACCTGGTTGCCCGAAGACGCTGCCGTGTCAGCCGAAGTGCAGCGTTTTCTGTCTCTGGCAGCGGGTAAAATTGCGTTTGGTCCAGCGGCCGCTCGTTTAGTGAATGTATTTGGTGCAGGTCTGGATCATGACAATGCTAAAGCCACGTCACACGCCGTATTGGCAGAGTTGGATGCCCATTTGGCTGAACGTAACTGGCTTGCTGGCGATGCCCCTACCATTGCCGATGTGGCCAACTATGCCTACGTAGCCCATGCGCCAGAGGGCGACGTGTCTTTGGAAAGCTATGCGAATGTCGCCTCGTGGTTGTCACGTATTGAAGCGCTGGAAGGTTTTGTGTCGATGCAAGCAACTGCGGTAGGTTTGGCGGTATAACACCGGCGCCTTATCAGATAGAGCGGGTCGACAGCATTCAAATTGTCGGCCCGTTTTTATATCAATCAGGAGATTCAGATTGTTCAATCTCTTTTTGTAGTGTGTTCAGCGAATCCAGAATTTTCATAAATTTGCCGCCAAAATCTGTCACCTCGTACTCCACGCGTGGAGGCACTTCCGGGTAGTTGATTTTTTCCAGTATGCCAAATTCAAGATTTCTGCGAAGGCACTGATTAAGCACTTTGGTGCTCAACCCTTCAACAGAGCGCACCATTTCTCCCGGTCGATTGATACCCGCGTCAAGTAGCTGATAGACCGTCAGAGACCACTTGCAACCTACAATGGTCTCCACCATCTTCGCGCTCTTGCCTGGGCCGTTTACACGAGAAATTAATTTTTCGTTTGAATTCATAAAGATGTACCTGAAAGTACCTACCCCACCAAATTGTGCCTGCTTTTCCGCGCCCTCGCGGGAATTTAAGATTACTACAGATTGACTGACACCCCAAATTAATCACACCGTTTACGGTAACTTCAGGAGCTAGAAAAATGACATTTAATCAACAAGGTATCGCGTTAATTATTGGTGGATCCAGCGGCATGGGTTTTGAGACAGCGAAGCAATTGTTACGTGAAAACGTTGAGGTGGTGATTGTCGCCAACAACGAAGCAAAGCTGGAGCGTGCACTGGGCGAGCTACAGGAATTGGGCAAGGCCTCAGCCATTCAGGCCAATCTGTACAACCGTGACAGTTTGCAAAAAGTGATCGATTTCATTAATCGGGAGCAGACTCAGTTAGCGTATCTGGTTAACGCCGCAGGTTACTTTAGCCCAAAGGCGTTTCTGGAACATACCGAAGAAGACTATGAAACCTATATGGGACTAAACCGAGCGACCTTTGTGATTTCTCAGGCCGCAGCCCAAAATATGGTACGCACCGGTGGTGGAAACATTGTTAACATCGGTTCTATGTGGGCGCACCAGGCGGTAAAAGCCACACCCTCATCGGCGTATTCGATGGCGAAGGCGGGTTTGCACTCTCTAACCCAGCATATGGCAATGGAATTAGCTGAGCATGGCATCCGTGTAAACGCGGTTGCGCCGGCTGTTGTTAAAACACCGATTTATGAATCATTCATCGAGCCCTCTGAGTTGGATGTGGCATTGGAAGGTTTTAACGACTTTCACCCGATTGGTCGAATCGGTCAGCCTGATGACATTGCGAACACCGTGTGTTTCTTATTGTCTGGGGAGGCCGCTTGGGTGACCGGTGCAACCTGGGATATTGATGGCGGTGTGATGGCTGGCCGCAACTAAAGGCTGGCCTTGCGCTCACTCTTTGTTTTATCCTGCTTGATCCAGACAGGGGGCGCTGCTCCCTGTCACATTGAACGGAAAGGAGTTGGGATGTTGAGAGTGCGAAAATTGGCCGAAACTTGTTTAAAAGCGGCAGCTTATCTGGTGGCAGGGGTGGCTTTGTCGAATACCTCACTGGCCTCAGAAACGCAGGACTGGGTATTGAAAAAAGAAGAACGCGGCGTTCAGCTTTTTGCCCGCTCGGTACCTGATTCTCCTTTTTTGGAGGTAAAAGCAGTCACACGCCTTGAGTCATCGATGCAAGCCATATTATTTGCACTGGGTGATGGCGACGGCTGTTCCAAATGGCGAAAAATGTGCAAGTCTTCGGAGGTCATCAAACAGCAAACTCCGGATGAACGCCTAATTTACATGGTGCTGGATTTGCCCTGGCCTCTGTCGGACCGAGACATTGTAATGCACTCCTTAAGCCAAGAGGACCCCTCATCAAAGGCTTTGACGGTAACACTTCGTTCCGTGTCCAATGAGTATCCCTTACAAAAATATGTTCGAGCGGAGTCGCTGGGCCATTATCAGGTGGTGCCTCTGAATTCCGGACAGTTTGAGTTTACCTGGGTCATGCATACCGACCTGGGGGGAGAGGTGTCTCCGGGGATGGTAAACGGACAGATTGTCTCGTCTACGCTGAGTGATGTTATCCGGCTGCGAAAACTGACACAGCAGTAATAAGTGCCGCAGCGCGCTCTCTGCCTTCCTTCCTCTCTATCTCCCTTCTTGCGGTTTGTTTCTACAAGGCTGGCGTCCCTGCACCGATCCGTGCACACTAGGTAGTGTGCTCGTGATAAAACCGATTGTTGATTATTCTAATTATCGATGAGGTGACCATGGATCGAATGCGACGCTGGCTGGTGATGACACTGCTGTGTTTCTCGGGTGGCATTATTTTTATGCTGCCTTTTTTGAGGGAAGTTTATTATATTCCCATGCAGCAGGCTTTTGGTTATGACAATACGCAAATGGGCGTATTGATTAGTTTGTTTGGCGCAGCTTCTCTATTGACCTATTTCCCCGGCGGTTGGCTCGCAGACCGTTATTCTCCCCGAAAATTAATTACCCTGGCGCTGATAGGGGTGGGAATTGGCGGGTGGTATTTCTCTTCTTTTCCCTCCTATCGCATCAGTATCCTGATTCATATTTTCTGGGGTGTTTGCATCTCTCTGGTATTTTGGAGTGCCATGATAAAGGCAACCAGGAACTGGGCGCCGGCCAATGAGCAGGGAAGAGCTTTTGGCATTCTAGAGAGTGGCCGCGGCGTGTCTGAATTGCTCAGCTCCTCGTTATTCCTGTTAATTTTTGCCTGGCTTGGCAGTCAGGCAGAAGCGCTTTCCCAGGTTATCCAATTGTTTTCTGTGTGCAACATCGTGTTGGCTGTGGTGGCCTGGTTCATTCTGGACGACACGATTGATTCAGCAGATGAATCTGGCGAGAAGGTTGGAATGCAAGAAGTAATCTCTGTGCTGAAGATGCCGGCGGTATGGTTAATTTCCATCATCGTTCTAACCTCCTACAGTGCTTATTGGGGATCATATTATTTCGCGCCTTATGCCACCGACGTGTATTCACTGAGTGTTGTCTTGGGCGCGACAGTAGCCGTGGGTAAAATGTGGTTAAAACCCATTGCTGCTGTCTCGGCGGGTTTTATTGCCGATAGGGCCGGCGTGGCACGGACCGTCTTCTTTTTCTACTTAGTGATGACTGCCTGTTTTGTTGTTTTTGCTTTGCTCCCCGGGGGAGAGGCCTATTTAGTGATCATGCTGGTGAACGCAACGATAGTCTCGCTGGCAATATTTGCATTGCGTGGTATTTATTTTGCGCTGCTGGACGAAGGCGGCGTGGCTCCGGCCGTGACAGGCACTGCGGTCGGTGTCATTTCGGCAATCGGATTTACCCCAGATGTTTTTATGCCCTTGTTGGGTGGGGTGTTGTTGGATCGCTACCCTGGTGCTGAAGGATACCGATACTTCTATCTAGTGATCGCGGTGATGTGTTTAGTGGGCACCCTCGCAGCATTTTTAATGATGCGAATGGCCGCTCGCACAAAGTCCAGCGCAGAGTCCGCTACAAAGCCAGTCGATCGTGCAGAGGGAGAGGCCAATGTCTGATATACCGCCACCCATTCAAGGCGTGGGTTTGGAGGAGACGCTGCCCAGCGACTGGTATTTGGATCAACGTATTTTTGATCTGGAACGTAAACATATCTTTTTGAAAGAGTGGGTTTGTGTCGGTCGAGAAGAGGAGTTGCCATCGCCGGGTGACCATAAGGTGTTAGATGTTTATGGGGAAAGCATATTACTGGTTCGAAACCAGGAGGGGGAGCTGCGAGCGTTTTACAATGTGTGTCGGCATCGCGGTGCTCGGCTTTGCCCAATGGGTAAACAGGAGGACAGCAATGACCGCTTGCCTTTGAAGGGCGGAGTGATTGGCGGTCGACGCATTACTTGTCCCTACCACGCCTGGAGTTACGATTTAAACGGTCAGCTGCAAAAGGCGCCTCACATGACCGAGGCCATGGGTTTTCGCATTGAAGATGTAAGATTGCACCCTGTGGCCCGTGAGACGTGGGGCGGATTTGTTTTTCTTAATCTTTCCCCCGAGCAGGCACCTTCATTTTCTCAACTCATTGGTGCGAGTGCCGAGAGTCTGCAGCGTTACCCTTTGTCAGATTTACGAATAGGAAAAACAATCACCTATAAGGTAAATGCCAACTGGAAAGTGCTGTGTGAAAATTATAATGAATGTTACCACTGTGGCCCTATTCATCCAGAACTGTGTAAGTTGGTGCCTGCTTTTCGAGAAAACGGCGGTGCTGGTCTGGATTGGGAACGAGGTGTGCCACACCGAGAGGGAGCCAATACCTTTACGGTTTCGGGCACCAGCCCCCGCAGGGCCTTTCCCGGTCTGAATGCCGACGAGCAGAACCGGCACAAGGGCGATCTCATTTATCCCAATGTTTTTCTCAGTCTGGCAGCGGAGCACGTTGTGGTATTTCTTTTACACGCCAAAGGGCCCGCACTCACAGAAATTGAATGTCACTTTTTGTTTGAACCCCATGAAATTGAAAAACCTGATTTTGACCCTTCTGATGCCGTTGAATTTTGGCACCTTGTCAATCGTCAGGACTGGGCGATTTGTGAACGTGTACAGCAGGGCATGGGGGCGAGAGTGCACGAGCGCGGAGTGTTCTCACCCATGGAAGATTGGAATCTGGATATTCGTCGTTACGTCAGCGATCGCATTGCAGAGTTTGTCTGAGGCCGGCGGGCCTCAGATGACGGCGCCGGGTGCATGTTCGGCCACTGGAATATCGCGAAGATAGAGCTCGCTGTCAGGCCGGTCGAGCTGCCTGGCGAAGGCATGGCCGCTATAAACCGCGTGCACCAAAGCACCCGCCGCCAGTGCGTCGCCAATGCGCTGCACAGATTTAATCCCCGCAGATTCAAACTCCTCTGAACGTGAAAGTAAGTTCTGGTAAAGGGTGTCATTGGGTAAACGCAAACCTGCAATCACAATCGACTTCACGGCCAGCTCTTTTGCTTGCTGAGTAAAAATATTATTCAGTGTGGCTCGCGTGCCATTGAAGTTGCCGAGTAACATTTGTGTATGAATGTCGACTTTGTATTTATCCAGCGCCTGATGAACAAAAGGTTGCTCGTTTGTCATAATGGTCCAGGCTGAGGCGTGTCCGGCAGGTGTCGCATAGGATACCGAGAGCCCTTGGCGCGCCAGAGATTCTGCGATTGCGCCACCCATATAATAATTGTCAAAATCGTAAACCAATACCGGACCTTCAGGCACTTTGCCCGCCGCAAGGTCATCGGGGGTGTAGACGCCGGGCTGGTTCAGTTCGCCCAAGGGGATTTCCAGTGACGAGTAGAGTGCCTTGGTCCAGCGAGCCCCAGTTGCGACTGCGATGCGCTGATGGTCGAGTGCAAGAATGTCGTCGACACCCAGTTCGCTCTCAAGGTAGAGGTCAACATTGGCCATTTGCTGTAGGGCATGTAGTCGATAGTCATGTACTCTGCCCCAAGTGCTCAGGCCCGGTAGTTGTGTTTCAAAGAGCAAGCGCCCGCCCAGTGCCGTATTTTTTTCTGCAATGGTCACTGAATAACCCCTGCGCGCGGCAATCAACCCGGCTTCAAGACCTGCTGGACCACCGCCCACAATGAGGATTCGGTCGTTGCTGTCGGCGGGGCTAAATTTCTCAGGGTGCCAATCTTTGCGCCACTCCTCGCCGACCGTGGCATTTTGGGTGCAGCGGACCGGTACGCCATCGTGCCAGCTGGAAATACAAATGTTGCAGCCGATGCACTCGCGAATTTCGCTCTCCCTTCCCTCTCTGATTTTTTTTGGCAGAAATGGATCAGCAATTGACGGGCGAGCGGCGCCAATCAAATCGAGCACACCCCGTTTTATTTGTGACACCATCGTATCGGGCGATGTAAATCGGCCGACACCCACAACGGGTTTATCGGTGACCTGTTTTACAAAATCAATAATGGGTTCATGGGCACCTTCGGGTCTAAACCTGGAGGCCCCACAGTCGGTGGGGCTCGAGTCCATTTTTACATCCCAAAGGTCCGGCAGATCAGACAGCAGGCTGACCACCTCGTGAGCCTCAGAGGCGTGGTTGTCGCTGGGTTTTGCGCGCAACTCTTCCAGGCTAATGCGCAGTGCCACGCCACAGTGTTCACCCACGGCATCTTTGGTCGCCTCAATCAGCTCCCGAACAAATCGCACGCGGTTGGTAACCGATCCGCCATACTCATCGTTTCGGTGGTTGTATTCATCAAGCAAAAACTCATAGCCGAGATAACCCATGCCTGCATAAATGTAGACAATATCAAACCCCGCCTGCTGAGCGCGTTTAGCCGCAGCTACCTGCCAGTCAATGACGTCGCGAATATCCTGGCGGTCCATGATGCGGGGTCGCAGCTGACCCATAAAACCCACATGGGTGGCAGCCCAAGGAATACCAGAGGGAGAGTAGGGAGCAATACGGGATGTTCGATTCATAACCGCTGCACCACCGTGCCACAGCTCTACCGCCGCCAGTGCGCCGTGTTCATGTATCGCATCACAACTCATTGCGTGAGCACGGGTATCGTTGTCATCCCACAGGCGAGCGTAGGGCAGAGGGCTGTCATCGGAAGAGGGGTGTGTCGACACCGCGCCCGTAGAGACCACTCCCCATCCGCCTTCGGCTTTGATCCCGCGAAAGGCCGCTCTAACCCGAGGGTTGGCCTCCGTCATACCGCTGGCATGGGGAACTTGATAAAATCGATTGGGAGCGGTGACCGGGCCTATCTTGACGGGTTCAAACAAAATATCGTAACGCGAATGACTGTCCATAGAGTGCCGCCCTCAGTAAGAAAATGACCTGCCGTGTTCTATATTCGAATCTCCCTACAAATCTACTGGTAAAACAGATAAAAGTACAAGAAGATTAAACGCAACCGGTAATGAAATGGCCGTCTGGACCGACGTAGACGCCCCGGCATAAAACTCAAAATAAAATGCTGATGCCGGGGCTGGTCAGTTTGCAAACCTAGTCGGCTTTAACCGCAAACTTACCACTTCCCATCAGCGCAATCACCAGCCCGCCAAACAGGAAAAAGCCCTGCAGCTCAATTGCCCACGTGCCCCTGTCCGTCAACGACAGCGCCTCACCGGCATGCACCAAACCAATCGCAAACATCATATTAACCGCGATCAAAAGTCCACCTGCACGACAATACACACCCGCAATAATCAGCAGCGGCGCCAGAACCTCACCCACATAAACACCATAGGCAATAAACGCTGGCAGTCCCGCCGACGTCAGCGTCCCACCAATAAAGTCCAGCGACCCCGGATTAAGCACCTTCGAAATACCGTGCAAAATCATAAAACCTCCAACCATCAGGCGTAAAACGAGTTTCCCCAGGTCATCGTTTTGCAGAGCTTGCATCATAGTTTCCATCCTTAAATAGTAAGATCATTATTATTAGAGTCAGCTGCCCATCTAGTCAGCTGTCAGCATCAGCCGTCACAGAGAAGCGGAGCGCAGGCTGGCAGCCATTGTGATCTATCCATCACACACTCACAAGCAACAGGATAAAACGAACCCTTGTCCGCAGATACATCACAAAAAAGGAAATCAAAAGAAAACAGCACGAGAAGAGAAGGTCGGAGCGGGATAAGCCCTCCCGGGACCGTATGCCGCATGGAGCGGCATTCGAGCGCCCATGGAAGGCTTGAGCGGGTCCCGGGAGGGCTTATCCCGCTCCGGCCGCCATCCAACTAAATTCTATCTCCTGCCAGCATCTACTAAGCCGCATTACCTTCCCGGTCAACCTCAGTAAAATACGCCACCAAATCCGTATACCCCCCAACATGCTCATCATCAAAAAAAATCTGAGGAACCGTACGCCGCCCACTTCGGGACAACATCTCCGGCAGTTTATCTGCTTGCCGCAGCACATCAATTTCTGTAAACGAAATCCCCTTCTGTTGCAGCATCGCCTTCGCCGCCTTGCAGTAAGGGCAGTAATCCTTGCTGTAAACCGTCACATTTTTCATCGCTTCCACTCCTGAGTTAGTGCAGAAAACCGCGCCCGAAAAAGGCGCGGCCAAAAAGTCATTCTAAAAGTGAGTCATTAACGAATGACATCCAGGTCATACCAGGGTGTTGGGTTGATCGGGCAGCGATACCGTACTCCCTTCTCACCAATGGTGACCTTAGAGATACGAGTCTCACCGGGCTCCAGCGGAAACATATCCAGCGGTGCATAAGTGCCCAGAGCCTGAATTTGGAAGCCCACCAGCTTAGTAGACTTGTTTGTGATCACAAACTCATATTCACCCGCTTTAAGGCTGGCCAGGGTTTCTTCCGCGGCGAAATAACCGTTGTATTCGTCTAAGTGAATCACAGTGACACCGTCTGCCCGGGTCTGAGGTAGCTCAGCGTGAACGGAGGCCGCCAAACCCGCCGTCAGTAGAACAATGAGTGACAGTTGGCTAAAAACATTTCTAAGGTATTGCATGATCTTGCTCCAGTAGTAGGGTTTGTTAAGTTAATCAATCTCGCTGTTTGTGATTGATGGGTGTACTATAGTCCGATGTGATAAGACTATCTGCGCTCAAGAGTCCATATAATATGTCCAAAAATCCAAGCTTCTATCTCGATAACCCAGATGCCTTGAGTTCTGTGCTCTCGCGGCTGCAGCTCACAGCCGAGGTGTACAGCAATGGCGACTTCTGTGGTGCGTGGGCAGTAGATACATCCGGCAGTCGCCGCATTCCGTTTCACTTGATAGGTCGTGGAGAGGCCTGGTTGCACACTGAGGGCAGGCCGGCACAAATGTTATCCGCCGGAGATCTGGTGTTATTTCCGCGGGACAACCAGCACATTATTGCTGGATCGAGTGAGGTGCCAGAGGAGCACATGATCAATGCGGCGGTCGATGAAATTGAGGGGCCCTATACCAATATGGTGTGTGGTTTTTTTGAGTTTCAAAGCCGGGCGGCGTGGCCTTTGCTGGACTCCCTGTCAGATGTCATTGTGATGGATCTGAGTGATATGAGTATGTCCTCAACGATCCGGGCTCTGGTCGATTTGATGATTTCTGAGTTAAATCGTAGAGCGCCGGGCTATCATTCTGTGATCAACCAGCTGGCGTACCTATTATTTGTTGAGGTGCTCAGACAGCAAATCGAGCTCGGTCAGGTTGATTCTGGGTTATTAACTGCTTTGTTTGATCCCAAGATCAGTAGAGCCTTGTGTGCGATTCACAATCACCCGGCACGGCGCTGGACTCTGGAGTCTCTCGCAGGCGAAGCGGTCATGGGGCGGTCTTCTTTTGCCCGGCAGTTTAATGAATTAACCGGGGTGCCGCCGATGCAATATTTAACGGCCTGGCGTATGCAGGAGGCAAAAGGGCTTCTGGAAACCAGCGCGCTGTCTCTCGGGCAGATAGCGGAGCAGTGCGGGTATGAGTCGGAGACCGCATTCCGAAAAGCCTTCAAGAAAGTTGTCGGCGTGCCGCCCGGAGAAGTTCGCCGTGCGGCGGCTCGCTAACTGTTTTCGATTCTGAAACCGACTTTTAAGGTGACCTGATAGTGCGCTACAGTGCCGTTGGTAATGTGGCCACGGGTTTCCGTGACTTCGAACCAATCCATATTGTTAACACTTTTTGAGGCTTCCTGTAATGCATTGTTGATGGCCTCTTCTATGTTGTTGGGGGATGAGCCCACCAGTTCTATTTTTTTATAGGTGTGGTGTGTTGACATTGTTTTTGCTCCTGACACTACTATGAAAAGGGTGTTGCTTAAGTGTAGTTCACTAACTGTTTTTGTGGGCTGCGGCTGAGCTTAGGCGGCGAGGTCTTCGCTGGGGCCAAAAAACTCATAGTGAATTTGGGTGTCGGGCACGCCAAGTTCTTTTGCAATTTTCAACGCCGCACTCATGAAAGGTTTTGGGCCCAGGAAATAAAATTCTACATTTCTGTCCGCTGGCAAATGTTGAGCAATTTCTTCACGAGTGATAAATCCCTCTGCGTGTGGTTGGCATTGGGCCTCGGGTTCACTGTAGATATAATACGGAGTCACCTGTGTATTGGCTGCGGCGACTTGGTCAACATGATGTTTAAATGCGTGGCTTGAGCTGTTGATCGCCGCGTGAATAAAACGAATCTCCCGGCCTGACTCCGCTTCGACATTGAGCATGCTTATGGCTGGCGTGATACCGACGCCGCCGGTCAGCAGAACCAGGGGTTTTTCGTTTTTCCGCAGGACAAAGTCACCGCAGGGGGGAAGCAGTTTGACTGTGTCACCGACTGAAAGCTCATCGTGCAGATAATTGGACACGGTGCCCTGGGGTTCACGTTTAACACTGATGCGGAAATAACCTTGACCGGGGGCGTCAGACAGGCTGTAGTTGCGCCTTACAGATTGTCCGAGTATGTCCAGGACTAAGGTTATAAACTGACCTGCAATGAAGCGGGGAATTTCACCGCCATCGGAGGGTTCAAAGTAGAAGGAAGTGATCACCTCACTTTCATCCACTTTTTTAACGAGTGTGAAGCTGCGTTCGCCGCGCCAGCCACCGGCTTGCTGCTCATTGGCGGCATAGACACTTTCTTCGGCCTCGATGAGCAGTGAAGCCAGTTGTCCGTAGGCTTTGCCCCACGCTTCGATAATCTCCTTCGTGGCGGCCTCGCCCAATACTGCGGCGATGGCCTCCAGCAAGCACCCGCCTACTGCGTCGTATTGAGCGGGTTGAATGCCTAGAGAGCAATGTTTCTGCACGATTTTGCCGACGGCTTCACTGAGATTGCCTAGCTCATCGATATTGGCTCCGTACGCAATCACGGCATTGGCCAGGGCTTTGGGTTGGGTGCCCTTACCCTGGTTGGTTTGGTTAAAAAACGGAACAACGTCGGGGTGTCTCTCAAACAAGAGGGGGTAAAAATGCCGGGTGATGTCATCGGCATAGAGCTTTAACGCGGGTACCGTGGCTTTGATTGTTTCAATAGTGCTTGGGTCTAGCATTTCATCTACCTCTAAAGTAATAGTGTTTGTCTTCTCTATTACATGTTTCGTGCCAAGTCGTAATTGTTTGTTTTATATAGATTTTTTAAAATGTAGGTCATAATAACCTTAAATATTTCTATGTCATTTGGACCCTCAATGGGTTATTTTGACCTAATGAATATACTTCCCTTTATCGACATCATTGAAGACCTTAACCGGGACCTGTCCCCTCAGCAGCGATTCCTGCGCCTGGTCGCGGCCATTCAGCGCGCCATCCCTTGCGAGGCGGTTGGTTTATTGAAACTCGAAGGTAAGTATTTGCTCCCGGTTGCCATGTTGGGGTTAAAGGAAGAGGCAATGGCGCGAAGGTTTCCGCTTGCCGGCCATCCGCGCTTACAAAACATACTGGCTAACACTCAGCTCGTTCGCTTCGACGCCCACTCAGAATTGCCCGACCCCTATGACGGTTTGGTCGATAACGAGTGCGAGCAGTTGCATGTACATGACTGTATGGGCAGTACGATCTTAATTGATGGACACCCTTGGGGAGTCTTAACGCTGGATGCGATGAAGGCCGGGAGTTTTGATGCACTCGACCCCATTGAGATAAGGGCAATGGTGGCAGCGGTCGCGGCGGCGATTAAAGCCAGTCGTCATATCGAAGAGCTTGAAGCCCGCGTTGAACACAAACAACAAGTTGCCCAGCGTTTGATGGAGACCGACTACCCCCCGGAGATTATTGGTCGAAGCCCTGCGTTGGTGACCATGTTAGGCGAGATTA
>CAJWCA010000119.1 GCA_913020395.1 uncultured Cellvibrionales bacterium | reverse complement strand
CGACCACCCAGAGTCAGCCGGGTTGTCGCGTTTAACTCCCAGGTAGCTTGCAGAAAAAGTGCAAGCGTTTCAGAGTTTTGCTCCAGCGTTGCAGCACGGGTATAAGCGCCAATTGAACCCGCCATGGCAGCGGCCATGCCAAGTACGGCAGCAGGGTCGGAGGCGTCTCCCCCTAAAGCAGACAGCTGAGCGCCCGCGATACCTTCGGCAATCAAAGAGCCGATCGCGATGGGGCCCAGGGAATCGCCATCCGCAGGATTAACATTAAAATTGGATTTTGCGCCCAGTGATAAATCTGAATCCTGCCAGTAAACTCCTGCGATATATTCAAAACCGTTACCCAGCTCTGAGGCAAAACGCAACTCAAAACTGCTTTGCTCATAGGCTTCCCGCTCTTCAAAACCGATACCATCAAACGCATTGAAGTCGGCATCCAGGTCTCTGGCGAATTCATAATCAGAGTAGGCAACAATCCCCGTCCATGTCCCCGCATCAACCGCATAGTCAAATTGTACTGCCGCCTCGTTCACGTCACCGCTAAATACTTGAGACGCACCATAGTCGATACCGGGCGTATTATTACCTATTGCCGTTACTCGATCGCCTTCTTGTATATTGCCATTCACGCCCAAGGCACCGTAGGCGCCAGCCAAGGAAGGCGCCACAACAAACTCTTCGAACGATTGACCAATATTATTCCACTCGCCCGTTTCCACTTTGAATTTAAACGAGAGATTTTCACTAGTGTCCCACTCCAGGGAACCGCGAGTTGCCCACTCATCAACTTGAGGCTCACCTTGAGCGTAATAAGTATTCTCAACCCAACCTTCGTCGCGATCCCGCGATAGAAACGCCAAACGGCCGCGCACGTTTTCGCTAAGAGGCCCGGCGATATAACCCTGACTTTCTACTTCTTCAAATTCACTTTCGTAGATGGCGGTGAGCTGTGCTTCAAACGTTTCCGTAGGCGCGGCAGAAGTAATATTCAGTGCCCCGCCAATGGTATTTTTGCCAAACAAAGTGCCCTGTGGTCCCCGCAATACTTCAATCATGCCCACATCGAGAAAAGAAAAACGGGATTGGGTACCGCGGCCCCGATAAACGCCATCGACATAGGTGCCCACCGATTGTTCGATGCTAGCCAAGATGCCTGACTGTATGCCACGAATTGAAATCACATCGCCAATGGCGTTAGAGGTAACATTAAAATTGGGCACGTAGGCCGAGAAATCCTGAAAACTGGGTATGCCTGCATCATTAATTTTTTCACCGCTCATTGCGGAGACAGACAGGGGAACATCCTGAAGGCTTTCACTACGTTTTTGAGCGGTAACAACAATCTCTTCCAGGGCAAAACTTGATCCATCATCCGCAGAAACGGATGTGTTAAATAAAACGGGGGTAGTCAGTGATACTGCAACGGCAATAGGACGTAATCTGCTTATTCCAGTGCTCATGGCTCTTTCCTCTCATCATTTGGGTAGGATAGTTATTCGTGACGGGTATCTGGACCGGTCATCGTTTTTCTAAACGGCGGGATTAAGAGTAGAGCTTTTCGAGCTTGATTTTTGACTTAGCGCGCCACAACATTAACTTTGCGCGCCAAGTCAGGAAGGTTTATTCGATGTCACACGGGTTCCAGTGTTTCCTCTTTGCTTACCCGCGACTCAGAAGGTGACTCGGCACGAGTTTTCGGTGATTGCAGAATCATGTCTGCCGCCTTCTCCCCGATCATGATAGTGGGGGCATTGGTATTGCCGCTCACCAGAGTGGGCATGATAGACGCGTCTACCACCCGCAAACCAGAAAGCCCGTGCACCTCAAGGCGATCATTAACAACCGACATGGAATCCGAACCCATCTTACAGGTCCCAACGGGATGGTAGACATGATTCGCTTTTGTTCGAACAAAATTCTCTAGCGCTTCGTCTTCCTGGTGCTGAATGCCTGGTTGAATTTCCTGGCCGTTATATTCTGACAGTGCAGGTGCCTGCATGATTTCTCGCACCCGGCGAACCGCTTTAATTAACAGGTTTGTATCGTCCGGGTGACTGAGCATATTTAAGTCGATGTTCGGATCCGCTTGGGGGTCGGCACTATGCAAGGTCACGCTACCCCGGCTTTTTGGGCGAAGCACACAGGCGTGGATACTATAACCATATTTAAAGAAGTAACTCAGTGTACGACCGTGATCATCCATCGCCAGAGGAGAGGCATGCAGTTGAATGTCAGGGGTCTGCGCAGCATCGCCCACCTTAATAAAGCCGCCGGCCTCTGCAATAGTTGTGGCGAACATGCCTCTGCGCTTAAAGAGGTAATTAAAACACTCGCCGATAGACCGCAAAAATGTCAGGGGCCGCAAACTCGCCCAACTGCGACCGCTCTTGTCTTTTGCAACAACCAGAACGTCGACATGCTCCTGCAGGTTTTCTCCCACCCCGGGCAGCTCATGTTGAACCGGAATATCGTGTGACTCGAGTTTTTCTGCAGCGCCTATCCCCGATAGCAGGAGAAGCTGAGGGGAACCAAAAGCACCGGCCGATAACACCACCTCTTTGTTAGCCCGCAAGGTTTTACGTTTGCCTTTGTGTATTACTTCCACACCCACAGCCTTCTTGCCCTCGAGCAATACTCTTGCCGTCTGTGTCTCTGTCATCACCGTGAGGTTTGGCCGCTCAGTCATCACCGGATGCAAGTATGCCGCCGCCGCACTGCATCGCTGACCATTCTTCTGGGTACATTGAAACCAACCGACCCCTTCCTGAGTGGCATCATTAAAGTCTTCGGTATGCTGCTCACCCGCCTCTACTGCCGCATCTATAAACGCCTTGCTGATGCAGTGTTTGCTTCGACCTTCCGCCACATTCAGGGGACCATTAACGCCGTGAAAGTCGTCTTTCCCGCGCTCTTGATTCTGCGCCTTTTTGAAATAAGGCAGCACCGCTTCATAACCCCAACCGCTATTGCCCGCCGCGGCCCAGGCGTCATAATCCTGTTGCTGACCCCGGATATACAACATTGCATTGATGGAGCTACTGCCCCCAAGCACTTTACCCCGAGGACAATATATTTCCCGATCCTTCATGCTTGTCTGTGGTTTGGTATTGAATGACCAGTTAAAAACACCCAGTGCCAGACTGGCAATCACCCCCAGCGGGGTATAAATAACCGGATTTTTGTCGCTACCCCCCGCCTCAACCAGACATACTTTATTTTCTGGGTTCGCACTCAGGCGATTAGCCAATACGCAGCCCGCAGATCCGGCACCGATAATGATGTAGTCGTACATACAAAACCCTTTTTTGCCCTTTAATGGAAATTGAGCACACTATGCCCTATAGATGAGTACATAATTTGACATAAAGCGCCAAGTGATTGACCTTTGACGCCAATATTTTCATGATGAATCCCTCGTTCCTTGAGGTGTGCCGGTGAGCTCCTATGCGATACCCCTATATCAACAGCAGTTTTTTGGACGGTTTTAGTGAACTGGTCATCGAACGCGGAGGAAATCCCGCCAGTTTGTACGAAGAGGCAGAGCTCAGCCCTGAGGCGGCGAGCGGCAAGGAGATGTTAATTCCCTTCGACCGTCAGAACAAACTACTGGATATCGCCGCTCTGAAACTGGATTTCCCTTATCTGGCCCTTGAACTGGCCAGACGCCAGACCATCGCCATTTACGGCCCACTGGCATCAATGGTCGTGGCGAGTGAAAACCTGGGGGAGGCCTTAAAGATCTTTATCGATCACATTCAACTGCGGGTGCAAACCGTGAAACTCTGTTTAGCGCTCAAGGGTGATGCGGCGGAGTTCTCTATCGAAAGTGACTTCACAAAAGTGGCCAACAGCGTGCGATTTCAGGACCATGGGCTTGCGCTGGCCTACAATTTGATCAAAATTCTATACGGCCAACAGCTGTCGCCCAGAGGTGTTTACTTCAGACATGCAGAAATTGGGGATCCCGACTATTACAGCCGTTATTTCTCTTGCCCGGTAGCGTTTAATTCACCCAAGTTGTCGATGACGTTTAACGCCTCTATTTTGACTCAGCCTGTCTGTGAGACCGCCAAGGCTATTCCTATGCGCCTGAGGCAATACCTCGAAGACCGGCATGAAGACAACTTCGTCGAACAAGTAAAACACTGTATCGCGCTGATGCTCGTGAGTGACGAGTGCCGAATTGAAACGGTTGCCCATGCCATTGGTTACAGCAAGCGAACACTGCAACGTCGATTAAAAGAACAGGACACCAACTTTCAGGCCTTGATTGACTCGGTGCGCTACCAACAGGCCAAAACCTACATCAATCATCCCTACTACCGCTTAACGGATATTGCGGCCGTATTAGGCTATTCGGAACTCAGTGCTTTCACCCGCAGTTTCCGCCGTTGGTATGGTGTTAGCCCGCAACAGTGGCGCAATAAACAAAAAACACACCCATAGAGTCCATTCCCTTCTGGTATTGATATAGCGGAATGGGAGATTATTCGGTTTGGTTATTCATACTCTGTCTAGATTTTGGGCGCAACTGCACAAAAAAAGAGCGCTTTTGAAGCTATACTCAGCGAGTCTACCGTTGATGTGGACAAAAATTGTTCGCCAAAGGAGTATACCCTGATGGAAATATTACCCTCGGCGCCTGACCCATCGGCTGCCATCAAACAGATTCTTCCCACGGAATCCGCGCCTGTGGAGTTAGAAGATGCCATTGTCGCTGACGAGAATATTGCCGCGCCACCCAGTGTAGACTCCGTCACCATTTCTCCAGAGGGCCAGAGTTTAGCCGCTGCCACCGCTGCTGCACCCGCACCTCCCGAAACTGAGACCACTGCGTCGCCCACTCCCACACAGACTGCGGGATCCGCTGACGCCACTGCAGCCATTCAGGCCTTTCAGGACGTGGCCGCAGGCCCTGATCAGTCTACCGAGCGTGCCTCCGCTTAAATTTGGCCTGATTCTTTACAATTCTTAGTCCCAGAGGCCTGCGGACTAAGAAACTAAGCTGATATACTCCCTTCATATTTAGCCTCGTTGGATTTCCATCGGGGCTTTAGTGTATTCAGCTGCAATCGCTTATGCGGTTCCCGACGATTTGTTCGTCATGAATAGCACTCCTTAGCAACGCAAACAGGACCAGGATATGTCGCTGCCAACAAAAAAAAGCCTTTCATGGGCACTTACATTGACCATTGCCGCCGGTTTCAGCAGTTTTAGCCAGGCGGAAACACTTGCCGAAGTTTATAGCTTGGCACTTGAGAACGACCACCAACTCAAAGCTGATCACGCCGCGTATATGGCCAGCAAAGAGAACTATGCGGTAGGTCTGGCGGGTTTATTACCCCAGATCAACGCAACAGTAGACTACTCTTCAACCACTCAGGATATTAGCAACAACAGCGATTCAGACAGCTTTGGTACAAGCAGTGGTGAAACCGATTCCTCCGGCTGGACCGTGAGCCTCAGACAACCCCTGTTTGATATGTCTGCATGGTTTGGTTACCAGCAGGGCAAAACGGTTAGCCAACAGGCCGAAGCCCAATACAGCGCAGACCAGCAGGCACTGATTGTAAGAGTGGTTGAAGCGTACTTTAACGTTCTTCGCTCAGTTGATAACCTCGAAACTGCTACCGCAGAAGAAAAAGCCCTGGCACATCAATTGGAGCAGACCCGTCAACGTTTTGATGTGGGCCTCACCGCGATTACCGATGTTCATGAAGCGCAAGCGGCTTATGATGGTGCGGTTGCCAACACCCTGGGTGCACAAGGCAACCTGGGCATTAGCTTTGAAGCTCTAGAGGTATTAACCGGGCAGGCGCACGAGTCGATCGCGCCGATTAAAGACGCTTTCCCTATCGTCAAGCCAGAGCCTGAGAATCGTCACGACTGGGTTGAGTTTGCACTGCAAAACAACTTCTCACTGAAGACGGCAAAGTTGGCCGCCGAATCTGCGCGCCATAATGCAAAAGCTAAAAAAGCAGGGCATTACCCAACACTCTCGGTCAACGCTCGCCTGCAAGACAGTGATGACGACGGCATTTCCCGCTTCGGTGATACCTTCGACACAACCACTGAAACAGACTATGTTGCGCTCGAATTGTCAGTGCCTCTGTTTTCAGGCGGCCGCACCTCTGCGCAGCGCCGTCAGGCCTATCAGCAACAGATGCAATCCCAGGAAATCTATAACAAAACTCAACGGGATATTATTCAGTCTGCCCGCTCTCTTCACCTGACAGCCGTGACCGACGTTGCTCAAGTTAAGGCTCGTAAACAAACTACCGTTTCTACCCGTAGCGCCCTGGAAGCCACCCAGGCGGGTTATGAGGTGGGCACACGAAATCTTGTTGACGTGCTGGTTGCCCAGCGCTCGGTGTATCAGGCTCAACGCAACTACGATAATGCGCGTTATGATTACGTTACTAGCATGTTGAAACTAAAAGAGGTTGCCGGCAACCTGACCCCAGAAGACATTCACCAGTTGACCCAATGGCTGGACGGCGTCTCACAAGTTAAAAGAAGCAGCTACGAGTAACTCAAATACATTCTCGTTTATTCAGCAGTTATCAACCCTCGGTGGGTAACTGCTGACTAATCACATTCAATAGTTTTTCCAATGCTCCACGATTTTTATCCGCAACAATCTGTGCTCGCTCACCCATTAATTTCCGCTCATTGAGATCACTACCCAGTTTGCAAAAAACCTCGGCCAATTCACGGCCATTGTTCACAAGCAACATTGCATTGGCTTCCAATAGAAGACGAGAGGCCTCCGAGAAATTAAATAAACTTGAACCGCTGACAATAGGCAAGCCCCACTGGGCGGGCTCAATCATGTTGTGGCCACCGTTTTCAACCAGACTGCCACCCACAAACACAATATCGCTGGCACCCAATAAAAATGACAACTCACCCATTGTGTCAGCCACAATAACATCCTGATTCGACAGCCGCTCTTGCAACACGTCTTCCCCCAAACTGCGCTGACTAACACATTCAAAGTGGTCTTTGCACAGGGCTAAAACAGTGTTAAAACGCTCGGGGTGCCTCGGCACCAAAACCAACAAGGCATTGGAAACCTGTTGCCGGAGCTGCGCAAAGGCATCAATCAACAACTCGTCTTCTCCACGGTGGGTGCTGGCAGCCAACACCACTAAACGCTCGCCCCCACAACTCCATTGAACCTGCAATTTTTTTGCGGTATCAATCATCGAGTCATCGCGCTCGATATCAAATTTGATATTGCCGGTGACACCACCTCTGGGTTCTGGCAAACCCAGTGACGCGAAACGCTGAAGATCTTGTTCGTGTTGACTGGCAACAAAATCCAATTGATTTATCATGCCGCGGCTCAAACCGCCAAAACGCTCATAACCCTTTGCCGACTTTGCAGACAAACGAGCATTGGCGAGCACCACGGGAATGTTTCGACGGTGACAGGCCGCGATCGTATTGGGCCAGAGTTCTGTTTCCATAATGATGCAGATGTCGGGTTGAACCCGGGATAAAAAACGCGCAACACAATCGGGCAAATCGTAGGGAGCATAGCTGTGCCACACGCGGCTGCCCAATGTTTTTGTTACCTGCTCAGACCCGGTAGGTGTGCTGGTTGTCATTAACAAACGGTGTTGAGGGTAGGCCTGCAGCAGGGCTTCTACCAAGGGCATTGCGGCAAGGCTCTCTCCAACAGACACCGCGTGCAACCAAATGACCGGCTGCTTTTGCGTTCCACCCAGAATTTCTGGGTGGCGTGAACTGTCTCTGGAAACAAAACCAAAACGCTCTTTCCAACGCTGTCGATAGGCTGGGGCTTTTTTCCCCCGCCAGAACAATCGCGCAATCACCGCTGGCAGCAGCAGGTAAAAAACAAGGGAATAAATCGTTCGCATCAGGCGTCTCTAAATTGCAGGGCGTGTAAATGTGCATAGGCGCCACCCTGCTCCAATAGATGTTTGTGAGTGCCCTGCTCTACAATTCTACCGTCTTCCATCACCACAATTTTATCTGCCTGCTCAATAGTAGAAAGCCGATGCGCAATCACCAGTGTGGTTCTGTCTTTCATCACCACATCCAAGGCCGCCTGAATGTGCTGCTCGCTTTCAACATCGAGTGCAGAGGTTGCTTCGTCCAGAATTAAAATAGGTGAATCTTTTAACAGCGCCCGCGCAATGGCCAGGCGCTGACGCTGGCCTCCAGACAAGCTCTTGCCGTCTTCATCAAGTATCGTTTCCATACCCTCTGGGAGCGCTTCAATAAATTCCCAGGCATGAGCAGCTTCTGCAGCGGCCCGAATAGATTCATCACTGCAGGTCTGCAACAGGCCATACGCTATATTGCGGGCAACGGTGTCGTTAAAAAGAGTGACATCCTGATCGACCAATGCAATTTGTTCCCGCAAGTTAATCAGGCTGTATTCACTTATCGAATGTTCATCCAACAATATTTCACCTTCCTGCAGGGGGTACATCCGCGCAATAAGACTGATCAGAGTAGATTTTCCGCTGCCTGAACGGCCAACAAGCGCCACCGTTTCACCGGGGGAAATGTCCAGATCAATGCCATCGAGTACTTTCTTTTCCGTTCCCGAATAGCTAAAGGTGACGTTGCGAATGCAGAGTTTTCCTTCAGCCCGCTCTACTCGGTAAGTTCCCTGATCGAGTTCAGCTTCCGTATCCAATTGTTCAAATATGGTGTCTGCCGCCGCGACCCCTTTTTGTACTTTACCCACGATCCCGCTGAGTTGTCGCAATGGTTTGGGGATTAAACCCGCGGCGGTAATGTAGGCGACAAATGCTCCCGCGTTACTGGTATCCATGAAACTCATCGCCAAATACACCAACATACCCAGGGCACCTGCCACAATAAATTGCAGCGTGGGAGTATTTGCGGCCATGGTAGTGGCCAACTTCATGTTCTGACGGGTATTCATCTCGCTGGCAGCACTAAAACGCTCCCGCTCGTAGTGTTCACCGCCAAAGTTCCTCATCACTTTATAGCCATTGATCATCTCACCACACACTTGTGTGACATTGCCCATTGTGACTTGAATCTTCGAGGCAAGGCTACGCAGGCGCTTGCCCACAAAAACCACCAGCACCGCAATCAGAGGCGCGATCACCAAAAACACCATGGTCAATCGCCAATTCTCATAAAACAGAAAACCTAACAAGCCAATCACAGTGAGGCCTTCGCGAATGAGTACTTTTAATGCATCTGTCGCCGCAACCGTGACCTGATTGACATTAAAAGTAATTCGGGACACCAGGTGACCTGAACCCTGACTTTCGAAATACTGGCTGGGAAGGCGAGTCAGGCTGTCAAACAGGGCTACTCGCAATGTATGCACAATGCCCAGAGATACGCGCGCCATGCAGTAATTGCCCACAAAGGAACCAATGCCACGTACGACATAAATAAGAACAATGGCCAGGGGAATGCGATAACGTTCGGCGGGATCGTTTGTTTCAATCGCATTAATGAGGTATTCCATCACCTTGGCCAGGGCGGGTTGAGAGGCGGCAAACACCGCGAATCCCAAAATACCCACCACAGCACTCAGCCAATAAGGTTTGATATAGCTCAATAGTCGCCAGTAAACCTCTGCACTGTGGGTGCTTGGGGCTGCGTCGCTGGCCGATTGAACACTCGCTTTGCCGGATGGCGAGGATTGTTGACTCATGAAAGGATTCCGCACTGAGATCAAAGGGCTTTATAATATCAGTTATTACACCGTTTTAAGGTCTCGATTACTCTAATCTTTCTGCAAATTGGGAAAACAGCCGTTCTATGGATGCTTCACACAATAAATCACTCTGTATTTGGGCTGTCACAGACCACAAACCCGGTCACCGCAATCAACTGCAAGGCTTGAGCGATGCCCTCAACCGCATGGCATCACCCGACCTGACCGTTGAAACACATTGGCTTGGCGTGCCTGTAAAGAAAGCCGACAATCTGGCAACGCTGTTTAACAGACACCACCTTTCAATATCAGATAATCCACCAGACTACATTATCTGTTGTGGACACAGAACCCATTGGCAGGCGCTGTATTTGCGCTGGCGTTTTGGCGCTAAACTCATTGTGCTGATGAAACCTACCCTGCCACTGTCCTGGTTTGACCTTTGTGTTATTCCTTATCACGACGGCGATTTCAAACAGGGCAATGTGTTTCAGACCCAAGGGGTACTGAACAAAGTGACCCCCGCGCCTGCTTTCACAGCTCGAGCCAACGGCTTGAAAGAGGGGCTAATCTTGATTGGCGGCCCCTCTCGTCACTACAGCTGGGATAACAAAAACATCATCGAACAGCTAAAACAACTCATCGCCGAAACCACTGATACTCACTGGACGCTCAGCACCTCGCGCCGCACACCTGAGCAATTTGAAACACTGGCAGCCTCGCTGGAGTCAGACCAAATCACCCTGGTTCCAGTCTCTAAGACTGATGAACACTGGTTGCCCAGGCAATTTCAGCAGAGCGAATCAATCTGGGTCACTGAAGACAGCGTCTCAATGGTATATGAAAGCCTGAGCTCAGGCGCCAAGGTGGGTTTATTGAGTGTGCCCGTAAAACAAGATAACCGAATTACTCGAGGTGTTGAACGCCTGTGCGCGGAACAACGCTTGATCAAATTGGGCTCAGCCACGTCTGGTGAAACGCCAGCGATCAACGCTCCGCTTCAGGAAGCCAATCGAATAGCCAGCCTCATTTTGACAAAAGCAGGGGGTCTAACTTGATGTGCGCTAGTGATACTGTGGTCTAACCTTGCACGGCTCTGGCGGTTTCGCGATAATGCCCGCTTCGGGTCCTAACGATAAGTTTACGAATATGATTAGTCTGCACCTGCGGAAACCCTTTGCAAAGGGTGGCAACCGCCTCTGTTTTGTCCACCCCGATAACAGGGGAATGTGCATCAAGGTGGCAAGGCCCGGTTTTTCCCCCGCAGAAAAAAGAAGTCGCAAGGGATTCCCTAAAAACCTCAAACCCTTGAACCGCTTTGATGACAGTCAAATTGAGCACGAGGTCTTGTCTACTATCCACGCGGAACTCGGTGATGAGGTGCTCGATCTAATTCCCCGGTCCTACGGTATGGTAGAAACCGATATGGGGCCTGGTATCGTCACTAACCTGGTAACAGATGAAGACCACCAGATTTCTATCACCCTGCTTCAGTATCTTTGGGAAAACGGTCTCGATGCACCGATCCAGAAAAGCCTGGATCAATTTTATCCCGCCTGGCAATCACTGGCAGTACCCAGCCGTGATTTATTACTGCACAACATTGTTGTCCAGCAAACGTCTCTTGAGGCGGGTGATGAGAAACAGTGTCGCTTGATCGTTATCGACGGGCTGGGCTGGTCGGATATGATTCCCCTGGCCCGGTTTTTCAAAGGGCTGGCCCACGTTAAAGCCGGACGCAAAATCAAAAACATGAAGGGCCGAGTGACTTCACTGTTGGAGGCCAAACAATCAGGTGGCTCCTGGGGCATTCACGGCTTTATCGATCCCAAAAAGCGCATCATCAGCTGAGGAGCTACACTATCCAATCTCGCAATTTTCGCATCTGCCTGATCATGTTGAGTCGGGGTGACGGTGGACTTGAAAAACACGTTGCTGAATTAGCCAATGCGCTAAGCGAAGTCTGTCAACTTACCGTAATCGCAGACCCCAAATATAAAGACAGCTACTCACCTGCCGTTGACTTTAAACCCGTTAATGCTCGTCTGGGCCGAATGAACCTGAAACTCGCCTGGCAATTGAAGAATATTGTCGATGAAGTTCAACCGGATATTATTCACGCCCATGCCGGCAAGGCCGCTTGCCTCGTGGCACTGATAAAACCTTTTGTCAGCGCCAAGCTAGTTGTCACTCGCCACAACACGACCAATCCCAGCGCCTTTTATTTGAAACGGTTTGACGCCCGTATTGCCGTCAGCCACAAAGTGGCGGCGTCGGAACCCCGGGTCAACTGGCACGTGGTCGAGAATGGGACCCACCCACTACAAGCGTCTAGCCCCGCGATCCAACTGGAACGACCGGCAATTGTAACGGTGGGGCGCCTGGTGAAAATCAAATGTTTGGACCATGTATTGACCGCCTGGGACAACCCTGAGGCCCACCTCTATATTATTGGCGATGGCCCGGAGAGAAGTTCGCTCGAGCAACAGGTGAAAAACGCTAAACTCACCAACGTTCACTTTGTTGGATTTACGGATAAAGTCGGAGACTATTTGACTCAGGCCGACATGATGTTAATGCCTTCTTTAAAAGAGGGAGCACCCTACGCAATGGTTGAAGCGCTACTCGCCGAAGTGCCGGTAATCTGCACCGACGTTGGCAATGCCAGGGCACTTCTGCCGGAACAGGCCATCATCGAAAAGGAGAGCCCCTCGGCAATCAAAGCGTCTATAGACCGCTGCCTGGATTCACCCGAAGACTTTAAAGCGGAATTCGAAGGGAGTTTTGCCTATGCCAGAGAAAACTTAACCCTGGAAAAAATGCTGGAAAAAACTTACGACGTTTATAAAAGCTTATAATGGATCTTTGGCGGCGTTCAGCTTGGGATAGAGCAAGCCGATCGCCATCGCAAGCCACAGCCAGGTGAACTGCATCAACTCTGAACTATAAATATTGCGGTGTGAGTTGAACGGCATCCACATAATAAAAGGCACTAATAGAAAGGGCAGTGCCAGTAAGCGAGCGGAAGACTTCCTCCACTGCGTGAAAAGCAGCCAGTGTAATACAAACCAGCAAATCGCTCCCACTAAACCCGTACCCACCCACAACTCCAATAAGACCTGATGGGAATGGGTGTAGATTTTTTCAGGGCCGGCTGCCAGGTCGCTGAATTTCTCATAGGCGGTTTCAAAGTTTCCGGCACCAGCACCAAAATAAAAATGCTGGTTGATGATATTGCCAAGATTCATCCAAAGCTCTGACCGAATGGGTATCACTTGTTGAATACCATCAATGCCATTTAACATAGGCATGAAGGTAGCCAGCCGAGCTTGAAAATCACTACTGACAAAAGAAAGCAGCACAACCGCAAAC
>CAJWCA010000118.1 GCA_913020395.1 uncultured Cellvibrionales bacterium | reverse complement strand
GGGGGAGAGCGCAAATTCACGATGGAAACGTGACCCACAACGCGAGCGTGGAAACGAACAAGACCCGTCTTCGCCGCGGAAACAAGAGGGAGAAAATAGTATCACTTGGCAAAAGAAAGCAAAACAAGAAAGCGTAGATGGACATCAGAAACGTTTCGCGGTTGCGTTTCTACTTCGCGGCGAGACGAAACTCGAAAAGCGCGCACTCGGAAAGTTCGGTGGCACACCAGATGTTTCTTGTCGGCGGAAAATATGTGTATGGTTTTATGCGGGTCTGTTAGTCTTTGTCTGGACGACAAAAGCATCGAGAAAACCCTTTTCATGGAACGCACCTGAGATACAACCGCTCCAAAGCGTGGGGTCATTTTGTAAGTGCTCCGGCACCCGTTCATCACAAACGATATCCGATATGGCAACCCTGCCACCGGGCTTTAGCACTCTGAATATTTCTGCAATCATTTGTTGCCGATCTTTTTGCGCGACCAGGTTTAACACGCAATTAGAGATCACCAAATCAACGGAATCTGATTTTATTAGAGGGCTCTCATTTTTTTGCTGCGACTTCCATGTCTCCAAAGCTTGTAAACCTTCGATATCCTTTACCGGATTTTCGGCCAGCCACACCTCCATGGCTTGCACATCCAGAGCCAAATCCTGTATGTAACCTTTGTGAAATTCAACGCGATTACCGCCAATTTTTTCGGCCATTTCACTCTGATATTTTCGCGCGAGCGCCAACATATCATCAGTCATATCAACGCCAATCACACGCCCTTCAGCCCCGACAATTTGCGCCGCCATATAACAGATCTTTCCGCCGCCACTGCCAAGATCCAAAACGGTATCACTAGTTTTTACATATCTGGAGGGGTCACCACAGCCGTAATCTTTTTCAACGATCTCTGTGGGCAGAAGTTTTAACAGGGAAACATCGTAGTCAACGGGGCAACACAGCGCCTCCTGTCGCTCCTGTGCGCCCTCGCTGTAACGGGCTTGTACATTATTTTCTACACCTTGTTCACTCATGACTAATTCCTTGATCTTGTTCCATTCAAATCGCTATCTGCTAACGTCGCCAGCGGTGGAGTTTTTCCACCCAGCGCAACAGGCCCTCCGGAGCGTTTGCCCGCTTCCAGTTACCGGCCACAAATTTGTTGGCCTCACTCATTGTTGGGTAAATGTGAATCGTGCCCAAAATCTTATTTAAACCATAACCCTGTTTCATGGCAGAAACATATTCCGTTATGAGATCACTTGCGCGATAACCCACAATGGTTGCCCCAAGCACTCTATCGCTACCTTTGGCTGTCAGCACCTTGATGAAGCCATGGTTTTCTCCCTCGGCAATAGCGCGATCCAGGTCTTCCAGATCATAGCGACTCACGTCATATTCAAGCCCTTGCGCCCGCGCTTCGGTTTCGCTCAAACCCACCCGCGCAACTTCAGGGTCGGTAAATGTGGCAAAGGGCACCACTTTGTAATCGACCTTGAATTTTTTCACAAAACCAAAGAGTGCATTCACACTGGCAAACCAAGCTTGGTGTGAAGCCATGTGGGTAAACTGATAGGGACCTGCCACATCACCACAGGCATAAATACTGTGGTAGCGGGTGCGTAAATAGTCATCCACGGCCACGGTGCCCTGGGGTGTCAGGTCAATGCCCAATGTTTCCAATCCGAGATCCGTCGTATTGGCCTTTCTACCCACTGCCACCAATAAAGTATCGAAATGTTGTTCGCTGACTGCGCCGGCCGACTCAAGACTGGCCCATTGGGCGCCGTCACTCTTTTGCTGAAAACCGATTGTTTTGTGTCCAACCAATACTCGAACCCCCTCCGCCTGTAGCCGATCGGCAACCAGCTGGGCAACGTCTGTGTCCTCCCGGGGCAGTATTCTGTTTTCCATATCAACCAAAGTGACTTTTGTGCCTAGACGAGCAAATGCCTGAGCCAGCTCACAACCAATAGGCCCTGCCCCCAAGATCATCATGTGTTTGGGCTGTTCTCGCAGGGCCCAGAGTGTCTCTGAGGTGAGGTACCCGGTGGATTCTATACCGGGGATCGGCGGGACAAATGGGCTCGCCCCTGTCGCTATCACGATATTGCGTGAACGGATAATACGCTCGCCCACCTGAACCTCCCAGGGCGATATTATCCGGGCATCTCCCTGCAGGCAGTCAACGCCCAAGCCGGTGAATCGCTCCACCGAGTCATGGGGTTCTATCGTTTTAATCACGGACTGTACCCGCTCCATCACCGCGGCAAAATCCACCTTGCTCTGCACCTCGGTAAACCCAAAGGCTTCGGCATTCTGCAGTTGATGGGCCACGGCGGCAGAGCGAATGAGTGCTTTGCTGGGTACACAACCCGTATTAAGACAATCCCCGCCCATTTTATGTTTTTCTACCAGGGTCACTTTCGCCTTTACCGCTGCGGCAATCAGAGCGCTCACCAGGCCCGCACTGCCACCGCCGATAACCAGCAAGTTGGTATCAAAGTGCTTGGGTTTTGCGAAGCGTTTGTTCAGTTGGCGCTGCTGAAGATAAGTGCCAAGCAGTTTAGCGATCAGGGGAAAGGTCGCCAACAGGACAAGCGAGCCTATGATTCCCGGCGTCAGAATACCGCCCAGACTAAGCTCACCCACACTGCCCAACTCTGCACCGGCGTTAACAAATACTGCCGTCCCCGCCAGCATCCCAATCTGACTCACCCAGTAAAAGGTCCATAGCCGCATGGGCACCAGACCAAATACCAGATTAATCACAAAAAAGGGGATCACTGGAATTAGACGCAGACTGAACAAATAATAGGCACCATCCCTTTCGACGCCCTCATTGATGGTGGCCAATTGCCGGGAGAATCGCCCTTGCACCCAATCTCGCAAAAGGCTTCGGGAGACCAAAAATGCCAGGCTGGCGCCCATTGTGCTGGCAAACGAAACCAACAACAGGCCCCAACCCAAACCAAAAACTGCTCCCCCGATCATCGTCATCAACGCGGCTCCAGGCAATGACAGACCGGTCATCAATACGTATGAGCCAAAATAAATACCTGCCGCCATGAGCGGCCGGGTGTCGACCCAGGTCCTGAATTGGCTTAGAGACAGGTATTGGCTGCCGTCCAGGTAATTAAATAAGCCCACCAGAGCGCCGATCGCCACCAAAATCACTAGCTTTTTCAATACAATCTACCTTGTTATTGGTTACAGGAGCGGGCTTAGAGCGGACGAAGTCTAACAGGTTCCCGGGCGGTCCGATCTATGCATAGACAATGAAATCATAAGCATTTTTGCCCTGCCCCCTTGTCTGGGAGGCAGGCAGTCCTTATTATGCTATGGCTTTGGAGTGTCGCGATCCCGCCAACACCAGAATACCCAGGAGACCCAAGATCATGAGTGACTCTATAGTCCACGTAACCGACGCCAGTTTTGAAGAGCAAGTATTAAAAGCCGAAGGCCCCGTATTGGTGGATTTTTGGGCAGAATGGTGCGGCCCCTGCAAAATGATCGCCCCGGTACTGGAAGATTTGGCTGGCGAATACGCCGGTAAAATCACCATTTCCAAAATGGATGTCGATAGCAACAAAGAGACACCTGCCAAGTTCAATATTCGTGGTATTCCCACCTTGATGATTTTCAAGGACGGCAACATGGAAGCTATGAAAGTGGGCGCATTGTCCAAAGCCCAGCTGGTTGAGTTCATCGACAGCGCCGCCTAAACAGATGCACTTCTGCTGCTCCTTTGTGGGGCAGCAGAAAGTTTTAGATCTTATTTTGCACTACTGAAAAAAACTGGCTATACTCAAGCCATCGATTTTACCCCCTCCCTTTGGTTTTCAGAAAAATATCGTTCCTAATGCCAAAGCCGGGTGTACATCAACAAGTATTTATCAAATAACTAAGTAAACTCAATTCTGCAGTTGAACCTGACAAACGACCTCCATCTGAGCTCGACATTCACTGCAAAAATCCAACCTAATAACTATCAAAGCCTCATTTATGAACCTAACCGATCTAAAAACAAAACCTATTGAAGAACTGATTGAAATCGCCAAAGACATGGGCCTGGACAATGTCGCCCGGTCACGCAAACAGGATATTATTTTCAACATCCTCAAGCGCCACGCCAAAAGTGGAGAAGATATCTACGGCGACGGCGTATTGGAAATCCTTCAAGACGGTTTTGGTTTTCTGCGCTCAGCAGAGGGGTCTTATCTGGCCGGACCCGATGACATCTATGTCTCTCCCAGTCAGATCAGGCGTTTCAACCTGCGCACCGGCGACACCATTGCCGGCAAGATTCGCCCGCCAAAAGACGGGGAACGCTATTTTGCGCTGCTGAAGGTTAGTGAGATCAATCTCGACAAACCAGAGAATTCCCGCAATAAAATCCTGTTTGAAAACCTGACGCCACTGTTTCCTAACAAGCGCCTGGTGCTCGAGGCCGGCAATGGCTCTACCGAAGATTTGACCGGGCGCATGATTGACCTGGTTGCCCCTATCGGCAAAGGCCAGCGCGGACTGATTGTTGCACCGCCAAAAGCCGGTAAAACCATCATGATGCAGCACATCGCTCAGTCGATTGTGCGCAACAACCCTGAGTGTCACCTGATTGTATTGCTCATCGATGAACGCCCGGAAGAAGTGACCGAGATGCAGCGCTCTGTGCGTGCCGAAGTGGTCGCCTCTACTTTTGATGAGCCACCCTCGCGCCACGTGCAGGTTGCCGAAATGGTCATCGAAAAGGCCAAACGTTTGGTTGAGCACAAAAAAGACGTGGTTATTTTACTGGATTCCATCACTCGACTGGCCCGTGCTTACAATACCATTGTGCCCTCATCCGGCAAGGTATTAACGGGTGGTGTTGATGCCCACGCCCTGGAAAGACCCAAGCGCTTTTTTGGTGCTGCGCGAAATATCGAAGAAGGTGGCAGCCTGAGTATTATTGCAACGGCACTGGTCGACACCGGTTCAAAAATGGACGAGGTGATCTTTGAAGAATTTAAGGGCACCGGCAACCAGGAACTGCACCTGGATCGCAAGATAGCGGAAAAACGTATTTATCCCGCGATCAACATTCGCCGCTCCGGCACACGTCGGGAAGACCTGCTGATGAAAGAAGACGAATTACAGCGCGTTTGGATTTTACGCAAGCTTCTGCACGACATGGAAGACACCGGGGCAACCGAGTTCCTCACCGACAAGCTGAAGGACTTCAAGAGTAACGACGAATTCTTTATGTCTATGAAGCGCAAATAAGCGCAGCCAGACGACATGAAATATAAGGACCTTCGCGATTTTATCGCCATGCTTGAAAAGCGTGGCGAACTCAAGAGGATCAGCACCCCGGTTGACCCCAAGCTTGAAATGACTGAAATCTGTGATCGCACGCTACGCGCTGAAGGTCCGGCCCTCCTGTTTGAAAACCCCATTGGTTACGACACACCCGTGCTCGCCAATTTATTTGGCACTCCCCATCGGGTGGCACTGGGCATGGGCCAGGAATCGATCGAGGCCCTGCGGGAAGTGGGTGAATTACTCGCTTTCCTAAAAGAGCCAGAGCCGCCCAAAGGTTTAAAAGACCTCTGGGAAAAAATGCCCGCATTCAAACAAGTATTGAATATGGCGCCCAAGGTGATCAAAAAAGCCCCCTGCCAACACATTCAATATCACGGGGAAGACGTAGATCTTCACCAACTGCCCATTCAGACCTGTTGGCCTGGCGACGCGGCACCCTTAATTACCTGGCCTCTGGTCATTACACGTGGTCCCAATAAAGAGCGGCAAAACCTCGGCATCTATCGTAAGCAGCTGCTCGGCAGAAATAAGCTCATTATGCGCTGGCTGAGTCATCGCGGGGGTGCACTGGATTTTCGCGAGTGGCAACAAAAGAACCCGGGTCAGGCTTACCCGGTAGCGGTCGCGCTCGGCGCGGACCCCGCCACTATTTTAGGTGCCGTCACACCAGTACCCGATACCTTAAGTGAATATGCCTTTGCCGGTTTGTTGAGAGGAGAAAAGACCGAAGTGGTCAATTGCCTCAACAGCGACCTGCAAGTACCGGCCTCTGCTGAATATATCCTTGAAGGTTATATTTACCCCGACGAGATGGCTGACGAGGGGCCCTACGGGGATCACACCGGTTATTATAATGAAGTGGATCGCTTTCCGGTCATGACGGTGGAGAGTATTACGCACCGTGAAGACCCAATCTATCACAGTACTTATACCGGAAGACCACCGGATGAACCCGCCGTTCTGGGGGTCGCACTCAACGAAGTGTTTGTGCCTATTTTGCGCAAACAGTTTCCAGAAATTGTTGATTTTTATTTACCACCAGAAGGCTGTTCCTATCGCCTGGCGGTAGTGACAATGAAAAAACAATACCCCGGCCATGCCAAGCGCGTGATGATGGGTGTCTGGTCTTTCTTGCGCCAATTTATGTACACCAAGTTTGTCATTGTGACCGACGATGATGTCAACGCCCGGGATTGGAAAGATGTGATTTGGGCCATCACCACACGTATGGACCCCGCCCGGGATACTACCCTGGTTGAAAATACTCCCATCGACTATTTAGACTTTGCCTCACCTGTGTCAGGGCTCGGTTCAAAAATGGGAATGGATGCCACCAACAAGTGGCCCGGGGAAACCGATCGGGAATGGGGAGCGCCCATAGTGATGGACGGAGCGGTGAAACAACGGGTTGATGAACTGTGGGATGAACTGGGCATCTTTGACTCAGACACACCTTAGCCAACATAAATCCAGTTAGCTAAAGGTGTGCCGGCAAGACAGATTATTGCTGAACAGGTAAAGGTAAGTCCTGTAAATCTGGCGCACTCATTAGAAGACCTTGCTGATAGTATTGTGTACTCTTTTCATGCTCGCCTAAATGGGCGAGCAGTCTCGCCAACTCCGCATAGGCATTAGGGTCTTTTTGCAGTTGTAGACTACTTTCGAAATATTCACGCGCCCTGCCCCAGAGCTGATTGCGCATGCACAAACGGCCCAGTGTTAACATTAAGAGCGCATTGCCTGGCCGCGCTTTAAGCCAGGTTTCACCATTCAACAACTGTTTGGCCGTATCTTTCCCCTCAACCAAACCATAGAGACGCAACAGCGTTTCGTCCCAGTTTTTTTCCAGTGAGGTGCGCAGTATGTGTTCACTATCACCCTCAGCTCCCACCCCACTCAAACGCTGAGCATAGGTGGCAATCAAAGCACTGTCTTTTTTCAAACTGGAAGGCACTTTTTTCCAAACTGAATCTACTCGCTCTTTCTCAGTTGCCGCCTCCAGTTTTGCGCCGTAGATTTTTAGCTCTAACAAACGAAGTTCTTCTTTTTTAAGTATTTTGCTTTTCTTCAGTTCAGGCAAAAGTTCGAGTAGAGGTTTCCATTCCTGTACGGTTTCATAGACCTGCCTTAAGAGATCCAACACCACCGGATGTGAAGGTGAAACACGTTTAGCCCTTGTCAGAGTGCCCAGGCATTGCTCATATTTTTTATCCCGAAACTGCATTCTGGCCTGTGTGAGTGCAACCGCCAACTCACTGTCGGGAACTGACTTTTCGGCTTGATGTAATAACGCCTGAGCGTCCGCCTCCTCTCCCAGTTCATAGCTGCTGCGGGCGGCTGCAAGATAGTTGACCAGAGGCATTTGAGATTTATTAGCCCCCTTGATGAGGTTTTTTCTGGATTGTTTCCAGTTGCCTTCTAAGAAATCGAGCAGCCCCTGTGAGGTTTTGCGAGCAGCGCGGTGAGTATTTCCACCGATGAGCTTGCCAACCACGGAATGTGTTGACTGAAGACTGAGACGAATAAATTTTGCGAGCAGGGCAATGGCAAACAAAACAGAAAGCAAAATACCCAAAGCCAACCAAAAACTTAATTCTATCCGAGTCTGCCAGATTGAAATCAAGACATAACCCGGGTCGCCTTCGATCAGTTCGATGAGAGCCGCACCGGAAAGAAGTAATACGCCAATCCAAATTAATAGAGCGCGCATGTCTATACGTCTCCTGAGGCAGCGGGACGACGGGACGTTGTCAGCGAATGCAAGGTATCTATATAGGTTCTCAGCAACTCTAGAGAGCGAGATAAATCAGGCAGTGCTTGCACAACGCTCTGGTCTTGCAGCGCCTTCAATTCAACAAGCAAAGCCGCTTTTTGTGGGCTCTGACGATAGAATTTATTGACCCAAAAGTGTGCCTGCTGCAAGCTGCCGCGATAAATTTCTGCCTCTTCTCTCATCAGCGCCAGCTGAGATCGCTCAATCATCAGGCGGGCATTCTGCTTAATATAAAAATGATATTCCGGGCTTAGAATAGCTTCGAGGTTTTCCTGATTTCTTGTAATTCGAATATAGTCGCTGAATGAACCGACTGCGTTTAACAGGCTATCACCAAAAGTATCCAATACACCCGCATCGGGTTCGATCTGATCCTGTGCTACGTGGTCAATCACTTCTGGCAGTTCGGGAGCAGCCGTTGCTCCTGTGATTAAGGGCAAGTTATCTAACTGCCCCGCCACTGCGCTCAATCTCAAATACAGACCATCCCGGTCAATATGGCCAGCCATTTTCAGCGCAATCATTTCCTGACCCAAAGCCTCTCTAACCGGCAACAAATCCACCTGATCCAGTTCGAGCAAGATCTCGTCAGCAGCACGTAATAAAGCCTGCGCTCCCCGGGTACCTCTTTCCATCAAGAGACGCTGGTTGGCCAAACGCAGGAGATATTCAGCTTCTGCCAACACCCAGTCGTCACGACTGGTATTGGACATTGCCTGTACACGTTTTTGAAGACTATCCACTTGTTGCTGAAGCGCAGCAAATCGGCTCTGTTCTACCGCTGGATTCTCTACCAGTGTGTACAGCTTTTTCTCAAGGACACCAACTCTTGGGTCTGGCCTTGACTGTTTGCTCACCTGAGTTTGCAAGCTTTGAAATTCCTGTAATTGGCCTTGATGTAATTGCCAGGCATAAAAAGCCAAACCCGCAATTACCAGCAAAGAAAACACGGAAAGAAACAATCCTGCTCTAGCACCACCCGAGGACGGTGATTTGCCTCGGTTTTTTTTCGGGGGCGTTTCCTTCTTGCCCCCAAGGTCTTTTGCAGGGCTCTTGTCGACTTGTGCACCACTTCCGTTTGCATCGCTCACAGTGAATTTCTCTTTCCGTCTAAATTAGATTGCCGCCAGCGAACTAAAGCTTGCAGCATAGAATGGGTTGTTGCGTTTTCAGCGCTTATCACTCGGGTGAAACCCGCTTCCCGGGCCTGTTCGGCCACTCGACCGCCCGGTACCAGCACCGGTATCGCTAACCAATGCTGAGCACTCGCCGCCGGTAGGCAATCGCGTAAATTCTTCAGGCTTTCACCACTGTGTGCACTCAGTAGGGGCTCGCTGTCTCTGGACCACTCCAGAGATTCCAAACGGTGTTTTGCCTCCTGAGGTAGAACACGGTGGTACATCTCACAGTAGTCCACCGAAGCGCCTCGCTCCTGCAAAACCTGGCCCAATAAGGGCCGTCCACCACAGCCTCTAAAAATGAGAATCTTTTGTAAGTTGAGAGACTTTAAACAGTTCAGTTCTAACAGGGTCTCGCTGTTCATCGCTCGATCAGCGGCTTTTGCATCAAAACCTTCACTCTGCAGTAGCTCGCCGGTTTTTCCGCCAACCGCCAGCCAATTAATACCCACCGGCAATTGGGGCCAATATTGATCTATCCACTGACAAGCATAAGTCACCGCATTCTGACTGACAAAGATAGCGGAGTGATACTGGTCGAGCTCCAGTATTTTGTCTTTTATTGCCTGCCGCCCGGCTTTGTCTTCAACCGGTTCTATCTCAAGCATCGGTGCCAGTCGTGTTTTTGCACCCCCGGCCTCAAGCGCAGTTTGCCACTCGCCAGACTGATTGGAGGGGCGGGTTATCAGAACCTCCAAACCCTGTAGTGCCAAGGTGGAAGCGCTCACCTTATTCCCCATAGACCTTAGCGAGAATGTCCCCTGCTCCAACGGCCAGCAAACGTTCAGCCAATTGTTCACCCATTTGTTCCGCATCTTCAACGGCGCCACTGATCTCGTCAGTTAACATCTGGCTCCCATCTGGGCTTCCCACCAGCCCGCGCAACCAAAGTCCGCCTTCCTGGTGAATGGCATAACAGGCAATAGGCACTTGGCACCCACCCTCAAGGCGACGGTTCATCGCCCGCTCAGCACTCACTTGCTGCCATGTGGGCACATGCATTAACGGCGCCAGGAGCTCCTGGGTATGGCTGTCGTCCGTTCGACACTCAATGCCGACGGCGCCCTGTCCGCCGGCGGGCAGGCATTGTTCAGGTGCGATGAAATCTTTAATACGCTCGGGCATTTCCAGTCGAATCAAACCTGCTGCCGCCAGAATGATTGCGTCGTAGTCACCGGCATCCAGCTTGGCCAGACGGGTATTCACATTACCTCGCAGAAAGCGGATTTCCAGATCTGGCCTCAGTGCCAGTAGCTGACATTGCCTGCGCAAACTGGAAGTACCCACAACGCTGCCCTGGGGCAAGGCATCCAGATTCTGATAGGTGTTGGACACAAACGCATCTCGCGGATCTTCTCGCTCACAAATCAATTCGAGCCCCAAACCTTCCGGAAATTCCATCGGTACATCTTTCATAGAATGAACGGCAATATCGGCTTCGCCGGCGAGAAGTGCATGCTCAAGCTCTTTTACAAACAAACCTTTGCCGCCCACCTTAGCCAGAGGAACATCCAGTATTTTATCTCCTCGACTGACCAGAGGCACGAGCTCAACTGTGAGCCCTGAATGAAGCGCCTCGAGTCGGGCTTTTACATATTCCGCCTGCCAGAGAGCCAGCGCGCTTTTTCGGGTCGCTATTCGGAGCGTTGTTGCCATGTTTATCTCTACACCTGTTCCATGCCGATGGGCAATTTGATTGTGGGCTATTGGTCCAAGCGCAATGATACAAGGGCCGTCGCAATTACCCTAGCCTTGAGATCAATCCCTGTGGCAATTTTCGACAAATAGTTAGAAGGAGTACTGCCTTTCATCGATCTGATAACAAATTGCGCAAGTACCCTACCCGACGCCGGCTCACATTCGGCTGAAAAGCGACATGCTGAATTTGAACCGTCACCCGACCGATCCCCACTGTCCGAAGACCCACTATGTGCCGAAAAGACACCAGGGCATTTCGGTGCACTCTCACAAAATTGCCGGAGAATTCATTCAGTAGCCGTTTGAGGCTACTGTCGAGCATCGAGGTACCGTGTGTATGGTACACGGTAATGTATTTTTGACTGGCCGAAAAACAACGTATATCTGCCACCGGGACAAGCTCGAGCCCTCTGTGCGAGCGAATGTTTAAGGTTCGCCTGCCTGCCTTCAAGTCAACTCCTTCCATGGATTTGATTCCTCACAGTTAATTACGGCCTCAATATAGGTTTGAAGTCGTCGTTACGGTATAATCCGCGCCCTCCATTTCTTGTCCCAGAACCTGATGTTCAGGCAACCTACGATGAGCCAGAAACGATGAGCCAGAAAAAAAACACCCCGCAGACCACTGAAACCACCAACCAACAGTGGGGCGGCCGATTCTCTGAGCCCACTGATGCCTTTGTGGCTAGGTTTACAGCTTCCGTGCAATTTGACCAGCGCCTATATCACCACGATATCGACGGTTCCATTGCCCACGCCACCATGTTGTGCAAAGTGGGTGTATTGAGCGACGCTGAAAAGACACAAATCATCGAAGGCCTGGAGGCCGTGCGACAAGACATTACCGAAGGTCGATTTGAGTGGTCTGAAGCACTCGAAGACGTTCACATGAACATTGAAGCTGCCCTGACCGAGCGCATTGGCATCACCGGGAAAAAGCTGCACACCGGCCGTTCCCGTAACGATCAGGTTGCCACAGACATTCGCCTGTATGTCCGTCACGAAACAGATTTGATTGCCTCTGAGCTTAAACGCTTGCAAGAAGGCCTCCTGGGTTTAGCCGAACGCGAAGCCGATACCATCATGCCCGGTTTTACGCATCTGCAAACGGCCCAACCGGTCACCTTTGGTCATCACCTGCTGGCCTGGTTCGAAATGTTGAAACGCGATGCCAGCCGACTGCAAGACTGTCGCAGCCGACTCAATTATTCCCCCCTCGGAGCCGCTGCCCTGGCCGGCACTACGTATCCCATCGATCGCAGCTATACCGCTGAACTGTTGGGTTTTAACGCTCCGACAGAAAACTCTCTGGATTCAGTAAGTGATCGCGATTTTGCCATCGAGTTTTGCGCCTTTGCCGCCCTGCTAATGACCCATTTGTCTCGTGCCAGCGAAGAATTGGTGCTGTGGACATCGGCACAATTCAATTTCATCGACCTGCCCGACAGGTTCTGCACGGGCTCTTCGATCATGCCACAAAAGAAGAACCCGGATGTGCCTGAGCTTGTCAGGGGCAAAACCGGCCGTGTGAATGGCCACCTGATCAGCTTGCTCACCCTGATGAAGAGCCAGCCTTTGGCCTATAACAAAGACAACCAGGAAGACAAAGAGCCTCTCTTTGACGCGATCGATACCGTTAAGGACTGTTTAAGGGCTTTTGCCGACATGATCCCTGCAATCACACCTAACAAGGACAGCATGTACGAAGCCGCCAAACGCGGATTTTCAACCGCAACTGATCTGGCTGACTACTTGGTAAGAGCGGGAATTGCTTTCCGCGATGCACACGAAATTGTAGGAAAATCAGTCGCTTATGGTTTAGAAACAGGCAAAGACTTGTCTGAAATGAGCTTGACTGAGCTGCAACAGTTTTCCGACGATATCAAGGAAGACGTATTTGACGTACTGACCTTGGAGGGTTCAGTGGCCGCCAGGAATCACATAGGCGGCACCGCACCAGGTCAGGTCAGGCAAGCGGTTATCAGAGCCCGAAAAGCAATTGCCGCCGATTCCTAGCAAGTCTTGAAAAACGCGCTATTATTAAACGTTCAAGGGTAGGATACGCTAGGGATAGTAAAGACCTGCGTACCCATTCAGGATCGAATGATA
>CAJWCA010000117.1 GCA_913020395.1 uncultured Cellvibrionales bacterium | reverse complement strand
CCCCCTCAAGCCCGTAATATTAATGCGTTAATGGCGCAAGCCTGGCTAATGCACAAGTCGCCTGATTGCTCACGTGAGACGTTAGTTGAGTGGGATCCCAAAGGGTGGGTTGAACCTCGACAGCTTCGGTATCATGAGAGCCTGCGCCACCACGTAAATTATCGACATGCTGCTAAACTACTTGGCATTGACCATGCTCAATATTCATCTCTCCAAGACAAGGGTGTCGTAATGCCACTAAATCGCGGCACTTCTCTCACTCAATCCCTGTATGACGCACGAGAAGTCAGCGAGGTTGTTTCCGGTATCCCTGCCATAAACGGCTCTTGTCAGGATCTCGTAGAGTTTAGCTCGCACTCACCGCTGTTACGTAAGTACGGTCTGAAACACGGTGAGTGGCTCGCCCACGCCATCAACGATGGGCTTCTTTTTAGAGCTTCGACATTATCGAACCTTGAGATTACCTACATGGCCAAACAGGGCCTCCAGGCTTGGCTCCAAAATGTAATGATCACTGAAATGGAAAACACCCTATGCTCCAGACCAAAATGCCTTCAAGTTCTGAGTATTAGCCCAAAAATGCTAGACGAGTTAACTGAAGAGGGGTCGTTAGAAACCGGGAAAGCAAAAAAAACTGGTGACAGGGTCACATCGAACTCAATAATCGCACTACTAAATCGAGGCCACATTCTTTTGAAGGCACGCGAGCGGTATCTTGTTCTTATCACTGATCATAAGAGTAAGTTTTTCCCCGACCTAAACTATCGAAACAGCCGGGAAGGTGCCCCCCACTAAGGTATAAACCGCCACCGCGTTCCTCTACCCACCTCCTGTACCCACCCCCCCATCCGCTTGTAAAAAATTGGGGATCTGGTAGTCTACTACACTTATCAAGCGCTGATTAACCAGCCGCACAGGTTAGCAACTGCTAACTGCGTATTGCTCAAATTCAGTTTTAAATAGGAAGATTTTGGCAAATTCAACGTTAAGTGAGAATTTAGACAATTCCTGTTTGGAAAACCTGCCCTACAGCCCTTTAAACCCTTAGATAGAAATTCACCAGAAGTTGGGAAATTACAGAAAAACGTAGATAGCTGTCACACCTACCGAAATAGGCACTCCGGGCTCAAAGAGATAAGCGACTGAACGAATGTGTGCTTAGTCCACTATTGAAAAACGGTTTCTCAAAGCGGCTTCCCAACGAGGTTTCATTCCAATTTTCCGGCCCTCTGATAGTGCCCGATCGACATTCGTTCCAGAAGTAATTTGATAATAAGACCAAATCATGCCCGCGCGATTACCCGAGGCACAATGAATCAAAATGGGTTTGCTTTCCTTCGAGTTCAAAATTGACGCAAACTGCTCAAGCAATGCATCCTCAGGCCAGATTTTCCCCACGGGTATGTTGACGTAGGTCATTCCGAGTTTTTTAACTTCGGCCCGCTCCTCTTCAATACCTTCTTCAGGCAGTCGCAGATCAATCACATAGCGATAACCCAACGACTTCAACTCTGCTAAACCTGCGGACTCAACCAACCCGGCCGTTGATATAAGAGGCGACAAGGCATGAAAATTTTTAAAGTTTGTTTCATCGATAGCGGTTTCTTTTGGAGCTTGATCGGCAACAACCGCTACTGACTGCACCAGCAAACTAATCAGCCCCATGACGAACCCACCGAAGACCAAGCGATGTTTATTCATAGTAATATACTCTGTGTGAAAATGAATGCATTAATATCAGCCGACACCTTTGGCCATAAGGAAAAACAAAAGCGTGGGCGAGAATCGTTTGATCGTTAAAGCAAACAGCGAAAGCCCTTCGCCCACGGCAATCTCCTTCTTGCCCTTGTTAAGTCTGCTGACGATGATGGAAGCACATTTGTCGACATCCATACCCGACTCGATATTACTGTCTTGCCCACTAAACTGGCGACCATCTCCAACCAGGGCATTTTTAGCAACATCTGTTTTGATAAACCCCGGCGTGATGGTGCTGACATGAATACCAAATTCAGCGACTTCCGCCCTCAACGCATCAAAAAATCCCATCACTGCATGTTTAGCGGCACAATACCCTGTTCGCCACTGCACGCCAATTTTACCGGCAACACTTGAGGTGACTGCTATATGACCAGATTTTCTTTCTATCATCAGGGGCAAGACAGCCTTAGTTAAAGCGATTTGCCCCATCACATCAATGGCAAATAAATTTTCATAAACCGACAGGTCGGTATCAATACATTTTGAGCGCTGGGAAACACCGGCATTATTAATCAAAAGGTCTATGTGCTCACAATGCTGAATCACCGTGCTAACTTTTGAATGCATGGTCTCTGTCTCGGTGACATCCAAGGGCAAAACCAACACATTCTCGGGGTTTGCACCCTCATTGACGCATTCACCTTTAACCCGCTCCAGCTCCTGTACACGTCGGGCACTTAACACCACCTTTGCACCCTGCCTGCAATACTGCCTGGCCAGCGCTTCACCAATACCTGAAGACGCCCCCGTAATCCAAACTACATACATAGAATCTCGCTTTAATAATTATTGATTTAAGCTTGTGACAGGTAGCCGTTTAAGCTTTCTTTGATCAAAAAATTCCACCCTGCCACACAACTGTCTCGCGCGAATTCGGGAATGTCTTCAGAGAAATCTTCCCGTATTTCGGTGCTCACTTTCAATGTCGTTTCCGCACCTTCCTCACACAGCAAAAAAGTCACTATCGAGTCACCCGAATACCCCTCATAACGCCAACGGTAGCGAATGAGAGAAAGAGGGCGAACCTCTGTGACTGTCCACAAATGTAGAAAGTCTCTACCGCCTGATTCTATGGAAAATTGCACCTCAAAATCAAGCTGTGGTTCAAATTCAGGAATTTCAGCAAAATACCAAACTCTCATTTTGTCAACGTTTGTAATTGCACTCCAGAGTTCAGCTGCCGTGCAGGAAAATCGTTGCTCCACCACAACCGGCTCATCTTCTACTTTCATCTCGCCCCCTTAAAGGCACTCGTCCATTACAAACAAAAGGCTCTACGCAGCCCTAATGCTATCGAAGATCACGCTGAGTTCTATTGAGCCAGGGGAGCCATTCAGCCAACTTTGAAATTCAGAGGCTCATTCATCCACTCTTTAAGCCCATTTTGGGTCATGGGTTTACCAATGAGATAACCCTGCAGGTAATCACAGCCGGCAGACTTCAAAAAAGTCAGTTGCGCCTGGGTTTCAACCCCCTCTGCAACCACTTCAAGCCCCAGCGCATGGGACATAACAATAACAGCATTCACCAGCTCACGCCCCTGCTCAACCGTATCGATATCCCCCACAAAACATCGATCAATTTTTAAGACATGAAATGAATATTGACGCAGATAACTCAAGGAGCTGTATCCTGTACCAAAGTCATCCATGGCCATCTTTACATTCAAACCGGCCAACTCACTCATAAGTTCGTCAATGTTATTCTGACTACTGATCAATACACCCTCTGTAATTTCCAGCTCTATCGTATCCAGTGGAACCTTAGCCTGTCGAGCAATATCTTTGATGAAGGAAACTAGATCCGGATCGCGGAACTGACAGGGAGACAAATTAATCGCAATGCGAAAAGTCGGTGAATACAGCTTCTGCAGAGTCGCAGTAAACGCCAGAGACTCCTTCAATACAAACTGACCTAATGCAACAATATCGCCAGTTTGTTCTGCAACCGCTATAAACTCGTCGGGGGAAACAAAACCCAATTCAGCACTTTTCCAACGCAAGAGTGCTTCTGCGCCAACAGCATTTCCGGCCGCGTCGATCTGTGGTTGGTAGACCACTTCGAATTCACCCTTTTTCAGAGCACTCCCCAGATGCCCTTCAATCAACAGTCGGCGGGCCACCTTCAAATTCATATTGCCTGTGAAATAAGAATAGGTATTACGCCCTGAGCTTTTGGAGTGGTACATGGCGATATCAGCATTGCGCAGCAAGTCTTCTGCATTGGTGCCATCTTCAGGGTATACCGAAATGCCGATACTGGCACTGAGAATAATATCCCGGCCCGAAATAAGGTAGGAAGTATTTACGCTAGGGAGAATAGCCTCAGCCACTGATTTAGCCCCGATGGCATCAGACAGCCCTCCCAACAAAATAACAAACTCGTCACCTCCCAAACGTCCAATTGTATCGCCCGCTCGCACATGACTGCTTAATCGTTTTGCGATAGCGATAAGCAATTTGTCACCCATGTCATGACCCAGTGTGTCATTGACTTTTTTGAAGTCATCTAAGTCAATAAACAAAAGAGCAACCAAGGACTTATTACGCTTAGCTTCGGCTATCAACTGCCCGAGTCGGTCTAGAATGAGAAACCGGTTTGGCAATTTAGTCAGGGAGTCAAAATAGGCTTGGTACTTAATTTTTTCCTCAGACGCCTGCTGGTTCGCCATGACGACTTCTATACCTTTCAAGCCCCTCACGGTAATGAAAGTGCAGAATAGCAGAAGTGAAAACAGCATAAGCAACAGGGCATGCCCTTGCTTTCTTTCTAATACTTCCAACTCTGCAACCTGGCGATCATGACTGATGGTGTGAAGCCTGCCAAGCTGATCCAATGTTATTAACACACCTTCAACAGCTGCCTCCAACTCACCTTGGGCCAGAGGGTCAATATCCCACTCATTGAAAGCCCCATCCAAAGCCTCCGTTTTTCTAGAGAGTTTATCCATAAGGTAGGTGAAATTTTTATCTTCATAACTATTCTGCATTATCACTGCTGACTGAATTCTCTTTTTGGCAACAAACCAGATCGAACGAATTTTATCCCTCTCATTTATCATGCCAGGCGAAGCAATGATTTTGCCGTTTCCCTCAGAAGACAAACTGAATAAACGATCATAAATTAATTCAATACGATGCAACTCGTCTCCGGCCGCAAGGAAGTGCAAAGAACTTGCAAGGTGGTAATCATTAGCACGCTCGTAACCCTCGTCACTCAATGTGCGCGTCCAGTTGTCTAGAATAAATACAGCGATAGAAAAGAGCGCTACCACCAATAACATCTGGTAGATATATTGCCGGACTGACTGAATCCACGCAGTTGCGCTTTTTTTACTCATGGGGAACAATCTCGAGGACATTTAACTTTTTTGCTATCGCATAAAGGTCATCGTAGTCTTCGACCCCCGCAGGCAAGAAGCTTCCGGCGCCTAGCTTGCCTAGGATTATTTCATGCTCAGAGCGGGCACTGTCCAGGCCGAGAAATGCGTCCCTCAACTGCCGTTTAAGTTGTAGATCTAAACGTTGATTAACGCCCCACACATAATCATGATATGGAGGACTCACCCAAATAATTCGAATATCATTTTCATTCAATCTCCCATCAGCTTTCATCCGCCTGATAATCTCCGAATTGGCAACACCCAGATCCACCTTTTTATCACGCACCCAATAGACCGTTTTGTCATGTGCTCCCGAGTAATGAACTTCCGAAAAAAAATCTTCTGGATAAATTTTATGTTCACTATCCAGAAAGTGACGGGGCATCAGGTGGCCCGAGGTGGATAGCCTGCTACCAAAACTAATCGCTTTGTTCTGGAACGCTTTGATATCACTGCCGTCTGCATCATGGTGCGTAAAAAAATAGCTTGTGAAGTAAGTATCAACATCCCGCATAACCAGAGGCTCAACATCGTGGAGATTATGCGACTGAACAAAGGTTAAGCCCCCGAAATACGCGATATCCATTTCGTCATTGGCAACCCCCCTGACCAACGCGTCGTAGCTTTCAGGCAATATCAACTCCACATCCAGATCGGTTTCGTCGGACAGGTAATCTAATAGGGGAGAGACCCTTGCGCGAATAGACGCCTCACTCTCGTCGGGTAAAAGACCGATTCGTAGCACTTTTGGGGTATAAGTGGCCGTAAGACCTTTAGATTGGACAAACAGGGCACTGGCAACCACGATGCCCACAAACACCAGGACAATGGCCAAATAACCTTTCAATGCTGGCGTTTTGCTTATCATGATCCGTCATATTAGAAATAGGGGGCGTATTGAGAAGTATCGCTTGTTTTACGAACTTCGCCATAATAATTACGCCCCCTTACCTCTGTTAATAAGAGGAGCATTTTATAGAAGTATTAGCACTACCCAAGCATCACTTTTGGCGCGCAATTGCCTGCAGAGTTGCTCTAATCGGATGCATCACATCTTTGCCTAGCTGCGCACAGCGCGCAGGGGACCACCCTGTTTCGAGATTAGGCAGGTTTGCATTGTCTTTGAATGGCATTTCAATCGTAAAAGACAAGGTCTTAAAATATTCACCCATCCAGTTTGCCGCAACAGTCATGTTCGCCTGCCCTTTCGGGTCTTTGTCATAACCTTTGTCATCCTGAAAATCGGGCGAGGCTTGAATATAGGATTGCTTAAAAACAGCCTCCAGCGCCGCATGCGCTTCTGTATATCCCGGATTGCCCTCACAGCCCGCAACAAAATTGTAAGGAAGTGCTTCATCTCCATGAATGTCCAGGAAGAGATCTCCGCCCTCCGCTTTCATCCGCTCTCTGACCAGATAAACTTCGGGGCTGCGCTCCATGCTGGGTGACTGCCATTCCCGGTTCAAATTTGCGCCGGCCGCATTCGTTCGCAGGTTGCCGCGCACCGCCCCATCCGGATTCATGTTCGGCACAACGTAAAAAGCAGTCTCCTTTAGTAAGAGAACCGCCAGAGGATTATCTTCATCCAACAAGTTTTGTAAAAAACCTTCTGCAAACCATTCCGCCATTGTTTCTCCCGGATGCTGGCGGGCAATTATCCATACCTTATATTTGGGATCCTCACAGTCAGAAATGGTTAGCAAGCTCATATCTCTGCCATCGAGTGTGTGACCCAGGGTTTCACCCCGCACACGATCGTCTTCCTGAGCCCATGCGAGCAGGTCCAGATGACGCTCATAACTATAAGGAGCAAAATAGGCAAAATAAACTGAGCTCTGCTCAAGCTCAGTTTCAAAACTCAAGACACCTCCTTTATAGGAAGTTGGTGTCCGAAACCAGTGTTGACGATCATAGGACATACAGACTTGATAACCAGGCCAGCCATCTAAATAGGCCGCGGCGCCTGCATTAATAATGTTAATGCAGCAGGCTTGTCCGGGCTCACCCTCTAGACGGAAATGAAACCACTGCAGAAAGTCTGACTTATTGTCTGCTTTAATCTCCAATTGAATATCCTGTGCATCATTACTCGAAATCACTCGAATATTGCCGCTGTCGAAGCTGTCTGAAACGATCATTGTATTTCCCTGAGTAATCTAACTAAAAAGTGCGGTGCAGCGGAGTATAGCAGCCGTCATTATCAAAGTCGCACGATGGAAAATGGCCCTAATGACCCATCGATATAGGATCGCGTCCGACGACATAATGCCCTCGCTGGAAAAATGATTCCGATCATAAATTAAAGATACACACATTTAAAACATCAAAAAACACACATCGATTAACAAGCACCACAAGGACAACGGCCAATGAAGACAATCAAATCCTACCCAAGGTTATTTCACACTTGCCACCTTTTGATGGCAACTCTATTTAGCTCCCTTACCCAGGCAGCCGTGATTCCTTTCACGGATGAGGAAGCTTGGCGCGAAGCGCTGGGCGAAACCGTTATATCAACTCAGACATTCACAGGTGAAAGCATCAATTTTCAGGGGGACACAAACGGAAACCCACTCGGTGTTTTTAGCGTAGATCTTCTCGGCGGCGTCGACGACAGCGGCCCTACAGGCCTCACCGGGTCCGGGTTCTTTCAGGGCGAGGTTGATGCCGGCACTAGCTCACCGCTCCGGCTCAGGTTCCACACTCCCCTCACCTATGGTTTTTCAATTTTAGGTTTGCAAAATGATTCAACCAGCAACAGTGCCAGCTTGCACCTCGAAGAAATTGGAATTGCAGTAGGAAACCAGCAATGGCTCATCAGCGATATTTTAGGTCTTAGTGCTCCGGGAGACGGTTTACCCGTCCCCAATACACCCAGTGTAGGTTCAATAGACTTTCTTGGCTTTGTCTCAGACCAAACCTTCGAACAGTTTCATATCATTGCAGGCGAAGACGTCAGGGATGTCAGTGGCAGTACAGAAGAGTTCTTCATCGCAGGCTTTCAGTATGCTTCCATTTTTCCCGAACCCCAAAATGAGGAGAGTATTTCAGTCCCCGAGCCGTCCTCGGTCGTACTGCTGGGCCTTGGTATGATGGGCCTATTCTGCTCTCGAAACAGGACATTACAGCACCAGAAAGGAAACATAAGCCCAAAAACAGCCTGAATCGATCTGAAATCATCAAATCTCGCCCCCTCATCAGGCCCGCCAAGGGGGCGTCCCACCAATCAAACGCTTCCTCTCCTCCGAAAACAGCTCCAAAATTGACAAAAACTTTACAAATCAAACCTGCGTCACAAAACAGACAAAGAAACACCGCACCTAAAGCCGCAAACGCCTCGAACTCAGTTGCCTTCTGGGCTATAGTCGTATTTGTGGGAATAGAAGTAATGCATGCCAAAAACACTACCGTGGCATAATATGTAGAGACTTGATAACCACAAACTAAGAGGGTTTTGCACTAAAGGCATTGAAAAACGTTGTGTGATGGAATATCAACGGGAAAGCGATAAGTCGGATGCCGCAGTGAAACAGACCTTCAAAAAGCCATGTTGATTAAACTGCGGAAAAGAAAGGATTATCGAGGGCCTGCCTCATAAAGCCTGGCCGATGCTAATCCAACTAAATTATGACAAATAGACGGCACCTAAAAGGCTTCACCCTAATTGAAGCCATCATGACTCTAGCGATAGCATCAATCCTTGCTACAGTGGCGATTCCTTCGTTTCTGGAATATGTAGAGATCAACCGCGCTCAAACCCGCGCCAGTCAATTTATCGGCGGCCTAATGTATGCACGCAGCGAGGCGGTCAAGCGAAGTGCCCCGGTGACGATATGCCGCAGCGCCAATAGCACAGCATGCCCCAATGGCAGCAACTGGGAAGATGGTTGGATTATTTTTAGTGATGATGACGGCGATGGTGCTATAGATGCTGGCGTCGACGTTATTTTGAAGGTTGTGAACGATACTTCTGGCTCTGGCTTTACTTTAAGAGGCGGCGGCAACACCGCGGACTCCATCACCTACAACGCAGATGGGGGCACAAGTGATTCTGGTAGCCTGCGACTCTGCCCGGTGTCCGGGGACGTTGACCACAGCCGTGATTTGTTTATATCCCAAGCGGGAAGACCTAGAACAGCTGAACTGGCCGGTGGCAGTTCCTGCCCTAGTTAATAAGGAGACCCATGGATGAGAAATAGACAACGTGGTTTGGGGCTTATAGAAGTATTGATTTCAATCGCTGTGATTGCCGTCGGTATTCTGGGCAGCCTCTCTATGCAGCTTTCTGCTAAGCGTGTAAACCATGAAGCTGTGCAACGCTCTCAGGCATCGGCACTGGCCATGGATCTGCTCGAGCGCATGCGGGTTAATCCCGACAGCATGGCGGGCTACGTCAGCACCTGGAAACACGGAGACGCGATTGCAGCGGCGGGAACCGATTGTGTCGCTGCGACATGCAGTTCAGCCGCGATGGCAGCTTACGACCTCGAACAGTGGCTCGAAGCCGTATCTGGCGAAAATGAGCAACGGGATGTTACCGGGGGGGGCGCCGAGGCAATCGGCGGGCTCACCTCGCCCAGTGTTTGTGTCTCTGCAGCGTCCGGCTTTGTTACTGTGGCCCTGGCTTGGAAGAGCTACGATAAACAAACGAACCCTAGCGTTTCAACCTGCGGCGCAGCCTCTGGTCTATACGGCGGCGCCAACGAATACCGGCAAGTACTGACCATGTCTTCATACATCGGAACCTAACAGGAAGCATTATCTTCTATGTTTAGAAATATATTAGATCGCCAAAAAGGTCTTACCCTGATTGAATTGCTCGTGGCAATGGCGCTCGGTGTTGTACTGTCGGGCGGCATGGTGAAGCTGTTTATAGAAAGTCGTGGGAGTTATATGCAAGACGACGAGCGAGCTCGGTTACAGGAGAATGCTCGGGCAGCATTACGGACCCTCTCAAGAGATTTGTCCATGGCCGGTTTTTTTGGACGCTACGTTAATGCTAAAAGCAATATTTCAACGGCACTCGTCATTACTGGAGCCAACGATTGCAATGCGACCTGGGCACTGGATATCGACCCTCACCTGGAATATGACAACAACATAGACGGTGTCACCAGCCCCTACAGCTGTATAACCGCGGGTCACATGGTGGCGGACTCCGACGTGATCTCTCTGAAGCGCACGCTTGACACTCCCTCCCTGTTTAACGGCGATACAAGCAGTGGTTTTTCAGGTACGTTCAGCGATTCCGACCACACCAACCGAGTCTATCTTCGTGCTACCAACCTGGGAGACACCCTTACGCAAATCAAAGGCAGCAGTGTCACCGGAGCAGACACTACCAGCGGCTCCTTGGTGGATGCCTGGGAATACTTGGCCCGAATCTATTTTGTCAGAAACTTTTCCGTCGCGGGTGACGGTATCCCAAGCCTGTGTCGCGTCTCGTTGCAAGCGGATACCACAATGGAAGACTCCAGCGCTTGCTCGGTTATTGCAGAAGGCATTGAAAATCTGCAAATTGAGTGGGGCATTGACAATGACGCCGACCAACGACCAGATCGATATACCAGTACGCCCACTGCCGCACAGCTTTCAAACGCAGTATCGGCTAAGATCTACGTGCTGGCACGAAGTGTCAACACTGTTCCAGGTTACACCAATGACGTTAGCTATCAACTAGGAACAACTGCGGTGGCCGCCGCCAACGACGGTTTTTATCGCAAAGTTTTTGGCACTACGGTGCTGTTACGCAACCCCTTTAACCTATGAGGCCTGAATAATGATTACTGTCAGTAATAAACGACAATCAGGCGCCGTACTCCTAGTAGCTATGGTTTTTTTACTATTGATTGCGATGTTGTCAACCACCACCATGTCGACCAGTACGATGGAGTCCTTGATGGCGGGCAACGAACAAAGCCGGGTTGAAGCACTGGAGAGGGCACAGGCCATCGTTGAAGTTTTAGGCGAGGAAAATGCAACATACCGCGTTCAAACAGTTGGCTACCTGCGTTGCAGCGCCTCTCATAGCAACACCGACTGTGATGCTGTTGCCGCCAATGATCTTGCTATAACTAATACAGATGTTTTAGGTCTATTATCTTCAGCTACTGTCGCCTATTCGGCTGAGTTTTATTACGAGGGCGGCGTGCCTGCGGTGTCACTGGGAAACGCGAGTGGACAATCATACAGTGCGGCTTATTTTGACATTGACGTGAGTTACGATGATGTAAACCCCCGGGGGGGAGCGTCTGAAGTTTCTCAAGGCGTGGGGCTGAGAGTGCCAACCTCAGACCAAGGCGGCGCCGCCCCGCTCGGCACAGATTCTGACGCCGAAATGCAGATACCAGCGACCTAAAAGGTTCAATTAATTTAACGAGTAGAGTTGGACGGGATTGTTATGAAACAAAAGATAAAACACCTACTGCGTAGCTCCCTACTATGCGCTGCCATCTCGCCGGCAGCGATGTATGCCGATGACATTGAGATCTATATGGGGGCAGGCCCAGCGCCGGGCTCGGGTCCTACGTCGAAAGTTATGTTAATTTTGGACTATCGAGCAAATCTGGGCAGCAACTATTGCAATAGCCGGGACGCGGCCTGTGACACAACGTTAGACACAGGTCTCGATCCTGCCGAACACCCCCTATTGTCTACCTACCTCGACGTGGCCACTGGCGATGCCGTTACCGAACTTGACGTGGTCAGAACGATATTAAAATGGCTGCTGGTGCAACTGGGCGGCTTTGAAGTCGGCATAATGATTCCACACGACAGTTCGAATAACTGTGTAGGCCCCGCAGCTACCAATTGCAGTAATGCTGGTTACGTTTTTTCTGAGTTCAAATACCTGGATAGCACTGACGATGCGACTGACCCAACAAAAAATAAGCGCTTAATCCTGGATAAACTCGGCCGTATTCGCAAACCCTCCGGAGGTGCCGGCGCACACACGTTTCAGGGCAAAGAAATTTACCATGAATTATATCGCTATCTGAATGCAATGCCCGTTTTCAACGGTCACTTAGGTTACGATGATTTCAGAACCGGATTTGGCAATAGAAACCTGGATGACCCCACCAATACCGATGGCGATGGCAATCCAACTATTGGTGCCGGCTGGGATGTCAGCTGGGACACTGATGCGGAAGATGGCGCGGGGAATTACGTTTCTCCTTACTCAGCTGCAGACAATGAATGTACAGCAACTTATGCCATCACTTTATTTGAAGGCGTGACCAACGCAGACTCCAATTCAGACGACCAAATCGAACTGGATATGAGCGGCGTTGAAGATGAATTTGTGAACAATAACTCCGTCGATTTAGCCGACGTTGTTTCCTGGATGAGCAACAACGATGTCAGTGACGCCACCCCTGAGACCCAAACTGTTGAGTTTTATTTTGTATCAGACGGTTCAACTGAAAATGCTGTTACTCGGGCAGTCAGCGCAGCTGGCACAGACTTGATCGACTGGACTAGCCCCGCGCAAGTCGCCCTTGCCCTTAAAAATATCTTTGACAACATCGCTGTTCGCAGTAGCACGCTGGTATCTTCGTCGGTACCGGTCAACGTATTCAATCGCTCCGACATTCAGGGCGATGTTTATCTAGCGATATTTGAGGCCAACGAAGATCTCGAGCCCTTTTGGCCTGGCAACCTCAAAAAACTACGCCTGAAAGAAATAACCAATACCGATCCAGATACCGGCGCGGTTACTCGCACACTTGCCGTTAGAGACGTTAATGATGTTGCGGGTTTCAGTGATGTCGACGGTCGGATTAACGTCAATGCGCTTTCGTATTGGACCGACACCAACGACCTTCGAGCCGTAGATCCATTTCGCGCGGATGAAGAGCCCAGCGCCACCAAAGACGGGCGTTCCGTGACCCGGGGCGGTGTCGGCCACCGACTGCCCGGCGTCAGGCGAGGAGATGACAATGCG
>CAJWCA010000116.1 GCA_913020395.1 uncultured Cellvibrionales bacterium | reverse complement strand
CCGTCTGGACAAGGTTGAAGAGCGCCTGCATAAATTAGATGGTTTGCTCATTGCCTTTTTAAATATTGATGAAGTGATTCACATTATTCGAACGGAAGATGAACCCAAAGTTGCCCTGATGGAACGGTTTGGTTTGTCAGAGGTTCAAGCGGAATATGTGCTGGAAACCAAATTGCGCCAGTTAGCACGACTGGAAGAGATGAAAATCCGTGCCGAACAGGAAGCGCTGGGTAAAGAAAGAGACTCACTGCAAAAAACACTGGATTCTGCGCGTCGACTCAAAACGTTAGTGCGCAAAGAGTTGTTGGCCGCCGCTGAAGAGTTTGGTGACGATCGTCGCTCTCCCATTGTCGCGCGCGATGAAGCTGTTGCCTTTAGTGAAACGGATCTGTTAAGTGCCGACCCCATTACTGTGGTTATTTCTGAAAAAGGTTGGATCCGCTCGGCGAAGGGCCACGATATTGATCCCGCGTCTCTTAACTATAAAGCGGGTGATGGATATAAGTTGTCGGCCCGGGGGAAAAGTAATCAGCAGGTAATGTTGCTGGACTCCACCGGTCGAAGTTACGCCATGGCCGCACATGCCCTGCCGTCGGCTCGCGGGCAGGGAGAACCGGTCACAGGCACCTTGAATCCGCCAAGTGGTTCGACCTTTGAAGGGGCGCTAATGGGTAGTGATGAGCAGCGAATTCTGCTGTCATCGGACGCGGGTTATGGATTTGTTGCTAGTATTAAAGATCTATACAGTAAAAACAAAGCCGGTAAAGCCACCCTGTCATTGCCTAAGGGTGGGCGTGTGATGCCTCCCCGAGTGATTAACGACCCCTCGGAGAGCTTGTTGGCTGCTATCAGTAATGAAGGTAGGTTATTAGTCTTTCCGATCACTGAGTTGCCTGAAATGGCGAAAGGCAAGGGTAATAAAATCATGAATATCCCTTCGGCCCGGGTGCAATCGAGGGAAGAATACCTGCTGGCGGTCGCGGTTATAGGAGCCTCGGAGATGCTCACAATCTACTCGGGCAAGAGACATTTGACCCTGAAACTGGCAGACTTGGAGCACTACAGAGGTGAACGGGGCCGCCGCGGTAATAAGTTACCCCGGGGTTTCCAGAATGTGGATTCGGTTGAAGTGACGAAAAAATAACAAATTTACCACGAAAACGAGTGTAGATATGGTCGAAGAACACCGTACCAGCAGACGAACACCCATGCGCTGCAGGATTAAGATTAGCCATGAAAGTTTTGGCGAAATCGAGGTATTTACTCGAGATGTATCAGATACTGGCGTTTTTCTACTCGCTCAGGACAATGCCCAGCTGCCAATTGGAGCGATTGTGAAAGGGCAGGTTCAAGGTATGCCAATGGAAGCCCCAGTGCTGGACATGGAAGTGGTTCGACTGGCACCGGAAGGCATGGGATTACGTTATTGTACGTGAACGCTCCCGAAGCGCTTTTTGCGGCGGTAAGGGAAGGTATCTTCGACGCGGCCCTGTCTTAGGGCCGCCTGAATGTCCTGCCAATACTTATAATCATATAAATCACTGTGTCGCCGCTCAAATGCCTTTCGTGCAGCGGGTCTTCCTGTAAAAAATAAACGGAACTCTTCCGGAAAAATGTCGTTTTCTGCAACGGGGTACCAGGGAGCGTCAGACATTTCTTCCCATTCAGTTTTGGCTGTCGGAATTTTGCGAAAATTACATTCTGTCATCTACGATGAAATCACGCCGATGACAGAATGTAATTTTGCGAAAACTACACTCTGTTATCGGCATGATTTCATCGTAGTCATAGAAGACAACTCTTCCGTGTCGTGTCACGCCAAAATTCTTTAGCAGCATGTCACCCGTGAAGATATTTGCGGCGGCGAGTTCTTTAATGGCGTTACCGTATTCGTCCATCACGTTACAGGTCTGTTCCTCACTGCAATCCTTAAGATATAAATTTAAAGGCTTCATCCGCCTTTCCGTATAGACATGTTTGATGATGACTTGTTTATCGGTAATGGTTAATTTATTAGAGGCGGTCGCCTGAAGCTCGGACAGAAGTTCTTCGCTGAAGCGGTTGCGATAAAAAATAAAGTTTCTGTACTCTTGTGTATCGGCCATGCGGCCGGCCCGGTCGGAACGAGAAACCAGCTTGTATTGGTCTTTTACGATTTGCTCTGTAACGGTTTTTGGGTGGTCAAAATGATCCTTAATGATTTTAAATACAATGTCATATGAGGGGAGCGTGAACACAGTCATAACCATGCCTTTGATGCCGGGTGCAATAATGAACTTATCGTCGCTCTGCTTCAGGTGACTGATGATGCTTCGGTAGAATTCTGTTTTCCCATGTTTGTTGAAACCAATCGAATTATAAATCTCCTCTTGCCCTTTGTTGGGCATGAGAGACTGAAGGAAGCGCACAAATCTGGAGGGAATAGGTGCGTCTACCATAAAGTAGGAGCGAGTGAAGCTGAAAATGATATGCACATCGTCTTGCTCATGAATCAGTGCGTCTACATAAATCCCTCCCTGTTCATTGTTTAGTAGTGGAATAACAATGGGCACTTTCTGATCGAGATGAACCGCTCGCCCCACCAAATAGGCGCCTTTGTTGCGATAGAAAATTGACTCGAGCATATCAAAACGCACCCGGCTTGCAGGGCAGCTGAACTCAGTCAATACCTGATCGTTAATTATCGATGCCAGTTTAGCCGCATCCCTGTCTCTGTTCTCCCAGGGCACCGAAAATGCAAAGTCATCAAGAATATTTCTAGTGAGCGTAGAGGTGTCTTCAGGTATCTCATAGCTGAAGTAGATGTTATAAGCTTTAGTGGGTTTGTTGTCGGTGGGCCGAGAGGGTTTTACAAATAGATTTCTGTCATGAATAAACTCATGTTTAAACTGCGTGCAAAAAATTGAATTAAAAAAAGTCTCCGCAATTTCATAGTTGCTGTGGTTTGAAATGAGCAGTGCGTATGCTTGGCGGGCCTGTCGCCACAAGCTCAGATCGCCGGTATCTTTGCGGGTAACACTCTGCACTCGTGCGCAGACTTGATCGACTTTGGTTTTATAAAGCTCAAGTCGTTCACGGTGGGCGTGGTGAACCTGGGTCCAGTTGGCGGTTTCAAATCGGGCTTTGGCGCCCAGGGAGATATTCTGAAAGTCTGCAAAAAAGGCGTCAAAGCCATAGAGTATTGTTTTGGCAATTCGCCGGGCGGAGGGAGCGTGTGGGTCATGTGACACAACAGTGTACTCCCTCCGATCAGCCACTTATCCAGGGGCGGACAAATTTTGGATATTAGCGCCGATTGAGCTCAATCAACAGCTTGCCTATATCAGTATTGTCGATCAAGCCCTTGAGGTTCTCTGTGCCCGCACCGTGGACCATGAGTGGCACATCAACGCCGGTATGACCCGGGCTGGTCCAGCCCGTGAAGCTCGCCCTACTAATAATAGACTTAATTGCGGTTATCAGCTTCTCTTTGTTCTCGCGATTTTCTATTAGTGTTTTGGCTTCAGCTTCTGTCGGTACAATGCTCGTCAGCTCGGTGAAAGCTTTGACGGTATCACTGGCGCCAGACATTTTTAACGCCAGCGTGACAGGCGTGGTATGTATATTTTTTAATAACTCAACATCCCAGCCGTAGTTACCGTTTGCGCCAATGGAAAGACCGCCGGTTTCATGATCAGCGGTAACAATGAGTAAGGTGTCGGGGTTTGCTTTGATGAAGTCCAGCACTTTGGCGATGGCTCTTTCAAAGTCTTCCATTTCGCTCAGAATATACAGAATATCATTGCCGTGTCCGCCCCAGTCGATTTGGCTGCCTTCCACCATGAGGAAAAAACCATCGCCACTTCGATCGAGAGTGTTCAGTGCCGTATCGGTCATGTCGGCAAGAGAGGGTGTGTTTTCATCTCGATCCCAAGCTGCGGGTAGGCCAATCGGGGCAAACAGACCGAGTAGTTTGTCTTGTGTTGCGCCCTTAAGGTCTGATTTGTTGGCAAGGTATTGATAGCCCTCTGTTTGGAACTCTTCCACCAGGTTGCGATTATCCCGAAGCAAGAAAGTGCTCCCGGCTCCCATGTCTAACAATTTTCCTTCTTCCCGAATGAAGAAAGAGCGTCCGCCACCCAGAATAACGTCAACCTGAGGTTTACCCTGGTATTGATTATCGAAAAAGTGGTCGGTGATGGTTTGGTATTGTTTGCGACTGGGTACGTGCGCGATAAACGCAGCGGGAGTTGCATGATTAATGTGGGAGGTCGACACCAGACCCGTACGTCGATTGTTTTCCTTTGCGTATTCCACCACCGTCTTTAAATGCTGGTCGTTGATGTCTACACCGATGGCTTTATTTTTGGTTTTATATCCTGTGGCATAGGTTGTGGCAGCTGCCGCGGAATCCGTCACCAGCCCGGTTGCGCGCTTGGCATCCGTTGATACCGCTCCGGTTAACAACTGGTCAAACAGCGTGAGGTCGATCTCAGGCGTATCCGCACGGTCTTTAAAGTTACGGTAGGCCTTCAGGTACCCAAAACCCATTCCATCGCCGACCATTAAAATAACGTTTTTAGGAGCAGCCGGTGTCGCCTGTGCGTGCTCAACTTTGCCCTGCATGCTGGCGCAGCCTGTCAGTGTCGTCAGGGCCAGAAGCCCCAGGGCAAAACGTGTTTTAGTGGGGGAGTGGGTGATACGTTTGATCATTGGGGTTTCCATTATTATTCAAGTTTGTTTGAGCGAATCATGCTGCGCAGTTCATGCACATAACTTAAGCCTCGGCCAGAGTACCTCTCAAGACCTGCGACCAAAGCTGCGCCCTTCAAGGCTTCGCCTTTCAAACGTGATTTTGAGCGGATCTCTCGCAGAGGTTTGTACGCGTCGTGACCGTTAATATTTAGAAAATAGGCATCGATGGCCGCGCCAACATGGTCAAATTTTTTGACTTCATAGCGGGCGCCTTCAGGTCTTTGCAGGGGTACAATACCGCAGCCGGGGGCAAAGCACCATTGCCCAAACAGATTGTTAGCCTGACGGGCAAACCGAGACGTGCCCCAGGCCGACTCTATGGCCGCCTGGGCCAGAACCATTGAGCTCGGCAGCTCATCAATGCGCACCAACAGCTCAGTGGTCAGCTGCATGGGGCTCCTGTTCGCGGTACTCAGTTTATAGCGCTTGGCAAGTTTGATAATGCCTTCTTGTGTCTGCTTGTCCAGAGGCAAACCCTGTCTCAGCCGGGTTTGCCAGCTCAGGACGGTGAGGTGTTGGGCCCGAGCCCTCCGGTTGTTATGTTCAATGGCAGGTAATAGGTAGTTAAAAAAGGCAGACTTCTTTTGTTTGATATCACCGATCGCGGCGAAATCAGGCAGGGGTGGTGTATCAAACGAATCACTGTTAAAGGTCAGGGCGTCATAGGGCACAAAGGTTTGCTCTGATGACCCTGGGAGGGAAGGTTTTTGAGCCAAATACAGCGCCAGTGCCAGGCAGCCGACACAGTAAGCCATCAGGCTTAAGGGGAGTAGGGTGCTTTTTAGGAAAGAGGGGGGTACCGCTTGGGAGTGTGATGGCATAATTTAAAGAAATCGCTCTATGATAGGTTGGAGTTGTTCGAGGTAGTGCTGATCAAGCTCGCTGAAATCATTCAGTTTGTCGCTGTCGATATCGAGAACCAACGCAACTTTACCGGCTTTATACAGGGGTAATACGATTTCAGAACGGCTCGAGGAGCTGCAAGCTATGTGCCCGGGGAAGGCGTCCACATCGGCCACCACCAGTGTTTGTTTCCGCTGCCAGGCTGCGCCACAAACGCCTTTGGCAAAGGGAATGCGAGTACAGGCCAGCGGGCCTTGAAACGGTCCCAGCACCAGGGTATCTGCATCGACCCTATAAAACCCGACCCAGAAAAAATCAAAGGCCTGTTTCAGTGCGGCTGCTATATTGGCCAGGTTGGCGGTACAGTCGTTTTCCGAGTCGGTCAAGGCTTTGATCTGGGGTATGAGCGCCTGGTAAATGGGCTCACGGGCTTCAGATTGAGGCAATGATAAAGATTCGCTCATGGTTGGGGCAGGCATCCTTTTAGATCTTCCAGAAAAGCATCAACTGTTTCTGGCAAAGTATCCCAGGCACACATCAACCGGGAACCCGCCCCGGGGAAGTCGTAGAAATGCCAGCCTTTATCGTGCATGTCTGTTTTGGTTTTATCGGGCAGATTCACAAATACGGCATTCACTTGCACAGGGTAGTTGAGTGTCACACCGTCAAATGCGGCGAGGCCTTTGGCGAGTCTGGTTGCCATGTCATTAGCGTGGCTGGCGTTTTTGCGCCACACCTCTCCTTCTAATACCCCCGACCACTGGGAGGCAAGCATGCGCATTTTAGAGCACATTTGGCCGGCCCGTTTTACACGCCAGGCAAATTCTTCCGCCAGTGATCGATTAAAAAAGATAACCGCCTCACCAATGCCCAGCCCGTTTTTGGTGCCGCCGAAGCAGAGCACATCAATGCCTGCCCTCCAGGTAATATCGGCGGGTTCGCAACCGAGGGAGACTACGGCGTTGGCAAATCGGGCACCGTCCATGTGTGTATGAAGGCCCAGCTCTCGGGCGGTTGCCGTTAGCGCCTTGAGCTCTTCAATGGAATAGACCGTGCCACACTCAGTGCTTTGGGTGAGGCTCAGCACTTTGGGTTTGTGGCTGTGAAAGTTGTCGGCATCGACATTGGCAAGCCGAGTCACGTCTGCTGGCGTGAGCTTGCCCCCTTCTCCGATCGCACTGAGCATTTTAGCGCCGTGGGTAAAAAACTCCGGCGCACCACATTCGTCAACATCAATATGGGCCTGTTGCTGACAGATGATGCTGTTATGTCCCTGACAGAGACCCGAGAGTGCCAGAGCGTTGGCGGCCGTCCCGTTAAAGACAAAAAACACCTCGCAATCGGTGCCAAACAGTGAGCGCAGGCTGTCGCAGGCTTTCTGAGTGTAAACATCGTCACCGTAGGAGGCCGCATGCCCTTGGTTGGCATCATTCATCGCCTGCATGACCTCTGGGCAAATGCCGGCGTAGTTGTCACTACCAAATTGTTGTTTAAGCGCTGTATCCATTGTGTACCTTATTCCTCAGGGGCTTCAAAGCGCCTGGTTTCGTAGTTTTTAAACACCTTGTCGGGCGTGAACAGCTGGCCACTCATCATGATATAGACACCGGGGGCGACGGCATTTAACGCGCCAATCGCAGCGCCAATATTAAAAATGGCATCGGTTTCGGCGAAGGCAGCGGGTTTCATAGATCCCGTCAGTACAATTCGCTTGTTTTCTATCCCACTTAGGGCCTGGGCGGTCTTGACCATGCTGTCAGTGCCATGGGTGATCAGAATCGTTTCGCTAGTTGATTGTTCTACTGCGTTGCGTATGAGAGCTCGGTCCTCATCTGTGAGCTCGAGGCTGTCCTTTTGGAGCAGACCGCTCACTTCGAACTCAAAACTTGGGTTCATCCGTTCCAGCACTTGACCGACAACGGGACCGCCTATCTCGTATTCGCTGTTGGCATCAAAATAGACTTTGTCGATTGTGCCGCCAGTAGTAATGATATGTAGTTTCATAAAGTTCATCTTAATGTCTTTTTAAAGCCCTTCCTGAAAGCGCGGACAGGGATAATGCAAGACGCTATTGTCACCATTGAAGGCCTGAGGTCAATAGCGCTGAGCGCCGGTGAGCCGATGTGTTGACAGTGCTTCATAGACTTTGGTGGCAAGTCAGGGTGATCCGTAGCGTCCCAGAGTGGCTTCGTCGCAAGATAAGTAGTCAATACCCTTAGAAAGGCCTATAAAGACTATGGGTGAAATGGCATTCTTTTTGGACTATCAATCGGAGAGATATCGTGAGCGTGACTATTATGACTATAAAATCCCGGCGGAACCTTGTCCTCGCGGCTGCTTTTACCGCGATGCTTAGCGGTTGTACGCAGGAACCTACCAACCAGGACCGGGGGGCGAGTGCCGCGATACCAAAAGGTGTGCACCTGGTGGAAAAGGTAGAGGCAGAAGCAGGTAAAACCGTAATACCCTATGAGAAATACGTTCTGGACAACGGTCTGACCGTGCTGTTGCACGAAGATCACTCCGACCCGCTTGTGAATGTCGATATCACCTATCACGTAGGCTCGGGCCGGGAAATACCAGGGCACTCAGGGTTTGCACACTTCTTTGAGCACATGATGTTTCAAGGCTCGGAAAACGTTGCCGATGAAGAGCATTTCAAGCTGGTGACTGAAGCTGGAGGCACCTTGAATGGCACCACCAATGTCGATCGCACTAATTACTATCAAACCGTACCGGCGAACCAGCTGGACACCGTGCTTTGGCTCGAGTCGGATCGAATGGGTTTTCTGCTTGATGCGGTCACCCAGGAAAAGTTTGAAAATCAACGGGAAACGGTCAAAAACGAGCGAGGCCAAAGTTACGACAACCGCCCTTACGGGCGTCTGCGTGAGCGGGTGGGTGAAGCGCTCTATCCCGAGGGCCACCCCTATTCCTGGCCAACCATTGGTTATATCGACGACCTGAACCGGGTTAATGTCAACGATTTGAAAAAATTCTTTTTGCGTTGGTACGGCCCCAACAACGCCACCCTCACTATTGGTGGCGATATCGATATTGCTGAAACATTGACGGCGGTGGAGAAATATTTTGCAGCCATTCCTCGTGGGCCCGAAGTAAAAATGCCTGAAAAAGTGGCCCTGGGTTTGGATGCCGACCGCTATATTTCAATGGAAGACAATGTGCATCTTCCGTTGATTTATATGAGCATTCCCACGGTGCACGCCCGTCACGCAGACGAGGCGCCTCTGGACTTGTTGTCAGAGATTATGGGGGGAGGAAAAACCTCCATTCTTTATAAAAATCTTGTCAAAAACCAACTGGCTGTTCAGGCTCAAACCAGCCACTACTGTCAGGAACTCGCCTGTGGTTTTGCCCTGCTTGCGCTGCCCCATCCGGCATCGGGGAAAAGTCTGGCCGATATCGAAAAGATCTTTCGTGATTCAATCAAAGAATTTGAGGCTCGAGGGGTCGAAGAAGATGATTTGATTAAAGTAAAAGCCAAGATGGAAGCCAACTTCATTTTCGGTTTGCAAAGTGTTAGAGGCAAGGTGTCTCAGCTGGCAGCCAATGAAACCTACACAAAAAATCCGAATTGGATTGAGCACGATATCAAACGCTACAATGACGTCACCCGGGAAGAAGTTATGCGGGTATACGAAAAGTACGTTAAAAATGCCCACGCCGTGATCATGCGCATTGTGCCCAATGGTGCAGGCGGCAGTGTTTCCCCTAAAGACAATTTTCAGCGTCCCGAAAGAAATTTTGATGCGGTTTCAAAAACCACCGACAAGGATCTAAAATTCCGGGTAGTGAAGGATGAGCTGGATCGAAGCCAGAAACCTGTGACGGGCGTGTCGCCTAGTGTGCCGGTTCCCAATTTTTGGCGCGAGACCTTGGACCAGAATGTCCAGATCTTGGGCGCTAGAAGCACTGAAACACCGACAACCTCATTGCTGCTTAAAGTGCCCGGTGGCCATTTTTACGAATCCGAAGAAAAGTCGGGCCTGGCCAGCTTGACCGCCAGCCTCATGGGTGAGTCTACGACCGTTCGTTCAACTGAAGAAATGAGTAACGCACTGGAAAAACTGGGCAGTTCAATTTCAATCAGTTCAGGTAATCAATATACCTCTGTGTTTGTGAACAGCTTAACCAAGAATCTGGCGCCAACTTTGGATTTGCTGAAAGAAAAAATGTACAAACCTGCATTTACAGAGTCAGATTTTGACCGCATCAAGCAGCAGTCTATTCAGGCGGTAAAACAGGGTAAGAAGGACCCCTCCTATCTCGGCAGAGGTGCCTACAACAAACTGCTTTATGGGGACACTATTGCCGGCAAACAAAGCGGTGGGTCTGAAGAATCACTTGCAGCTATTTCATTGAAAGATGTGAGCGAGTTTTATCAAACTCACTTTAAACCCCAGGATGCTAAAATTATTGTTGTGTCCGATTTAGAACAGTCCTCCTTGTTGTCTCTTGTTAAACCCGTATTAGACAACTGGACGGGTTCCGCCCCTGAGCTGTCATTAGACTTACCTGTGCCAACTGTGGATAAAACCAAAATCTACCTGGTCAACAAAGATGACGCCGCTCAATCGTCGATACGAATTGGTAAACGTTCTATTACCCGAGATTTCACCGGTGAATTTTATCGTTTGGGTCTGATGAATTATGCTTTGGGTGGTGCGTTTAACAGTCGTATTAATTTAAATCTGCGTGAAGACAAGGGGTATACCTACGGCGCCTGGAGTGGGTTCTCGGGCAGTAAGCTGAGCGGGTCTTTTACCGCATCCTCTTCGGTCAGAGCTGACGTAACGGCCGCCTCAATCAAAGAGTTTGTGGATGAAATGGCAAGCTATCGTGAGTCGGGAATTACTGACGAAGAACTGGCCTTCACGCGCAGTGCGATCAATCAAAAAGATGCACTGAAGTACGAAACACCCATGGCTAAGCTGGGTTTTTTGAGCAAAATTCTAGAATATGATCTGCCTCGCGATTTTGTTAAGCAGCAGGCGAAAATAGTGGATGAGCTCAGCCAGGATGAAGTCAATACATTAGCCAAGCGTTATTTAAACTTGGATGAAATGGTGATGGTGGTTGTGGGGGATGCTGAAAGTTTGCGCCCAGAGCTAGAGGGTTTGGGTTATCCGGTAGTGGATTTCGAAATCTAAGTCAATGCCGGGGCTTCGCGCCCCGGTTTCTCTTCGCACTCCTTTCGGAGTGCCTTTGAACCTCGTTTTTATATTGCCTAAATATCTAAGGCTTTGCGCATGGCTGCCATGCGCGCTCGGTTTTCTTCACTGGACAATGGTGTCTCAATGGTTTCCGGCAGGGCAGGTGTATCGGGGGACAGTAATGTTTCGCCCGCAATAACCTGCTCACAATATTTTTGATAGTGGCGTTGAAAAACCTTGAAAGCCACATTTTCATTATTGCCGGCGAGAAAAAACCAGTCACTGTCCCGGCCGGCATAATAAACCGCCGGGTGACTCCACTTGGCGCTGGCCTTGGGGCTGGGCGCATTACAGGCTTCTACGTAGGCGCTGTGGGCGTCGGGCAAACCCTCGCTCGATTCAGATTCACAGTGCTGAATCATGGTGTGCAGGGTGGGTAGAAACTCACTGTTTTCAATCACTCTTTTGGCGCCGCGCAGTAATACTTCAGGCTCGAATCGAGACAGGCTTTCAAGCCACAAACGTTTGATTTGATTGAGCACCTGCGTATCGCTATAGGCTTTGTAATATTGGTTATGATAATTAATGCGCAGTAAGGCAAACACTTCGTTCAGTGCGTCGATATGCCCGTCACTCGGTTTGTTGCCTGGCCGTGTTTTCTGTTCAGCTGGCCCAGCTTCTGTCGGTGAGGTCGTCGACGAGCGAGCGATCTCTTGTGCGGCTTGTGAGACTAGGGTTTTGCTGTCCTGCATGATGTGCGGCCTGTAAAGAGTGTGTATTTTTAATCGTCAACTGGTGACGGCGTGCCCAGTGATATTTTGCGTGCTGCAAAAATTTGGTATTCCAAGAGGTGTGTACCTGGTTGCCGTCTCGCCAGAACAGCACAAATTCAGGCACCAAACCCCGGGCGAAAGCCAAATCGATATTGGCGAGTTTCAGTACGTCAAAGACATCGTCATTAGGCTGCCAGTTGGGCGGAATACGACGTGGTTCAGTCTCGTGTTCCAGCGCGGAATTATAACGCGCCCACTGACGCCTGACATGTTGAATAAATTTGCTGTTCCACGCCCGGGACTTCTCCCCCCGCTCCTGCCAATAGAGCACAAACTCTGGCACGGCATCATCGATAAAGGCCGGGTTTACCTGAGCCTGGCGAATCATGATGTCGAGGGCATCTTGACTGGGTTGCCAGCCTGAGAATATCGCAATTTCCTGATCGCGTCGCCCAAATTCACTCTGCCGTTCCCGCCACTTTCTCAACACTTGTTTCAGGAACTTTGAACCCCAGGAGTGATGGGGTTCATCCCGCTCGCTCCAGTAGGTGATAAACTCGGGAAGTTGCTCGTAAACAAACTCGACCGGAATGCTGTGCTGACCAAGCTGTTTGATCAGGTCTCCATTGGGCTGCCAGTTGGGTGCAATGCGATTAGCGCCGGGCTTGATTGTTTGCATTGCGGGTGGGCGCGGCGCCTGCTCCGTGTGGAATTCTGCGCCCTGACTTGATGGTGCCTGCTCATTAAAGGCAAAGTGCAGCTCTCGGCTGCGAGTGTAGGGCGCGGAATGGATCAATAAGATACCGGTATCGGCCAGGTTTTTACTTATGCGTTGGATGTCGTGTTCGGTCCAGAAGGGCATAAAACGTTGGATGCTGTCTTCCGTCAGACGCAGCCACAGGTAACCCTGGTCATGGTTGCCATCGCGGTGGTCCAGCAGCTCAGCCAAGATAGAGACCATGGTCGCCTCCTCCAGGCCAATAGTAGTGGCCAGAGAGGGCGAAATTTGAATGTTTTTCTCGGGTATTAAGGATATAGACATAGGCCGCAACTTTAGCACATGGGCTCATTAGTGTCCTGAACTTAAGGCTCGATTCGCAAGCTGAATAGACCTCTGTTACCGTAGACGCGAGATTTTCCCCAGGCCCTGAAGGAGTGTGTGTGGCAAAGCAAAAAACGGCCTATGTCTGTAATGACTGTGGCTCTGATTATTCCAAATGGCAGGGTCAGTGTACCGATTGTGGTGGCTGGAATACCCTGGCTGAAATGCGTTTAGGGCCGAGCCCCAGTAACAGGGGGGCAAAATTCGACGGATTTGCCGGTTCAGTTGATACTCGCATGCAAACCTTGAGCGATATCAGCCTGACAGATGTGCCTCGCTTCTCCAGTGGAGCCGGCGAATTTGATCGCGTTCTTGGCGGTGGGTTTGTGCCCGGATCCGTTGTGCTGATCGGTGGTAACCCTGGCGCTGGCAAAAGTACGCTGCTGTTGCAGACACTCTGTTATTTAGCCCAGCACATGCCCGCCCTATATGTGACAGGAGAGGAGTCATTGCAACAGGTGGCGATGCGGGCCCAGCGCCTGGGTTTGCCTACGGATGCCTTAAAAAT
>CAJWCA010000115.1 GCA_913020395.1 uncultured Cellvibrionales bacterium | reverse complement strand
TGTGCCTGGGCCTCAGGTCTTGGTTATCGGGGCATACAATTACCCACCTCAGGCGGCAACAAAAACGGTTTATTTGATTTGAGTCTGGCGGCCGAAAGTCAGGATTACTGCGATGATGTTCTGGCACTGGTCAAACGCTTCAACTTGGAAATCACTGAGTTGTCGACCCATTTGCAGGGGCAGCTGGTGGCAGTGCACCCGGCCTATGATGAAATGTTTGACGGCTTTGCACCTGAGCACTTGCGTGGAAACCCAGAGGCCCGCACTGAGTGGGCAATTGATCAACTGAAATGTGCGGCCAAAGCGAGTGCTCGATTAGGTTTAAACACCCACGCCAGTTTTTCAGGCGCGCTGCTGTGGCACACCTTTTACCCCTGGCCCCAGCGTCCGGCCGGTTTGGTTGAAGAAGGATTTACAGAGTTGGCCAGGCGCTGGCTGCCCATTCTGGACTGTTTTGACAAGGCGGGTGTGGATCTGTGTTATGAGCTGCACCCCGGTGAAGACCTGCATGACGGTGCCACGTTTGAACGTTTTCTGGAGGCCGTAGATCATCACCCCAGAGCCAATATCCTCTACGATCCCAGTCACTTTGTTTTGCAACAAATGGATTATCTCGGTTTTATCGATCTCTACCATAAACGAATTAAAGCCTTTCATGTCAAAGATGCTGAGTTTGTGCCCTCTGCTCGTTCGGGGGTGTATGGCGGTTATCAGGGTTGGCAGGAGCGGCCCGGCCGATTCCGGTCTCTGGGCGATGGCCAAATCGACTTTGGTGCCATCTTTAGCAAGTTGACTCAATATGGTTTTGAGGGCTGGGCAGTGCTTGAATGGGAGTGTTGTTTGAAACATTCAGAGGCGGGGGCAAGGGAGGGGAAGGCCTTTATTGAGGCCCATATCATTGAGCCCGCAGATAAAGCGTTTGACGATTTCGCGGCAGTGCAAGCCGACACAGGATTGAACAGAAAACTATTAGGTCTGAAATAAAATAAGCCGGGTTGACGGAGTGTTCTGTTTTTAAACTCCCCAGCCAGTTGTTACTCACATTACAATAATAAGGACTTCGATTATGCAAACAGAATCCAATCAGCACTCCAGGTTGTTTACGGCCTGCTGTATTGCCTTGACGGTCACATCCATGACCTTTGCCATCCGTGCGGGCATTCTCACGCAACTGGGCGCTGACTTCGGTTTGAGCGACAGCCAATTGGGCTGGGTTAATGCGATGGCCTTTCTCGGCTTTCCCATTGCGGTGATGGCGGGTGGTGTGATCTATAACTGGATCGGCGCAAAAAATCTGCTGGCGGTGGCGTTTGTGTGCCATCTGCTCGGTTTGTCTTTAACTATGGCCGCTGAAGGTTTTTGGGGTTTGCTGATATCAACCTTTTTAATCGGCTTTGCCAACGGCGCGGTAGAGGCGGGTTGTAACCCATTGGTCGCCGACATCTATCACTCCCAGAAAACCACCATGTTAAACCGCTTCCACGTTTGGTTTCCCGGTGGCATTGTGATTGGTGCCATTCTGTCTAAATTCATGACTGATGGCGGCTGGGGGTGGCAGGCTCAGATTGCGATCATGATCATTCCAACACTTGCCTATGGTTACCTGGTGTTCAAAGAACAATTTCCCAGCACTCACAATATTGAAACTTCAACGGTCGAAAATATTAAAGGCCTGGCCTCTCCGCTGTTTTTGTTTATGGTGCTGTGTATGACCTTAACCGCGACCGCAGAGCTGGGCACGCAGCAGTGGATTGAACGAATTCTTGGCGCGTCGGGTGCGTCCCCCATGTTGATATTGGCACTGATCACGGGTTTGATGGCGGTGGGGCGTTATTTTGCCGGCCCACTGATCACGCGTGTGAACCCTGTTGGTGTATTGCTGGGGTCTTCCGTTCTGGCTTTTGCAGGCATCTACGCAATGAGTATTGCCACAGGCGGTTTTGTTTATCTGGCGGCGATTCTATTTGCCCTGGGTGTCACGTATTTTTGGCCAACGATGATTGGTTTTGTGGCGGAGAATTTGCCACAAACAGGCGCATTGGGCATGTCGCTTTTGGGTGGCGCGGGTATGTTTGCCGTCAGTATGTGGAACCCGGTGATTGGGGCCTGGATTGATGGGGCTCGAGAGAAAGCCTTGTTGGCGCAGGCGACTGGGGCTGAGGCGGAACTGATGGCGGGGCATGCAGTCCTGACAAATCTCTCCCTCTTTCCCGTCGCGCTAATTGTGTGTTTCAGTGGGCTCTATTTTTATATGCAGCGTCGGCACAGACCATCAGCTGATGCGCCTGTGTTTAGCGAGTGAGGTTGAGAGGATGGATGTGAAAACGGATTCCCGGGCAAACCCAGATGCGCCTGCAAATGAGGTCAACGCCTCAGTTGCTCAAACAGGCTCGTCGAGGCGAGCCTTTCTCAATGGTCTTGGCCAGTGGATGGGAGGCATTACCGCAGGGGCCTTATTGAGCGCTCAAGGTATCTCCACCGCGATGGCCTATACACCTAAAGCCGATAGCGAAAAACGTGATGGTCAAATCTTTAAGCGCCACGAAATGGCTCTGTTAAAACAAATCAGCGGCTTAATTATACCCGCGACCGACACACCCAGTGCTGCGGATCTGGACGCCCACGGTTTTATCGATAACCAGCTTTTTTACTGTGGTGAAACCAAGGATAAAGAGCGGGCCCATGCACTTCTCAAGCGGGTGGAGGCCGTATCTGTCGATCGGCATTTGCGGGATTTCAATCAGTTAAACAATGCGCAGCAGCTCGATCTGTTAACAACACTTGAGCGAGGCGAGAGCCCCTTTCATGAAGGCGATCGGTGGGATTTCAAATTAATCAAAAGCCTGGTTGTTTTCTCTTTCTACACCTCAGAGGTAGGTTCCACTAAAGAGTTGCGGTACCAGCCCGTACCGGGCGGTTTTAAAGGTTCTATCCCCCATAAAAAAACAGACCTTGGCTGGGCCACTTGAGCAGGTGAAAAAATGAGTTTATATGTGAAAGAAAGCAGCGAAGTTTACGATGTGATTATCGTTGGCTCGGGTATTACCGGGGGCTGGGCGGCTAAAGAATTTTGTGAGCGCGGTTTCAAAACGCTGATGATTGAGAGGGGGCGAGTGGTTGAACACCGCAAAGATTACACCGGTGAAGGCAAGCCGCTTTGGGATATGCCCACTCGTGGTGAAGTTGAGAATTTATTAGCCAACCAACAGCACAGTGTGCAGAAAGAATGTTACGCTTTTAATGACGCCACCAAGCACTTTTTTGGCAATGATCGCGACCTGCCTTATTCTACCGAACCCGGCACTCAATGGACCTGGATTCGAGGCAATCAGTTAGGCGGTAAGTCGTTGACCTGGGCTCGTCAGTCCTATCGTTTGAGTGAATTTGATTTTGAAGCCAATACCCTGGATGGCCACGGCAATGACTGGCCCATTCGCTACCAGGATCTCGCTCCCTGGTATAGTCATGTAGAGAATCATGCCGGTATTAGTGGTGCATCAGACAACTTGCCGCAATTGCCAGACGGGGATTTTCTGCCCCCGTTTGAGATGACTTCACCTGAAAAGTTTGTGAAGTCGAAGATAGAAAATCAGTTCCCCGATAGAAATATAATCATTGGGCGCACGGCCAATTTGAGCCAGCCGCGCCCGCATCATTTTGAACAGGGGCGCGCGCCGTGTATGGCACGTGACGAATGTCAAAAAGGTTGCTCTTTTGGTGCGCCTTTTTCTACTCAGAGTTCTACTTTGCCTGCGGCCACTAAAACCGGGAATTTAACCATCGCCCCAAACAGTGTGGTTCACAGTGTGATTTATGATGAACGCACTCAGCGGGCAGCCGGGGTGAGAGTCATCGACAACGAAGACTTAAGTGAGCGCGAGTATCGGGGCAAGATAGTTTTTCTGTGTGCGTCCACGTTGGGAACCACTCAGGTTCTGTTGAACTCAACATCATCACATTTCCCCCAGGGGATCGCCAATCGTTCTGGTGTGTTGGGCCATTACCTTATGGATCACAATTTCAATGCCAGTGCATCGGGTGAAATTGAAGGGTTTGAAGACGAGTATTATTCAGGTCGCAGGCCGACCGGAATTTTAATGCCTAACTTCTATTTTCGTCCCGATAAAAAAAGAGGGTTCAAACGGGGTTATTCCTTTGGTGGTGGATCCTATCGCGAGAGTTGGAAGAGCGGTCAATACAAAGACGGTTTGGGTAAAGACTTTAAAGAGTCACTGAGGCATCCGGGAGCATGGCGATTCGGTTTATACGCCCAGGGGGAAATGTTACCCCGCTTTGAAAATAGCGTTAGCCTGCATCCAAGCTTGAAAGACAAGTGGGGCATGCCTCAGTTGCATGTAAACTGCCAGTTCTCGAAAAATGAAACCGACATGATGGAGGACGCTGCGGCCGAGGGGGAGAGAATGCTCAAGGCCATTGGTTTAAAACATGTCACCAGTGAGGTTTATCACGGCGCACCAGGGCTGGCGATTCACGAGACGGGTACTGCGCGAATGGGCCGAGACCCTCGCACCTCTGTGTTGAATGGATTTAACCAGTGTCACGATGTGAAAAATCTTTTTGTGACCGATGGCTCGAGCTATTGTTCGTCGCCTCCCCAGAACCCCAGTCTCACATTTATGGCGTTAACGGTCCGCGCGGTGGATTTTGCGGCAAAAGAATTTAAAGCGTCCCGTTTGTAGTGTGTATTTTTCGGAGTTGAAACAAGGTGATAACAGTGAACTTTTTTAAAAAAATAATATTGATGGCGACGGCTGGTGTATTGCTGATGAGTGCCTTGGCGAGCCAGGCCGAACACCACGACCCTAGAGTGAGTGTTCAGCTTTGGTCGGTCAGAGATGCCCTGAAAGAGGATTTTGAGGGCACATTAAAGGCCCTTTCAGACATGGGTTTTGAGGCCGTTGAATTTGCCCGTTATTTTGGGCCCTATGAAGAGGATGCAAAGGGCTTGAAGGCCCTGTTGGATAGTTTAAACCTTAAGGTCAGTGGCGCGCATACCAGCTTTGATAAAGTGAGCCCCGAAGCCATTGAAAAGACCGTTGCTTTTTACAAAACTCTCGGCGTTGATGTGTTAGTGGTGGGTTGGGATACACGCGCCTGGGATCCAGACAAAGTGGAGTCTCTGGTCAGCGACCTGAACGCCATGGCTAAGGCATTAAAACCCTATGGCATGCGCGCGGGCTTCCACAATCACAACCGCGAGTTTGAACCTTTTGGGGACACTAATTTCTGGGATTATATTGCTGGCTCTACGGATGAGGATTTTGTGCTGCAATTGGACGTTGGTTGGGTAACGTATGCGGGCGAAGATCCCATTCATTATGTGCATAAATATCCTGGCAGAACCCAGACCACACACATAAAGGCAAAGTTGCCTCCCGGCACGGAGAATCGACTTCCGTTTATTGGGCAAGACCTGACCGACTGGCCCGCAGTGATTCGCGCGGAGCTGGCAGTTGGGGGGACCGAATGGTTTGTATTGGAACAGGAAGACTACCCTAACGGTATGACGCCGTTGGAGGCGGTGAGGCGTTCAAAAGTCGGTTTAGATAAAATATTGGCTGAGTTGTAAGCGGATTAAAGAGTTGAGGCCGAGCGATCGCTCGGCCTCAACGCGGTGTTACCTGTCGAGTTAAAACTCGGCGCTGTGATAAACGGCCTGTACATCCTCAAGGTCTTCAAGCATTTCCAGCAGTTTCTCAAGTGTCGCAACGTCTTCACCGCTGATCGGCGTGGTTTCCTGTGGCACAAACTGAATTTCGTCTACATCAAACTCAATGTCACCCAACAGGTCCATCAGGGCCGTTTTAGCTTTGCCATATTCCGTATGGGGTGCAAAAACAGTGATCTTTCCGTCTTCTGACTCAATGTCGGTGACATCGATGTCGGCCATCATCAGGGCTTCGAGAATCGCCTCTTCGTCATCGCCGTCAAAAACGAAAATCGCACAGTGGTCAAACATGTGCATTACGCTACCCTGACCACCCAGCTTATTTTTGGACTTGTTAAAACAAACACGCACGTCGCCGAAGGTGCGGTTGTGGTTGTCGGTCAGGCAGTCAACAATCACCATGGTATTGTTGGGGCCAAAACCTTCATAACGTGCGGTAGAGAAGTCTTCACCGCCTCCGCCCTGGGCTTTGTCGATGGCCTTTTGAATCACGTGGCTTGGCACCTGGTCCTTCTTGGCGCGGTCTATCAGGCTTCGCAGAACCAGGTTGCCGGCGGGGTCAGAGCCACCGGATTTGGCGGTAATGTATATCTCACGGCTATATTTGCTGTAGACCCTGGCGTTTTGATTGGAGGTCTTGGCCATGGATTCTTTGCGGTTCTGGTAAGCTCTGCCCATCGTCTTATCTCTGTCTGTATTGGCTAAGTAGTATCGAAAGGAGGCGATTTTAGCGGATATAGACCTAAATATTAAGTGGCAGAGCCCAATTTTGACCTCCTGCGATCACAAGTTGTTGATTAATTCGACCGTTAAGCTTGGTGTTTCATCATCGGGTGTTTTGGCGGGTTTGGCGCAGCACAGCAGTACCCTGTCGGTCTCATGTGCAATTGTGTCGTGACCTTCATAGTCCACCTTGCCCTTTACCAGTTTGGCAGTACAGCTGCCGCACTGCCCATTGCGGCAACCATAAGCGGGCTCCATGCCATGGTTTTGAAAAAAGTTCAGCAGGTTGCCATCCTCCTTCTGCCAGGATTGCTCGGTGAGAACCTGTTGGTCTTGATCTAACACTGTGATGACTGCACTCTCAGCGATGTTGGCGCTGTGGTCGATGGTGTCGGTGTCTCGCTGCATTGATGCGGGGCCAAAAGACTCTGCGTGAATGTCTTTATCGGGCACGCCCAGACGACGAAGTGTGTTGTAGCTGTCTTGCATAAAACCCGCGGGTCCGCAGAGCAACACATCGCTTGGAGTGGTGGGCAATACCTTGACGAAGTGCTCATCCTGCAGGCGACCTTCGAGGTGGTAATGTTGGGCCAGGGTTGAGTCTGGGTCGGCTTGAGTGAGGCACCAGTAAACCTCAATCAGGCCGTTGGCGTTTTGCGCAATCTGCTCAAGCTCCTGATAGAAGGCTTGCTCTTGTTGGTTGCGCGCTACCACCATCAAACAGATAGGTCGCAGGTGACGGAGCCTGACAGCTTCGGCGAGTGCGTGGCGCAACATCGACACCATGGGGGTAATGCCAACTCCGGCGGCAATCATGAGTGCGGGCCTGTTTTCCTCGGCGTTAAACACGAAGTCGCCTGCGGGAGCCTGTGCTTCAATATGGTCGCCTGTGCTCAAGTTCTGGTGCAAATATTGAGAGAACACACCGTCCCGCTTAACACTAATTCGGTAGTGATCTTCATAGGGGGCGCTGGAAACGGTATAGGTTCTGATTTGGGTTTTGCCGTCTATCGTTGCTCGAATTGTCAAAAACTGACCCGCTAGAAATGGGTGTTTTGCCCCGTCGCTTGGCTTGAAATAAAAAGAGCGAATGCTGTCGCTTTCATCCTGAATTTTTACCACCTCATAACCCTGCCAGGCCTTTCGTTGGCCCTCGAGATGCCGGCGATTCTCGGCTTCTGTCCAGTTGCCTGTGAGGCTGCTATTGGGTGAGGGTATTGCGGGTGTCCACTTCAGGGGCAAGCTGTGTTTGGACCACAGGGCCTGTTCTAATTCAAAGGTCCAGAAACGTTCCGCGCCTTCAAAATGTTGTGTATCTTCGCTGTCCCAGATGATTTCTACACGACCGGTCAGCATCAGCAAATGCCCTTGATCAAAGTCGATAAAAAGCAAACCTGCCTTGGGGTTTTCCAGAAAGTTGCCCAGAGTGTTGAAATGGAAATTGCCGGTGTAGTCTGGAATGGTTAGTTTTTTGTCACTGTTGACCTGCACAAACCCGGGCTGCCCGCCTCGGTGGGAAATGTCGACGCCGTGTACAATTTCCTCTGGGTCCTGATGGTTTTGGCGGGTAGGGGACCCCACATAACTGGACACAAAAAAGGTATCACTGTTTTTAATCAGCGCAATGGCGTCTGCATCGAGGGTGTTTAAGGTGTGTGTGGAAGGCGCCTGATCGCGCTCCACAAATTCAAACCCTCTGGATTGAATATATTGAGGGCAGTTGCCAAAGGCCTGATCCACGGCGATGTTTACACTGTCGCCGCTGGCTTGTTTCAATGTGCCCGAGAGTCGATTGCGCCTTCTGGTTTCCAGTTCAATGCCGAGCAGCCCCAGTCTTTGGTTTTTGCGTTCGGTTTGATGAAATGTTTTTTCAAGCGGATCGCCCAGTGCTGGTTTGGCCTCTATGTTGAGTGAGCGCTCATCGGAAGATGACATAAATCCGGGAGGGTTACAGAGAATGGAAGCCCAGGGCCAGCCCTTGTCGTCAACGTGCCCAACCAGGATGTATGCCAATTGCTGGTAGAAAGTGCGGTGTTGCTCTGGCATGTAGTCACGAATCACCTTGCGGCCAAAACGCTCCATGTTCTCGCGCACACCCATGCGGCTTTGCAGGATGTGTTCACCGCGATGAAAGGGTGAAGAAGAAGGTGTATTGGGTTTCTCTGTGCTCATGATAGCTTCCAAATTTTTTTGGCCCCTCCAGCGGGAAGGGCTTGTTTGTGGAACACGTGTTAGGCGGCTAATCCGGTTTTGGTGGTTTGCATGGGAATGAAGCCTGAAATATGTTCCACACTCTCAAGCCAGGCACGAATGTTGGGATAGTCTGCGAGTGAAACATCTCCCTCTGGCGCATGGGCGATGTAAGTATAGTTAGCGATATCGGCGATGGTGGGGTTTTCACCGGCCAGCCAAGTGCGCGATTGCAAGTGAGTGTTCAACACCGCGAACAGGGCGTGGGATTGCTCAATGGCGCGATTGTGATCGAGCTGTGCGCCAAAAACATTGATCAATCTTGCCGTTGCCGGACCTGCGGCAATAGGACCGGACGCAATAGACAGGAAGCGTTGCACGTGTGTGGCGGCCACGGTTTCGGTGGGAAACCAGGTTCTGCGTGGGTCATATTTTCTAGCCAGGTAACAGAGAATCGCATTAGAGTCTGCAAGAACGATGTGTTCATCCTGAAGTACAGGCACCTGAGCAAAGGCATTTTTCTTCAAAAAGGCTGGCTGTTTATGTTCGCCATTTAATACGTCGACATCAATGACCTGCGGCATAATCCCGAGAATAGACAGAAACAATTCTACGCGGTGGCTGTGGCCTGAAAGTGGGTGGCGATATAGCTTGATGGCTGGCATGGTGACTATCCTTATTGTTTGGTAGGGGTTCAATCGGCTAAATGCGACTTATCTATTCCTGTGATCTACTAGCTGTATCTTTCAAATCTAGGTTTTGCTACCTCAGTTCTGCTATTACATTTTTCGTGCCAAACAGTAAAGTTGCTATAAATCAATTGCTTACAGGTTTATCACGATTCGCAATTTTCTGTGAATCACAATATACTGTGATTTCAGTATCAAAAAGTTGAGAGTTAGGGGGTGGGAACCGTGAGTGATGGTGTCAGCCAAGGCAAAGACCTGAGCCGCTTAAGGCAGATGTATCAACTGATTTTGGGTGCCGCAGACGAAGGCATCTACGGATTGGACCGGGAGGGTAGAACCACCTTTGTTAACGATGCCGCCATTGAAATTCTGGGCTGGAAGGAAGAAGAGCTGATTGGTGTCTTGCTGCACGATATTCACCATCATTCCCATGAGGACGGCAGTCACTACCCCCGGGAGGAGTGTCCAATTTTTGCGACCTTAAGAGATGGCAAAGTGCACCGCGCCAGCAATGAAGTATTTTGGCGTTCCTGTGGCACTAGTCTCCCGGTTGAATATACCAGCACACCGATTTGGGAAGACGGTGAATTGCAGGGCGCGCTTGTTGTTTTTCGCGATGTATCAGAGCAGCGCGAGGCCGACCGGGCACGCGAGGCGGCTTACCTCGAAATTAAAGGTTTGAAAGAACAGTTGGAACTGGAGCGGGACTACCTTCGTCAGGAGATTAATTTTAATGCAAACTTTGGTGAAATTATTGGTGACAGCCAGGCCTTAAAAAGAACCTTGAGTCAGATTGAAGCGGTTGCCGCCACCAATACCAGTGTGCTCATTTTAGGTGAGTCTGGTGTTGGCAAGGAGATGATCGCCCGGGCAATTCACAATCACAGTGAGCGCTCTAACGCACCGATGGTAAAAGTGAACTGCGCATCCATTCCCCAGGATTTATTTGAAAGCGAATTTTTTGGTCATGTGAGAGGGTCTTTTACCGGGGCTCATCGAGACCGAGTGGGGCGGCTGGAGCTGGCAAACGGAGGAACCTTGTTTCTGGATGAGGTGGGTGAAATTCCGTTGGATTTGCAGGGCAAGCTATTGCGCGCTTTGCAGGAGCAAGAGTTTGAGCGCATTGGTGATGAAAAAACATTGTCGGTTGATGTGCGTATTGTTGCGGCAACCAATCGTGACTTGGCGACGGAAGTGCGGCAAGGACGTTTTCGAGAGGATCTCTATTATCGCTTAAGTGTATTTCCAATTGATGTGCCACCGCTTCGAGACCGTGTTGCAGATATTATTCCTCTGGCGCAGCATTTTTTAAATCACTTTATTCAGGAGCAGGGGCGGGAGCCTTTGCACATGACCCGGCAGGGAGCTGAACTGCTAAAGGGCCATGCTTGGCCCGGTAATATTCGTGAGTTAAAGAATGTTGTTGAACGCGCATTGATCCTGTCAGGCAACTCAGTGTTGCGTTTAGATCTGGCCCTCCCCAATGCCACCCTTGAAAACGAGTCTGCCGAATCTGCTATTGAAGGCCCAGACTTCCTAACCGACAGTGAATTCCGCCGCTTGGAAAAGGCCAACATCATCAAAGCGCTGAGAAGTGCCGGGTGGAAAATATCCGGAGAGCAGGGGGCGGCAAAATTATTGGGCATCAAACCTTCTACACTTGCATATCGAATGTCAGTTTTTAATATAAAAAAGCCTTAAAACTTTTTGAGGTTTTTTTGCGCTTGAACGTCTAGATAGTGTAGAAAACGATTTTTACGCGAGGAATGCTACTTTTTGTTATATACAAAAATATAGATATGACAGATTGAAATAGATCGGCTTCTATAGCGGTAAAATGAGCCTTGCATGAAGAGGAATTCGGGATGGATTCCCACCTTCATTGTGAGGGATAAAAACAAAGAAATTGAGGAAAAATAAGGACACTAACGGGAAGTGCCTGCGGCAAGGCGCCATTTTATTGTCTGTGGTGTGTCTATTGATGTTTGTCGATAGGCCGCTGATGATTGATGCTGATTTTGCAGGTGGCAAAGGATAGCCGCAAGGAAGCGATTTTTAATTTTGTTGGCACTCACCATTCTGTTGTGAGTGTTTTAGTTTGTTTATTTTCTCCCATACTATTCCCTCTGCCTGATTTTCTGTCGTCTTATTGTTGGTAATTCCAATATTTTTTAATTATTAAAAATTATTTTTTAGTATTTTTTTTGAGGGCACTTTTCTCCGATACGTCCAATAGGCACAGAAGAAAATTCTGATGTATTCGTTATGGTGGGTTTTGCGGTTACCGAAAACATGGATGTAGCGGATAGAAATATATCTTCTCAAGTAAAAATAATTTGAGTTAGCGGTTTGCAGTTGCCTGGTTGTTTAGGCTCGGCTTGTTGCATTCCACAGAGCTAAAATAAATATAAATTGAGGAAATGAAATGAAGCTTTCTGCTAAGGCCCTATTGCTAGGTGCCGCGATAAGTTCTGCGACAGTATTTGCTGATACAGGCGCGTTGAGAATCAAGATTGTTGACGCCAATGGTAATGCTGTGGCCGGTGTGATGGTGGATGCACACACCTCCGAGAGTTTAACTGGGCGCAAAGGAGTGACCGATGCAAACGGTGAAGTTAAGTTGGTGGGGCTGGATCCATCCACGAAATATGAGGTAGAGGTCAACGGGAAAGGATACCAGAGTGTTAAGAGTAAAAATGTTCGGGTAGTGAGTGGCAAGAGTTTTGCGCTTAGCTATGCCTTGCAATCACGCATGGAGTCAGATGTTGAAGAGGTGATGGTGTTGGGCCGCACGATGCAGCTGGTGGATACCACGTCTGCTACTGTAGGGCAGGACATTACACTAGATTTAACCGAAGCACTGCCCACGGGGCGTAGTTTTCAGTCCTATTTGCAATTGGCACCCGGCACAAAACCTTCTGCGGGTGGCAACCCTTCTTCGAAGTCGGGTGTAAACTATTCAGATGCCGTTGACTCCAAAGGCAATACCTCTGGTTCTTCCACCGATAACATGTATTACATTGATGGCGTCAACATTACCGATCACTACAACGGTAAATTTGGTGCAAACTTCAACTCTGAAATTATTCAGGAGCAACACGTTCTCACCGGCGGTTTGCCAGCGGAATACGAAGGGGGTACAGGCCTGGTTTCACGTGTTATCACCAAGTCGGGTAGTAATGAATTCCACGGTTCTGCGAACTATTACATGCAGAGCGACAGCCTGGTGGCCGACAATAAACACATTGAAGGCTCAGCCTTTTCAACCTTTGACACGGCCTTTACGCTGGGTGGCCCGATTATTAAGGACAAGTTGTGGTTCTATACGTCTTACCAGATCAAAGAACGTGAGGACGATGTTGCCGACCCCGCATCCGGTGATGTTGTTAGAACCGTTAAAGATGAACGCACTTTGGGTTTTGCCAAAATAACCTGGCAGGCAACCGAAAACGATAAAATTGTGGCAGAGTGGTTTAACGATCCCACTGACATCAGTGGTTCAGATGACCCCACGGTAATTTTGAATCGTGACCGCGCGCAAAATCAGGGCGGCGACAATTACAAAATTGAATATTCTCACACCTGGGACAATGTTATTTTGACTTTGGCCGCAGCAAGCCACGAAGGTGAATTAACCAGTGCGGCGAGTGATCAGTCTTCTCGCAATGATGTTGCCTTTATGGGTGGGTCGCCCACCACTGCCATGTTGGACCAGGGGGGGTACGGTCAAGACTCCATTGAATTTCGCAATAAAGATACCTGGTCTGCAACCGTTGAGTGGTTTGTAGATACATCTTGGGGTTCACACGAAGTGAAAGCAGGTTACAGCTTCACTGAAAATGAAC
>CAJWCA010000114.1 GCA_913020395.1 uncultured Cellvibrionales bacterium | reverse complement strand
GTTCCCGGCTCTCGCGCGCGTTTCAGACTCATCGCAAATTGATCAAAAGAGCCACCCAGGGCTATGGTGCGGCCAAATCGATTGATGTCGGAAAAGAAGTCGGCATAGTCTTCATTGAATTCAACACCTGAAGACATTTGAAGTGCGTCTTTAATTTTAACGCCCTCATAGCCAGTCCCCACGAGTTCAGGGGCATAGTCTGTTACGAGGTCTTCTATGCTCTTGATGTGTCCTTCTTCGAGGGCGATTCCAATGAGGGCAGAGACAACACTTTTAGCCATGGACCAAGAGATATGTTGCGTGGCCGCATCATGGCCCAGCAGATAATCTTCCCGCAGAATTTCGTCATTTTGAATAATGAGCAAGCCATTTGTTTGGGTGTGCTCTAAAAAGGCCTGTGTATCAACTTGCTCACCGGCATAGTCAAAGCTTGTAGGCAAGTTCAGGGTGCTATCAGCCTGTTTGAATTGATAGCTTTGGGGCGATTTGGCGATCGTTTTGGTATTGAATATCTCTTTCATGCCACGAAAATTCTCGACGATGAAGGGTTTTTCAAACAGTGTGACGGCCTGTGCTAAACGAACGAGCGGTCCCCAATATAAAAAAAGTGAGACTACTATCGCGGTTAAAGATCCATGAATTAGCGCTTTTTTAAAAGGGGAGCGTTTTCGTTCCGTCATGACAGGTCCTGTTCCAAAATGAGAGAGAATGCAACTTTGGACGACCATACCATAGCGCTCAGGATATAGCATTTGCCTAATTAGGGTATACCCATAAGAGGGGAGGCCAGTTGGTTGACCTTTTGTTGGTAATTGAATAATGTTTCGGGTATAGCTAATGCCAACGGCTAGTTGTGAAAGCCGTGCGTTTTGCTCGAAAGTGGCTATAACAAGGGTTAAAGACGGATCCGTGGGTGTGTGCCCCTCGCTGATTCATGTTTTTTCAATCATGTTTAATGACAAAAGAGGTAGATCTCGTGACAGATAAACACAACGTGCCCATGGATGATTACTCTATTTATGGCAATATTTTCAGTTATATGGGGTTCCCCCTGACACGAGACCTGGATGATACGCAAACTGACGCTGTCGTCATGGGCATTCCCTATGATTTGGCCACCAGTGGTCGAGCCGGTACACGGGGAGGCCCCAATGGCATTCGGCAGGCGAGTGGCAACCTGCGCTGGGAAGAAAAGCGTTGGCCCTGGGATTTCGCCATCGATGAAAGGTTGAATGTTATCGACTATGGGGATGTTCAATTTCACTTTGGTGACAGCGAGCACATGTTGAAACAAGTGGAGGAGACTGCTTCCTCCATCGTCGCGTCGGGTAAAACACTGATCAGCCTGGGTGGCGATCATTTTGTGACGCTGCCGTTATTGAGAGCTCATGCTAAGACACACGGTAAGCTCTCGCTAATACATTTTGATGCCCACACCGACACCTATTCAGAGGATGAAAAATACTCCCACGGCAGTATGTTTTACCTTGCACCAAAAGAAGGTCTGGTGGATCCCTCTCGCTCGGTTCAGGTTGGGATTCGCACTGAATACACCGTGGCGAGTCACGAATATAAAGTGATTGATGCCGATAGTGCCAATAACCAGTCTGCGGAGGAAACTATTGCGCAAATTCGCGAGCAGGTGGGGGATAACCCTGCGTATTTGACGTTTGATATCGATTGTCTGGACCCGGCCTTTGCGCCCGGCACGGGCACGCCTGTTGTTGGTGGCCTATCAACTAACCGTGCGATGCAAATCCTAAAAGGTATTGCCGACTTAAATATTGTGGGTTTTGATGTTGTTGAGGTCTCACCTGCCTACGATCACGCAGAAGTGACATCTTTGGCGGGGGCGTCGCTCGCGTTGCAGTTTTTATATATGAGGGCCAGCAGGAAGGCTTGAAGGCATTTTGTCTTGTGAGATCTATGAGGTGGCAGCATTCATTCCAACTACGCTGCCACCTCTGTCGAAGGTTTAGATTACAACCAATCCTGGAATCGGAAAGCCATTAAACTCACTGGCACAGGCGTTTGAGTAGGCGCCCGCATTTTTGATATACAAAAAATCATTTTCAGCCAGGTCACTGGGTAAGGGTTGGTTTTCAACACAAACATCAATAGAGTCACAGGTTGGGCCAGCTACGGTGGTGCCAACGAGTTCACCTGATTTGTCCGTCAGCATTTGATAGCCCAAACCATCTTTCAGTTCGATCAGACCGCCGTAAAAACCTGCGTCAATATAAAGCCAGGGCTTGCCGCAGCGCGTAGTTTTGCCAACAACTTGTGCAACAAAATAACCTGCGTCAGCCACCATGAAACGGCCAGGTTCAGCAATCACCCGAACATCCTCTGGGAAAGCTTCCAGCTCTTTGTTAACCACGGCGCCAATCTCTTCGATGGAGGGTACCACGGAGCCCAGTTCAACCGGATATCCGCCACCCAAATTCAGCAGCTCAGGTTTAAACCCAGCAGCAATCATCTGATCAAACACTTCCCTTGCGGTTCGAATACCAACACGCCAGTTGTTAACGTTTGCGCATTGAGAACCCACGTGAAAGGTAAGGCCAGCCAAGTTTGCATTGCATTTTTTGGCATGTTCAATAATGGTGACGATTTCTTCCGGGTGAGCCCCAAATTTGCTCGACAAGGCATAACCAGACCCTTCGTTGGTGGTATAGATACGCAGGTAGAGCTTGGCATCGGGTTTGACTTCAACTACTTTTGTTAACTCCTCAGGGGAGTCGATGACATACCATTCAACACCCTTGGATGCGGCATGTTCGATGTATCGACGAGATTTAACAGGGTTGCTGTAGAATATTTCAGCGGCCGGGACTTGCATGGCCAATAAGGCATCCAGCTCTGCCTTTGAAGCGACCTCAAAACGAACACCTTCTTCTTTCATGCAAGAGAGCACTCGTTGGTCAGGATTAGACTTAACGGCATAGTGAGGCTGTACACGGGGCATCGCGGCCATGAAGCGATTCGCGTTGTGACGAAGTATTTCGGTATCAAGCAGCAGGAAGGGGTCTTGGTAACCTTCTTTTGCGATATGGTTGTGAATATTTTCAATATCGAATTGGGGGCTGCGTGTTTTTGTCAGCATGGCAATTTACCTTTAAGCGATCCCTATGGGTCGGACTTGCCTTTGCATTGCACGGGGGTGCACTGTCGCGGTGCAAATCCGGTCAGATGAGAGCTATTTTAGGAGGGTGTGCCGACAAATTGAATGATTATACTGTATAAATTGCCAATTTATATTGATCAAATAGGCTGGTCAGGTGTACAATTTGGCTAATTTCTGGCGTTTGAAAATTTCTAAAGAAAAGTGTGCTGGCTTACTTAAAGAAAGTGCCTGATGCGGACACACACCTTCACACAAACGACATGAAAAATCCAGAGCTGCTCACCGGCCAGGCCGATTGAGGGCTTATTAAATAAACATAATAAAAATGGAGTACTGCGGAATGGATGAACTTGATCGTCAGTTGCTGGATTTACTGACGGAGAACAGTCGTCAAAGTGTCACAGACCTGGCACGAAATTTAGGTGTTACCCGAGCAACCGTTCAGGAGCACATGCGGCGACTAGAGAAAAACAGTGTGATTCAGGCTTATACCGTGCGCTTGCACCCAGAGCACTTGAAACGTCAGGTATCTGCTAACGTGCTGATAGCGGTGGACCAGAAACAGTCTGTACATGTAGTGAGGCAATTGGAGCAGCTCAGCTCTGTTCGCTCGCTGTATTCTTTAAGTGGTGAATTTGACCTGGCTGCAATTGTTCAGGAAGAAACTACTGAAGCACTGGATAGGGATATAGACGCAATGGCCTTGATCGATGGCGTTCAACGGACACAAACTTCAATTATCCTCAGTAAGAAATTCGAGCGCTAAGCCGCATTCATGCCCTTTAATTAGGGCTTATTGATCAATGTTAACGGGCTGCAGAATGGATGCGCAGCTCGTCTCCCTATTGAAGTTACTCGACAGCAACAGTCCTTCCCTAAACTGAACGCATTAACTTGAACTATAATTCGGTTAATGGGGTGCGTGATGATATGATGAATTTAGAGGTGTCGATTCATTTCAAGTTGCCTTGTCTCTCATGGCCCGTTCCCAATGTTTTGAATCACAGGCCAGACATTCAGTCTTAATAAAGTAAACGGAGAAACCCCTATGCCACTACCCTTTGTCCCCCAAGCTGTTGCTGTCAATGATCTTGAAGACTGGGGCGCGCATAAGCGACCACTAGAAGATACCGCACCACACACTTACGGAAAAATTTATTATTCAGATGATCAGGGGCGCGAGAATGGTATTTGGGAATGCACGCCTGGCAAATATCGTCTCGAGCGCCCTAGCGATGAAATGTGTTACATCCTGGAGGGGCATTGGATTTTGACGGGCGATGAAGATGATGTCTATGAGCTAAAAGCGGGTGACATGATCATGTTGAAAAAGGGCTGGGCGGGCGTTAGCCACGTTGTTGAAAAAGTACGTAAGGTCTACATGGAAAGTTAATTAAATTGAACGCGTTAGAATATAAAGGCCGGAAACCCTGCCTTTATATTCTGCCTTAAAAACAAGCGTCCTTAATGTGGTAACCCAAATAGGCCCCGCGTAAGTAGAGTTTCCGTAAAAAAGGTAACGGGAATTTTTGCAAAGGTTTTTGTAAAAAGCTTGGGATGTCATGTTTTTTTCCAAGTAACAAATTTGCAACTTGTTGTCCGCACCAGGTACCCATGGCCACGCCATTTCCGTGATAAGCCATGGCATAAAAGGCGCTTTTATCGTGTTTAAAAGCGCTGACATGAGGGCTCAATTGATAACTCAGGGCCGCAAAACCGCGCCAAAAATAATCTCTTTCTACGTCGCGCCACTCGGGAAACATTTGTTGAAATTCCCGGGTAAGTTGTTGTTCCATCGGTACCAGGCTATTGTTGGCGGCACTGATTCCACCGCGGCCTCCAAACAGGAATCGTCCATCCGGCAACAGCCGAAAATAGTGCAGCAAGTTTCGGCTGTCAAAACTCATTGTATGATTGTTCCAGCCCTGTGCCTCTAACTCCGATTCTTTAAGGGGGCGAGTGACGATGATGTTTGACATAACAGGTAGCAATTTTCCCGAGAGTTCCGTGTGGAGGTTTTCTGCTGTATACCCGTTGGTTGCTACAATTATCTTGCGCGCGCGCAGCAGGCCTTTGGCCGTGTCAAGCAAGTGCAAGTCACCAGATTTACTCCACTGATCGACCGCGCAGTGTTCATGCCAGTGCACTCCCGCTCGCACACAGGCCTCATAAAGGCCGTAAGTATATTTCAAGGGGTTTATGCCAAAGCCGACGGGTGTGTGCAGTCCGGCATGAATTCCCTTAGCGTTCATTCCCTGTTCTTTAAGTTCACTTTGACTGAATAGCTGGGCCTCGATACCAAATTGTGATTTGAGAAAATATTGTTCGTCTTTGAATGATTTAGCAATGCCCGGCTTGTGTGCGAGCATCATTTCCCCTTCGCCACAGGCGTCAAAATCAATGGCGTTGGCCTGCCCGATCGACCTCACCAGTTCCACGGCTTCACGCTGGATTCTCAGATAGTGTTGAGTGTCACTGAGGCCATATTTTTTAATCAGCTTGTCATAGGTCACTTTACCTCCACCCATACAGCAAAAACCGCCGTTGCGACCAGAGGCTCCCCAGCCAACGCCACCTGCCTCTACAATGGCGACTTTCAGGTTGCCTTCCTTAGCGAGAGTGAGTGCAGCAGACTGGCCGGTAAAACCACCGCCTATCACTGCGACATCGTAAATGGTCTCACTATTAAACGCCGAACCCGTGACAGAGGGGGCTTCAACTGACGACTCCCAATAAGAAGGGACTTTTTGCTCATAATCAAAAGCGTCTGTTTCATATAGGCGACGGTGGCTCATGATGGGACTCTCAAATTGAATGGGTGTCTGATAGGGGCCTCATTTCGACAGAATAACAAAAAAACGCCCTCAAAACATGATTGATCATTCGATTTTTGATCCAGGCTTGGGCAAACGATATTCTCATGTTGGTGTTCTGTAGAAAATTTGGGGTATGAGGGCTTGCAAGGCTTGTTTCTCAACAGGCTACAGTGCTCAAGTGGAGCTTGGTCTCGCTTGAAGGCAGGCACTTTTCTGCGGGCGAAATGTGACCGTGGCTGAAAATTTTGTGTTTTAACTTGTTGTTTTATAACGCTATATGTCACTTGTGCACTCCTGTATTCAGCAAGGCCCATCATTGTTACTTTTCACATAACATCTGTTGTTCGGCAGCCAGCTCTATTTCCATAATCCCTACAGCTGGTGTTGTAGAGTTTGCATGAAACTGTAATAAATGCCAAATATATTGAATGTATGCTCGGTATTTTGAGGGGTGTTATATCAAATACCTACATATATTCTCATAAAATAGTTGAATGTTTATTCGAAAAGATGCATTGTTCGATGGGGCTGTTTTACGCATCGTGCAAAATATAGCCTATTCTATTAAAGCACAGGCACATTGAACTCCCGGGATAAGGGGGCAGGCCTATAGAGTTGAGAGGCTCGAGCGCTTTAGACACCAACAAAAATGAGGGCAATCATGTTCAATTCATCCAAAGCTTTCTCTAAAACCCTGTTAGCCGCAGCGGTCAGTGTGGCGGCTGTTCAAGCTCCCACTGCGTTTTCCCAAGATTTCCAGATTGAAGAAATTACCGTGACCGCACAGATGCGTGAGCAGACTTTACAAGACGTGCCAATGGCAGTGAATGCGTTTGGTGAAGATTTCATGGAGCGTGCGGGTATTGACGACGTTCGTGGCCTTGTAGTGATGACGCCAGGCTTTAATGGCGCGACAGAAGATAGTTTCACCGATGCGATGGCAATGCGTGGCATCAGCACCAATGACTTTGGTGTGGGTGGTGACCCGTCTGTTGCCGTATTTGTCGACGGTGTGTGGGCCGGTCGTACTGGCGGAGTCCAGACCTCATTTTTTGACATGGAGCGTGCCGAAGTGGTCAAGGGGCCTCAGGGCACTCTGTTTGGTCGCAACGCCATTGCCGGTGCTGTGAGCATTATCACGGCCAAACCTGTTAATGAGACCGAAGGTAAAATCGGGGTCAGCATTGCAGAAGATAGTTTGTATGAACTCACCGGTACCTACAATGTGCCGCTGACCGATCGTTTGTATTTCCGCGGTAGTGTATTAACCACTGAAAACGATGGTTGGTTGAATAACATTCAGGGCGGGGACAATTACGGTTTCCACGAGCGTTCTTCTATTCGTACCTCCTTTTTATATGAAGGCGAGTCGGTTGAGGGTCATCTGGTTTTACAGTATGAAGACCGCGAACAAAACGCGTCAGTGTACTGGGATCCAGCAGAGGGTCTGGACAGAGACGAAATCAACTCTGACCTGTTAGGCCGCGATTCTATCGATGAATCCGAAATTTTTAATGTCTCACTTCAGTTAGATTTTGATATCAGCGAATCTCTGTCTTTGACATCAATTACCGGTTACAAGACCTTTAACTTCCATTACCTGGAAGACTATGATGCGAGCCCTCTGCGTGTTGACCACTACATGCAAGATAACTTTGTGGATTACTTCAGCCAAGAAGTTCGCCTGAGTTTTGAAAGTGACAATCTTGTTTGGTTCTTGGGTGCCAGTGCTTACCAGGAAGATATCGACGCTGAGTTTGGCGCCTTCGCAGACGAGAATGACTACTGTGCCACTATCAGCAGAACAGATGCTGATGATTTTGAAGGCCCTGCAGACAGCTGTGCCGATGATAACTGGCTGGTTTGGTGGATGGGTTACGACGACATATCTGAAGTTACCCAGGATGATCGCGACGAAGCAGCAGCCGATGCGCTTTCCGATAAAAATGAAGCCAGCTTCAACAAAGTGGAAAGTGATGGCTGGGCAGTGTTTGCCGACTTCACCTACACCGTTAGCGAGTCAGTGGATTTGATGTATGGCGTTCGTTATACAGAAGATAGCAAAAAAATGTCCACCTCTATCCCTTATGCAGGTGGCTATCTGGGCAATGACTTTAACACCGGTTTTTACACTGACGGATTTATCGCCGACAGTGCCGATTGGTCCGAAGTAACACACCGTTTGGCATTTAACTATCAGCCTTCTGATGAAGTGTCTATTTACGGTAACTACGGTCAGGGATACAAAGCGGGTGGATTTGCTACCTTCGGTATTGATTTCCCAGAGGGAGTTGATGGTGCTGATTGGTTGGACGAAAACTATGGTGATGTGATTCCAGATGGCGCAAAACCCACCAAGTTTGATCCCGAATATGTCGACAGCTATGAGCTGGGTGTTAAAACCAAATTGCTGAACAATACGCTGCAGATTAATGCATCTGTTTATTTCTACGAATACAGCGACCTGCAGTTTGTTTATTTCGACAACGGTTCAAGTCTGGTGGACAATCTGGGTGAAGCAGAAGGCACCGGCGCGGAATTTGATATTCGCTACCTGCCTAATGAGCACTGGGACTTGTTCTTTACCTTGTCTCTGCAAGATACCGAAATCACTGATGATTCCGATGTGGCCGGTGTTGCTTGTGCAGAGTCTGGGTGTGCGGGTAACGCCTTGCCTTTCGCGCCAGAAGTGAATACGGCTTTCTTGGCAACCTATCGTCTGCCCATGGAAAATGGTGACACTTTCTTCACCATGGAGCACTTCTATCAGGATCAGCAGTTCAGCGACCTCGACGCGATTGAGAATATCTCACAGGACTCCTACGATACTTTGAACGTGCGTGCGGGTTTTGAAAGTGCAGATAACTGGAGTGTGACTGTGTGGGTTGAGAATGTCTTCAGTGAAGAGTACTTCGAGCGTGGTTGTGCGAATGCCGATGTTGATGGCACCTACGGCTATGGTTTGGTGAATGCTCAAACCTGGCCTTCAAAGCCACGTACCATTGGTATTAACTTTGATATGGATTTCTAAGCTTCGAACTTAGGAAATTAAAAAGGCCAGCTTTAAGCTGGCCTTTTTTTTTGGAGGCTTTTTGGAAAGTCTGTTCGGAACTTAGATTTTCTCAAACAGAGCCGCAATGCCCTGGCCGCCGCCAATACACATTGTTACTACAGCATAACGACCATCGGTACGCTGTAATTCATAAAGTGCTTTAACGGTGATCAAAGAGCCGGTAGCGCCAATCGGGTGCCCAATAGAAATACCGGAGCCGTTTGGATTCACCTTCTCGGGTGGAATTTCCAGGTCTTGCACAACGGCAAGTGCCTGTGCCGCAAACGCTTCGTTTACCTCCCACACATCAATATCGGCAACGGTTAAACCGGTCTTCTCCAGCAGAGACTTCACCGCTGGCACAGGGCCAATACCCATGTATTTGGGTTCCACGCCGGCAAATGAATAGTTCACCAGGCGGGCCATCGGTTTTAGGCCTTTGCTTTCTGCTGCTCCACGCTCCATCAAAACCAGGGCCGCAGCGGCGTCATTCAGGCCCGATGCATTGGCAGCCGTCACTGTGCCATCTTTTTTGAATACCGGACGCAGTTTTGCAAAACCTTCAGCGCTTGCATCAAAACGAACATGTTCGTCTTGCTCAAACACTTGAACACCTTTGCGGGTTTTCACTTCAATGGGCAAAATCTGGTCTACAAAACGTCCTTCTTTGATTGCGCGCTCTGCACGATTGTGGCTTTCTGCCGCTAGTGCATCTTGCGCTTCGCGACTGATTTCCCACTTCTCAGCGATGTTTTCAGCAGTAATGCCCATGTGAGTATCTGTCACCGGGCAAGTCAGGGCGCCAGTCATGGCATCTACCATGGCCGCGTCACCCATCCGCGCACCAAAGCGAGCATTTGGCAACCAGTAGGGGACACGACTCATTGACTCCGCTCCACCGGCAACTGTTGCGTCGCAGTCACCCAACAGAATCATCTGAGCTGCAGACACAATTGATTGCAAACCCGAGCCGCACAAGCGGTTGACGGTCAATGCGGGTGTTGTTTCGGGCAGACCGGCTTTGAGTGAAGCCGCTCGACTCATGTACATGTCACGACGATCAGAATGGGTCACATTGCCAATCACGCAGTGGCCAATGTCCGAGGGCTCAACACCCGCGCGTTTAACCGCTTCGGCAATAACTTGCCCGGCCAAATCGGTGGGGGGCACGTCTTTAAGGCTACCGCCAAAATCGGCTACCGCGGTGCGCACACCGGCCAATACGACAACTTCACGTTCACTCATGTACTACTCCTAACAACAACTTAAAGATTAAAAGACGATATTATACAGGTGTTTCAAACAACTGTTTAGAATTTCATTTCAGGCACATGGTCCGGCACCTGCAGTTCACCTGCTGTCAGCTTGATGATCTCCTCTACACTGACGCCGGGTGCGCGCTCTTTAAGCCAGAACTTGCCATCGGCGATTTCGATATAGGCCAGGTCCGTCACGACTTTCTTGATGCAGCCCGCGCCTGTCAGTGGCAGAGAGCAACTATCGAGCAGTTTTGATTCGCCGTGTTTGCTGGCATGGGTCATTGTGACAATAATGTTATCCGCGCCGGCCACCAGGTCCATTGCGCCGCCCATGCCCTTGATTAATTTGCCGGGAATCATCCAGGAGGCGATGTTGCCGGATACGTCAACTTCAAAGGCGCCCAGAACGGTGAGGTCTACGTGACCGCCTCGAATCATGGCAAAGGAATCGGCGGATGAAAAAATGGACGCGCCATCAATCGCGGTTACCGTCTGTTTACCGGCATTAATCATGTCCGCATCGATTTCATCTTCCGTAGGGAAGGGCCCCATTCCCAGCAGGCCGTTCTCGGACTGCAGCATGACGTCCATGTCTTCGGGGACATAGTTGGCCACTAGTGTAGGGATGCCTATGCCCAAGTTTACGTAATAACCGTCTTGCAGTTCCTGGGCAACACGTTGTGCGAGTTGTTCACGGGTAAGTGCCATTGTCTTTCTCTCCTAAGCCGTGCGCACAGTGCGCTGTTCAATACGTTTTTCGAAGGTGCCTAAAATGACACGGTCCACGAAAATGCCTGGGGTATGAATCTGGCTGGGTTCCAGCTCACCGGGTTCAACAATCTCCTCAACCTCCACAACGGTAATTTTACCTGCGGTGGCCGCGCCGGGATTAAAATTCTGGGCCGTATGTCGATAAACCAGATTGCCGTAGCGATCGGCTTTCCAGGCTTTCACAATGGCAAAATCTCCGGTCACCGATTCCTCAAGAATGTAGGGGCGGCCGTTAAATTCGCGTACTTCTTTGCCCTCACCAACGGGGGTGCCATATCCCGTGGCGGTATAGAAGGCGGGAATGCCCGCACCACCGGCACGCATTTTCTCTGCCAGTGTGCCCTGGGGCGTCAGCTCAACCTCCAGTTCACCCGACAATAATTGATCTTCGAACATTTTGTTTTCGCCCACATAGGAGGCCACCATTTTTTTAATTTGGCGATCTTCCAGAAGCACACCAAGACCAAAGCCGTCGATGCCGCAGTTGTTGGACACCACGGTGAGGCCCGTGGTGCCCATTTTTTTAATCTGATTAATGAGGTTTTCTGGAATGCCGCAAAGGCCAAACCCCCCGGCGATGACGGTCATGTTGTCACTGAGGCCAGCCATTGCTTCTTCGTAGCTGCCGACCACTTTGTTAAATCCAGCCATATTCTAAACTCCCAAATAAATACCCTTAGGTTGCTAAGCTTCCTACAGCGCTTTATATTTAGCAAATCGATTTAATCTAACAATTGATTAGTTTATTAAATGAATTGAGGGGCGCCAAAAGCCGTGGCATCAAACATCACCGTAAAACAGCTCAAAGCCTTTGTGGCGGTGGCTCAAGCGAAGAGTTTCGCGGAGGCCTGCTCGCTGGTGCATCTGTCTCAGCCCGCATTGAGTATAGCGATTAAAAACCTAGAGGAGGCGGTCGGTGGGCAATTGCTGGCGCGTTCCACCAGAACGCTGGCGCTGACACCCGAGGGCGCCGAGTTCTTGCCGGTCGCGCAGCGGCTGTTGAGTGATTGGGAGGGCGCGCTGGACGACCTCCACAACCGGTTTTCATTGCAGCGAGGGCGACTAGCGGTTGCGGCCATGCCCTCTTTTGCCAGTACTCAGCTGCCATTAATCATTCGTAGTTTCCGCGAGAAACACCCTGCCATTAATGTGAGTGTCCACGACATTATTGCCGAGGACGTGGTGGACATGGTGCGCAGCGGGCGAGTGGAGATTGGTGTTTCTTTTGATCCCGGCGACTCTGAGGATCTGGTGTTTGAGCCTTTATTTACGGACAAATTTGTCGCCGCCTTGCCGCCCGCTCACCCCTTGTTAAAACACGCCAGCATACAATGGCAGCATTTGAGCAAAGAACCCTTTGTCGCCTTGCAGCGCCCCTCGAGTGTGCGTGAGCTGGTAGACACGGCCTTGGCCGAACACAAGATGTTTCTATCGATTCAATTTGAAGCTAATCAGTTGGTGACGATCGGGCAGATGGTGGCGGCCGGTTTGGGGGTGAGCGCGGTGCCCAATTTGATTATGTCGCAAATGCAGAACTTGGGTGTTGAGTGCCGGCCTCTGCAAGGACCTTCACTCAGTCGCAAGGTGGGTGTCATCACTCGCCGCCGCTACCCGCTCTCTACACCGGCTCAGGCATTTTTAACTGAGCTGTTGGACGTGGCTTAGGTTAGAATAAGTCGACCTAAGTGACGATAAAAACTGATTTTATGAGCGTAAGCGCTCTGGCATCCTGTGCCACGCCAGAGTGAATCTTTCAAATAGACTATTTATAGCTATTATTTAGCTAGTTTATGGCAAGAATAAATCCTTACAGCTGTGAGGCCACCCAAAAAGGAAATGATCCTAATGAATCTGAAAAACCCTTCTTTACTGCGTTCTCAGTCCTACATCAACGGCGAGTGGGTTGATGCTGATAATGGCGGCAGTGTTGATGTTCTGAATCCTCACAACGGTGAAGTAGTGGGTAAGATTTCAAGCTTGGGTGCCGTTGAAACCCAGCGGGCAATCGATGCGGCAGAAGCGGCAATGCCAGCCTGGCAGGCAATGCCGGTGAAGGGCAGGGCCAACATTCTGCGGACTTGGTTCAATTTGATCATGGCCAATATAGATGACCTTGCGCAAATTTTGACCCTGGAACAGGGCAA